>NZ_JACJEF010000014.1:0-102119 GCF_014163935.1 Pseudoalteromonas sp. SR41-7 | reverse complement strand
ATCTTTGATCAATTTAACGAATTAAATTGCACTATAACGTCGTTAAAAATTTTTTATTTAGAACAACTAGATACAAAAATTTTTGCCTAGTTCTAGCGTAATTTTCTTAACGTTAAATAGACCCCATATATAAGCAGATTGGTATTAAAGGGATTTAAAATGAATAAAATTATTATTGGGTTTGCTTTTGCTATTTCATCATTTGGCGCATTTGCACAAAGTACTGATGATTGGCCAGAAGGCGGTGCAATGCACACGGGCAATACTTATAATTTAGAGGGCAATAGATACAAAACTAAAATCAGTAAAATGATGGATGAGATCTACCCGCAACTAACTGATGATTACCAAGTAGATGCAGTTAAAGCGCAAATAAAAGCATGGGAGCAGTATATAGATGCTACATGTAACGTTGTTGGCATAGCAACGGGTGCCGGTGGCTCTTGGCCCTCAACGTATAGTGTTAAATGCGAAAGAAGCCTAAGTTATGATAGATACTTTGCGACTAAAAACGCGCTGAAGTGCGTTAATAGATTAAGTAAAGAAGAGTTTGTAGGGCGTAGCGAAAAGTTAAATTGTTTAATTCAAACATTAAATATAAAAATATTTTAAGGTTTGCAGCAGCGCTACAGCTAAATTATACAGTTAGCTGTAGCATTTTAGGCTTTATAGCAACTCAATACTTACTGTTGCGCCTTTTTCGATATTGCCGCTTTGCGCTGGCACTACAATTAAACAGTTAGCTTTACTAAGCGACGAAAGTACACCCGAGCCCTGTTTATTAAACGGGGCAACTACCAAGTCACCTTGTTCGTTAATTGTTGCAGTACCGCGCTGAAAGTCAGCTCTGCCAGGGCGCTTTTTAATGACGGATGTAGTAACAGCGTTAAAGCGCATTTTAGGGTTTACGTCACCAAGACCCGACAGCTTTTGCAGTGCAGGCTCTACTAACTGATTAAACGTAACAGCAGCCGACACAGGGTTACCTGGCAAGCCAAAAAAGTAACTGTTACTTAATTTACCAAAGGCAAAAGGTTTGCCTGGTTTCATGGCTATTTTCCAAAAGTGGATATTGCCAATTTCGTTGAGCACTTCTTTGGTAAAGTCGGCTTCACCAACCGATACACCGCCTGAGCTTATTACGGCATCGGCAAGTTCGTTCGCTTTTAAAAATGCATTAGTGATGAGTTCTTTGTCATCAGGGATTATTCCTAAATCAAGCACGTCTATATTTTTTTGTTGCAGCGCACTAATAATAACAGCGCGGTTGCTTTCAAAAATAGCGCCTTGCTTAAGAGGCTGACCAGGTTCTATTAGCTCATCGCCTGTAGAAAGCACGGCTATTTTTAGGGTTCTTACCACATCTATATTCGCAATTCCTAAAGATGCCAGTAATCCCACATCAACGGCTTTTAATTTATCGCCTGCTTTTAAAATAACGTCGTCTATAGCAATATCTTCGCCAGCAAAACGCACGTTTTCATTTAGCTCAGGTTGCGCAGTAAACGTAATTTTATCGCCATCAACCGAGGCGTTTTCTTGCATTACAACGCCGTTAGCGCCAGGTGCAATGGCGGCGCCGGTCATTATTCTTACGCATTGCCCTGGGGTAAGTGTTCCTTCAAAAACTTGACCTGCAAACACGCTGCCTACTTGTGTGTAGGTTAAGCTTTTATCTGAAATACACAGCGCATAGCCATCCATTGCTGAGTTGTTATGAGCGGGTACGTTTATAGTTGACTTAACATCGCTTGCTAAAACGCGATCAACACTTTGCATTATAGAAATGGTTTCAACGTCTTTAACAGGCGTTATTGTGCCAAGTATATTTTGTATTGCAGTTTCAATTGGTAATAAACCGGGTGCATTGCAAACATCGTTCATATATATTGCTTACTTAAATCATTTTATTTTGAAACAATACTTATAATGTCAAAGCTTTACAATACATGGTTGGGTTATTTTTTGTGTGTGATATGCATGCTTTCGTGCAGCGTAAACGCAAAAGAAACGCTGCATGTAGCCGTAGCGAGTAATTTTAAAACTGTATTGGAAACCCTACTAAAAAAATCCCCATTACCTAATGTTGACGTGAAAATATCAGCCGCTTCTAGCGGTGTTTTATATTCGCAAATAGTGCATGGCGCGCCATTTGATGTGTTTTTATCGGCCGACGATTTTCGTCCGCAATCGCTTATTAAAGAAGGTTATGCCGAGCAAAGTAGTTTGATCACTTACGCGTTAGGCGAACTTGCTTTGTGGCAACCCAAAGCTGAAAAAGTAAATGATAAAGTAGCCATTGCTAATCCGCGTTTTTCACCATACGGACGTGCCTCAGAGCACTACGCGAATAACCATTTTAAAAAACCAATAAATTATGTGTACGGGAATAATATTACGCATGCGTTTCAGTTTGTGCAAAGTGGTAATGTAGGAGTAGGGCTGGTGGCTGTTTCATCCCTAAAGGCGGCTTACAGTAACACGCAAGATCAAAAATATTTAGATTACACCGTGCTGCCTACCAATCAATATCCCGATATAATTCAACAAGGCGTTATTATTAGCTCGACTAAAAAGCATGCTAGCGCTAAGCAACTTATGCAATTTTTAATGACGCAGGCTACGCAGCAGCAGTTAATTGAATTAGGTTACAGAATAAAGGATAACAATGCTTCAAAGTGATTTAACCGCGCTGTGGTTAACTATAAAACTTGCCTTTATAACCGCAGTACTCCTTCTTATCTTTTGTATTCCGCTGGCATACAAGCTCGCTGGCTATAACGGTAAATTTAAACCATTTTTAGAGGCATTAATTGCAATGCCTTTAGTGCTACCGCCTACGTTGTTAGGGTTTTATTTACTTGTTTTGTTTTCGCCTGATCACGCTTTTGGGCAGTTTTGGTTTTGGCTAACGAGTACGCAGCTTGCGTTTAGTTTTCAGGGCGTGGTTATTGGCTCGCTTTTTTATTCGCTGCCTTTTGTAATGCAGCCGCTTGTGGCTGGGTTTAAGCATATTAATCAAACCTATAACGAAGCTGCCATTGCGCTTGGATTAAGCCCATTTAAACGCTTTGTGCATTTAATTATTCCGCTTTTAAAACCCAGTATTGGTAGCGCATTTGCTTTAGGCTTTGCGCATACATTGGGTGAATTTGGTTTGGTATTAATGATTGGCGGTAATATTCAGGGGCAAACACAGGTGGTGTCTATTGCGCTTTATGACCATGTTGAATCGTTAAATTATACGGCGGCGCATCAGCTTTCACTTATTTTACTGGCTATTTCGTTTGCCTGCTTAGTGCTGTTATTTAAGTTTAATAAAAGCATTGTAGGGGTTAAGCAATAACATGATTAAGTTAAGCCTTTTTAAAGCACTCAATAATTTTGATTTAGATATAAACCTTGAGCTTGAGTCGTTTAATGTATTGGGTGTTTACGGTCCTTCAGGCTCCGGTAAGTCAACATTACTGCGTTGTATTAGTGGTTTAGAGCCTGCAAAAAGTGTTCATATTAATAATCAGCCAGTGCATGAGTTGCCAAGTGATAAACGCGGTATAACGCTTCAGTTGCAATCGTGCCCGTTGTTTCCTCATTTAGATGTGGCAGGCAATTTAGCGTTTACACAAAAACACTGCGAAAATAA
Source organism: Pseudoalteromonas sp. SR41-7 (assembly GCF_014163935.1). Lineage (NCBI taxonomy): Bacteria > Pseudomonadati > Pseudomonadota > Gammaproteobacteria > Alteromonadales > Pseudoalteromonadaceae > Pseudoalteromonas > Pseudoalteromonas sp. SR41-7. The sequence continues at coordinate 98,476 of NZ_JACJEF010000014.1, read as the reverse complement.
GCAAACCAGCTTAACGCTTCAATACGTTGTTAAAACACTTGAATTACAAGATTTACTAAATCGTGATGTACAAAGCTTATCGGGTGGCGAGCGCCAGCGTGTAGTATTTGCGCGCACTTTGCTTGCCGGTCAAAAATTTATAATGCTTGATGAGCCTTTTAGTGCGCTTGATTGGTCATTGCGTTTTAAAACGCTCACTAAACTCAATGAGTTAGCCGTTAAGTTTAATATTAAATTTATAATAGTAAGTCACTCATTAAAAGAGCTGCTATTTTGCTGCGATACCCTTATTCAGCTTGATAAAGGTAAGGTGATAAACCAAGGTGCAAGTGCGCACGTTGCAAAGGCTATTTACGCAAACGACAGGCAAACACCGCTGAGCTTAATTAATTACGATGTGGTTAAATTTGATAAAGACTACGGGCTATATCAACTGCAATTACAGCAAAGTGAGCAACCGCTTTTTGTGCTTCCTGCACTTGTCGATAGTAGTAATAAGCTAATTATAGAAAGTGAGCAAATGTCGCTTAGTGCGTTAAAGCCTGAGCAAACAACGCACAGTAATGTTTTAAGGTCGGTATTAACTCAGGCTGAGCTTATTAATAATAAGTGGCAGTTAACGCTTAATGTTGACGGGCAAACTTTGTTTGGCTTGGCTTCAAGACGAGTGTGGGACAAAAACGACTTTAAAGTGGGCGATGTGTTTTATACAACAATCAGTAATCTAGAATAACTAAATACTGCACATCGCACATTGGCTATTTTTAGCTATTTTAAAACGATTAAATTCCATACTTAAACCATCCACTAGCAATAAGTGTTCGCTTAAGCCGCTGGGTAAACCAGCAAGCATTTTTAGCGCTTCAGTTGCCTGAATACTGCCTATTAACCCCACAATAGGAGAAAGCACACCAGATTCAGAGCAGCTTTGTGTTTGTTCACTAAAAAATTGCGATAAACAACCATAACAATGGCTGTTTTCATCCATAGTAAAACACGCGACTTGTCCTTCCATACGTATTGCAGAGCCTGACACTAGCGGAACTTTAGCTTTAAAACAGGCGCTATTAAGTGCATTACGCGTTGCTAGGTTATCTGAGCAATCAATTACTATATCAATGTTATTAAATAGCTGTTCTGTAGAGGTATTTGCATCAAAAAATGCCTCAATAGTATTTATGTTTATTTCACTATTAAGCGCGTTAAGCTGTTTTTTAGCAACACTGCATTTTGAGCTACCAATGTCGCTTTCTTTATACAGTATTTGCCTTTGCAGGTTGGTCACGTCTATTTCATCGTTATCAACTAAGGTAAGCGTGCCAACGCCAGATGCCGCTAAGTATTGACCTACCGCGCAACCAAGCCCACCCACACCAATAATTAAAGCATGCGATTGCCATAGTTTCTCTTGTCCGTCTATATCAAGCTGCGGCAGCATAATATGCCGAGAATAGCGTAGTTGCTGTTGGTACGTTAACGGTGCTTTTTGCATTTTTAAATATCTCATACTTTTTTTGAACAATACCAATTTGTTAAATCCTAGAGCAAGTAGTAACGCTTTTTATTTGCACTGTAACAGCCCTTACCCCCTCACTCATATAGTGCAACTATAACGCATTAAAATAATAAATACATATAACTAGCTGAAATATATGGTTTTTAATTAGTGGCTCAGTAATTGCTGTGTTTGGTTAACTAAAATTTAACAAAGTTTGAGCTACTACTCATATAAAAGAGTGGGGCATTTATAAAACAATAATACGTTTACGAGGAAATAAACATGCAACCGAGTTCTGGATTTAACTTAATATCCTTTAAAGGAAAAATGAAAGTATTACATCTGAGTTGGATGGTCTTTTTTGTGTCATTTTTTGTATGGTTTAACCATGCTCCTTTATTAGGTGCAATTGCGGGCTCGCTTGGTATTACCATGGCACAAGTTAAAACATTACTAATTTTAAATGTAGCGTTAACTATTCCTGCCCGTGTTGTGGTGGGTATGCTGACCGATAAATTTGGTCCCCGGATTGTTTATGCCGCGCTACTTATTACCTGTAGTATTCCGTGTTTTATGTTTGCTATGGCAACCACATTTGAACAAGCCGCTATAGCGCGTTTTGCGCTAGGCTTTATTGGTGCTGGCTTTGTTGTGGGCATTCGTATGGTGAGTGAATGGTTTCCTGCTAACGAGCTGGGCATAGCAGAAGGTATTTATGGCGGCTGGGGTAACTTTGGTTCAGCAGCAGCGGCTATGTTATTGCCAATTATTGCACTTATGTTTGGTGGCGAAGATGGTTGGCGTTACGCAGTAGGTTTAACGGGTGTATTAAGCGTTATATTTGGTATTATTTGGTACTTAAATGTAACCGATACACCAAAAGGCGGTACATACTTTAAGCCTAAAAAAGTAGGCGCAATGGAAGTAACCAGTAAAGGCGACTTTGTATTACTTCTTATTATGAAAATCCCTATGTATGGTGCACTAGCATTACTTACTTGGAAGCTTTCACCAACCGGTGCTAACCTAATTTCGGCTAACTTTGTACTTGCCGTGTATGCTTTTTTAGTTCTGCTTTATATTTACGAAGTGTATAAAACCTTTGACGTAAATGGTCATATTTTTAAAGAGCCTGTACCTGAGTCTCATCGTTATGAATTTAAGCAAGTGGCTGTTTTAAATATTTTATATTTTACAACTTTTGGTTCTGAGCTTGCAGTTGTATCTATGTTACCGCTATTTTTTATGGATGTGTTTGCGCTTGATATGGTGTACGCGGGTATTTTAGCCTCAGCTTATGCATTTATGAACTTAGCATCTCGCCCAGGTGGCGGTTGGATTTCAGATAAATTAGGTCGCCGTATTACCCTTATTGTACTTACAACGGGTCTTGCTGTTGGTTATTTTGTAATGGGCTTGGTTGATGCATCTTGGCCTTTATGGCTTGCAGTTGTTGCGGCTATGGCGTGTTCGTTCTTTGTGCAAGCTGGTGAAGGCGCTGTATTTGCCGCAGTACCGCTAATTAAGCGTCGTTTAACTGGGCAAATAGCTGGAATGACAGGTGCTTACGGTAATGTAGGTGCAGTAGTGTACTTAACGGCATTGTCACTTGTTGATTATCAAACTTTCTTTTTCATTATTGCGGGTAGTGCATTACTTGGTCTAGCTGCACTGTTTTTTATGAGAGAACCAGATGGCCATATTACCGAAGTAAATGAAGACGGCACCGTTGAACTTATTTCAGTGACTTAAGGCATTATTGACTATGTTTGATGAAACACTCCACGCTAAATCGCTAAAAAATGAACTCAACGTTTCATTTGGCGGGCACAGTGCTAAAGGGTTAAAAGCAGAAAACCAAGATGCGTTTGCAGCTCTCAATACCAAAGCGCAAGAAAAAGAGTCTAAAGGCGTTATTGCTTGCTTAGCCGATGGGTGTTCATCAGCAAAAAATGCTAAACAAGCGTCTCAACTTTCGGTTACTCATTTTATAAATGAGTATTTAAATACCCCCGAAAGTTGGGCGGTTAAAAAGTCGGTGTCGAAGGTGTTAGCAAGTTTAAATCAGTGGCTTTATTCGCAATCGGTTAATTACAATCACTTAGGTCAGCGTCAAGCCGATTGGATGACGACTTTTACAGCACTTATTTTAAAGTCGGCAACGGGTTATATATTCCACTTAGGTGATACGCGTATTACTCGCTTGCGAGGAAATAAAATCGAGGCAATAACACGGGATCACAAAGTAAACGATACGCTAACGCGTGCTCTTGGCGCGCAACTTCATCAAGAAATAGATGTATACGAGGTTGACCTAAAAGCAGACGATATTTATATATTAACCTGCGATGGCGTACACGATGTGCTCCCAAGTAGTGATATAGCTAAATTAATTAACGAGTACACTAATTTAGAAAATGCAGCTAAAGCAATTACCGAACTTGCATTAGCACGAGGCAGTGACGACAACGTAAGTTGTTTACTGGTAAAAGTAGAAAATATTGCCGAGCAAAAGTTAGATGAACTTTACCATTCGCTAACACGACGAAAAATTCCACCTGCGCTTAATGTTGGGCAAAAAATTGATGACTACACGGTTATTCGTAAATTACATGCCAGTAGTCGCTCGCACATTTATTTAGTGCAACAAGCGCCCGATATACCGCCAGTGGTTTTAAAAGCACCTTCGGTTAATTTTGAAGACGATGTGCACTACCTTCAAGGCTTTATAAGAGAAGGATGGGTAGGGCAACGCATAAACCATTTAAACGTGATGAAAGTGCTAAGTACGCAATCGCAGAGTCGTTTTTTGTATCATATTTGTGAGTACATGGACGGGCAAACACTCAGTGATTGGAAGCACGACGTGCCGCACCCAGAAATAACCCAAGTACGTAGTATTATTGAACAAATAGTACATGCACTAAGGGCGTTTCAGCGACTCGATATGGTACATCGTGATTTAAAACTCGATAACGTGATGATAGATGCGCACGGTAAAGTAACGCTAATAGATTACGGCACAGTAAGTGTTGCGGCTATGGACGAGTCGGTTAAACAAATTGCGGATGATTGCCCGCAAGGCACTGCCGACTACACCGCACCCGAAACACTTATTACTATGCACGCCGATTTTAAAAGTGATTTGTTTTCACTTGGCGTGATTGCATATGAGTTATTGTGCTCAAAATTGCCTTATAAACCACTGCCACTTAACCACGTAGCGCCAAAAGATTACAGCCATTGGCATTACACAAGTATTCGTAAATACAGAGCCGATATTCCGTTTTGGTTAGATCAAGCCCTTATGAAGGCGCTTGCCCCTAAACCTGAGCTCAGATACCAAGCTTTTTCTGAGTTTATAAACGATATCAACAAACCTAATCCTTATTTAGAAAGTACCGCTAATAAAAGTTCAATAATGAAACGCGATCCAGTTATGGTGTGGAAATGTATTTCGCTGTGTTTATTTATTGCTTTGGTATGTGTATTAATAATTAAAACTTAGAGAACCAAAATGCTTAATTACAAGAACAACTTACCTATTATTTTTATACTGGGTTGCTTCACTGCGCCTTTAATAAGCCAAGCTGCGCAAACTGATCTTGATTTTAGACTGCGTTTTGAAAGCGTTGATCAAGAAAATGCTCTAAAAGATGCAAGCGGCTTAACACTTAGAACCCGCTTAACGCATCAAACAGACGAGGTGAATGGTTTTTCAGCACTTATTGAAGTAGAAGACACTCGCAGCCTATTGGGCGTAGATGATTACAACAATACAGTGGGGAAAAACACTAATTATTCTGTTATTGCAGACCCAGAAAACACTGAGATAGACCAAGGCTTTGTTAAATATGCCCGCGATGGTCTATCGCTAAAAGTAGGGCGCCAAATAATAGCTCTTGATGGGCAGCGTTTTGTTGGGCACGTAGGTTGGCGCCAAGACAGACAAACCTTTGATGCCGCGACCATTAATTACGCATTTAATAACATAAATTTACAGTACAGTTATTTAAATAAGCGTAACCGCATATTTGCTGACGATAAAGACATTAAATCGTCCGATCATTTAATTAATGCAAGCTTTAAAACAGACTACGGTAAAGTGGTTTTATACAGTTACTTATTAAGTGACGATGCACTACAAGACGACAGTTTAGATACTTATGGCGTTTCTTTTAACGGTAATAAAACCCTAAACGACATAAAATTTTATTACAAAGCGGAGTATGCAACGCAGTCTGCTTCAACAAGCGTGAGTGATTTTGATGCCGATTACTATGCACTTGAAGGCGCTGTCGATTTAAATGGGTTGGGCATAAAAACAGTAACATTAAAAGTTGGCATAGAGTCACTTGGCTCTGATAATGGCGATTACGGGTTTGCAACACCGCTTGCCACGTTACATAAATTTAATGGTTGGACAGATACGTTTTTAAATACACCCACACAAGGTTTGGACGACACTTACATAAGCTTAAACGGTAAAGCGTTTGACGGAAAATGGCTGGTGGCTTATCACAGTTTTGATGCTAATGAGCAATCAAATGGGGTTGACGATTTAGGCAGTGAACTAAACGTACAATACGTTAAACCTATTAATAAACAATACGCAGTAGGTGTTAAGTATGCTGATTACTCAGCGGGCGATACTGCTGCTAATAAAGTCGATACTCAAAAATTGTGGGTATGGATGAGCGCTAAATTTTAACCCTCTCTATCTTCTAATATTCACTTGTAATTTATAGCGACACACGATGGTGCAATTGCACCATCTTGTGGGACTTTATGCTTTTCACCTCTGCACCAATGTAGGCAACTTGCTGATTTTAAATGCTTATATATTTGGCTTACATATTGCTATAACAAACCTATAACAAATTATTCGATTTCAATTTTAGTCAATTACTAAAATAGGTATCACTTTAAGGTGGGTAAATGTTAAGCAAGCAGCGTGTTGTAGTGGTAGGGAACGGAATGGTCGGGCACCATTTTGTGCAACAGCTAGTTTCTCAAAATCAAGCTGATGAGCAATTTGAAATTACGGTACTTAGCGGTGAAGACCGTTTAGCGTATGACCGCGTACAACTATCCTCTTTTTTTAAAGGCAAAACCGCAGACGACCTCGCACTTACATGTAATAAAACCTATGACGATTGGCAAGTACGCTTTCATACTCATTCTAAAGTGGTTGATATAAATCGTGATACGCAAACTGTCACGACCGCTAAAGGGGAATTGTTTGAATACGACAAACTTGTGCTTGCTACAGGTTCATTCCCATTTGTACCGCCTATACCGGGTAAAGATCGCGAGCATTGCCTTGTTTATCGCACCATTAACGATTTACACGCAATAAAAAATTCAGCCCACGGCAGCAAAGTAGGCGTGGTAATTGGTGGCGGTTTACTGGGGCTTGAAGCTGCAAACGCATTAAAGCAATTGGGTTTACATACTCACGTAATAGAATTTGCACCGCAACTTATGGGTGTACAAGTTGATGCTGGTGGCGGTCGGCTACTAAAAAACAAAATTACAGATTTAGGTGTTACTGTGCATACATCGGTAGCAACCGAGGAAATAGTAGAAGGTGAAAGTTGCCGTTACAAAATGTGTTTTAAAGGCGGTAAAACCCTTGAAACCGACATGATTGTATTTTCGGCGGGTATTCGCCCTTATGATAATTTGGCCCGCGAGTTTAATTTAGAGTTAGGTGAGCGCGGCGGTATTGTAATTAATAACCACTGCCAAACGAGCGACAAAAACATATACGCAATTGGTGAATGTGCACTGTGGAATAATTTTATTTTTGGCTTAGTGGCACCCGGTTACGCCATGGCTAAAATTGCAGTTGGGCATATTTTACAACAGACCCAGCAAGGTACTTTGCAAAGTACTGGCTTAGACAATAAAGCCGATGAATTTAGCGGTGCCGATATGAGCACCAAGCTTAAATTAATGGGTGTTGAAGTGGGCTCTATTGGCGATGCACATGCACGCAGCGAAGGCGCAATAAGCTATTACTTTGAAGATCAACCCAATGGCATTTATAAAAAAGTAGTCACTAATTCACAAAGTAATAAGCTGATAGGCGCGGTACTTGTTGGTGATACCAGCGATTACGATAATTTACTGCAATATCATTTAAACGACATTGAACTTACCACCGCCCCCGAAGCGCTCATTATGCCCCTTGCCGGCGACATAGCAGAGCTAAGCGCCGACGACTTGCCTGATGACGCCATTATTTGCGCGTGTCATAAAGTAACTAAACACACCATAGAACAAACAGTCGCTAAAGGCTGCATAGATTTGGCAAGTGTGCAGCAAAGTACCAAAGCCAGTACAGGCTGTGGAGGGTGTGAAAAGCTCGTTCAAAACGTAATAAACAGCGCACTCGCTAAAGCAAGTAACACTATTAACGTAGTTACCCTTAATGAGCCTGTTAAACAGCTCGCATAAATTAAAGTACATTAAAAGAGAGCAGTATGACAACCGCAAACACATCACCAACTATAAATAAAACGAGTTTAAAACAAACAACATGTGCTTACTGTGGTGTAGGGTGCGGTGTTGATATTTCACTTTTTAATAATGTGCCAACCAAGCTTGAAGGCATGCGAGAGCATCCCGCAAACTTTGGTCGTTTATGTGTAAAAGGCACGCATTTGCTAGACACCACAGGCAGTGATAACCGCTTAACGTCGCCCCTCATTAATAATAAAGCAGCCACGTGGGATGAAGCAACCGACCATGTTGCCAATAAATTTAACGACATAATACAAAAGCACGGGCCTGATGCGGTGGCTTTTTATGTATCGGGGCAGTTACTTACTGAAGATTACTACATCGCGAATAAATTAATGAAAGGCTACATAGGCTCAGGCAATATTGATACAAATTCGCGCCTGTGTATGTCATCTGCTGTGGCAGGTTATAAACGCGCTTTTGGTGAAGACGTAGTGCCGTGTAACTACGAAGATTTAGAGCAAACTGAGTTACTTATTTTAATTGGCTCAAATGCAGCGTGGACTCACCCGGTTTTGTATCAGCGAATGGAGCGTGCAAAGCAGCTTAACCCAAATATGAAAGTGGTGGTTATTGACCCGCGAAAAACCGACACCGCTGAGCTTGCCGACACATTTTTAAATATAAAACCAGGCAGTGACGCTGCGCTTTATAACGGTTTGCTTAATTATTTAAATGAGCATAACCACCTCGATACGCAATTTATTGATCAGCACACAAACGGCTTTGAAAGCGCATTGCAAGAGGCACAAAAGTGGAGCTGTGAGGCAGTTAGCGACTTTTGCGATATAGCAATTGAGCAAGTCACTGAGTTTTACGCGCTATTTGCTAACAGCCCAAGTGCGATTAGCTTTTATTCAATGGGTATAAATCAGTCAAGCTCGGGTGTAGATAAATGCAACGCCATTATTAATGCACATTTAGCCTCAGGTAAATTACTTAAACCAGGCAGTGGTCCGTTTTCGATTACTGGGCAGCCCAATGCGATGGGCGGGCGCGAAGTAGGTGGTTTGGCTAATCAGTTAGCGGCGCATTTAGATATTGAAAACGAAGCGCATCAGTCACTTGTACAACGTTTTTGGCTTGCGCCAACTATTGCTAAAAAAGCAGGCAGTAATGCTATTGATATGTTTGATGAAATAGCGGCAGGCAAAATAAAAGCAGTGTGGATAATGGCAACAAACCCAATGGTGAGCTTGCCGAATAACACCGCTATTAAAAAAGCATTAGAGACCTGCGAGCTGGTGGTTGTATCTGACTGTATTGCAAAAAGTGATACGTTAAAATTTGCCGATGTTGCTTTTCCATCAACCGGATGGGGCGAAAAAAACGGCACAGTAACTAACTCAGAGCGCAGAATATCAAGACAGCGCCCGTTAGTAGCGCCTTATTCGGGTGCTAAAAACGATTGGCAAATTATGTGCGAAGTCGCTAAAAAAATGGGCTTTGAAGGTTTTGATTTTACAGATCCAAGTGGCATTTTTGAAGAATGGGCACAATTAACCGACTTTGAAAATAATGGCAGCCGATTATTAAACCTCTCTGGTTTAGTTGGGCTCACAAAAAGCCAGTACGATAACTTAAAACCCATTATGTGGCCTGTTGTTAAAAACCAGCCTTATAAAAATGGTCAGGTTTTTACAGATAACCAATTTAGCACCGCTGATAAAAAGGCGCGTTTTATACCTATAGCGCCGCAACTACCTGTTCAACAAACATCAAGTGATTATCCGTTTATAATGAACTCAGGACGTATACGCGACCAATGGCATACCATGAGCCGCACGGGTAAAAGCACTGCGCTTTCATCGCATATTACACGCCCGTACATTGAAATTAATCCGCTTGATGCCAGTAAATTAGCAATTAAACAAAACGATTTAATAAGTGCGATTGCCCAAACAGGGCACGTTACCGCGCATGCAAAAGTAACCGATTCGGTGCGAAAAGGTGAATGCTTTATGCCTATTCATTGGAACAAGCAATTTGCGTCATCAGCAACAGTAAGTGGGTTGTATCAATCGGTAGTTGACCCTCTATCTGGTCAGGCTGAGTGTAAACACGGCGCTGTTAATATAGTTAAAGCACCCTTTGTGCAATATATGCAGCTGTTTGCTAAAAACGAACTTGTTATAAACAGTGATTTTTGGCTCAAAGTTAATGCAAGTAATTGCTTTAATTACCAATTGGCGCTTAATGAGCCACAAAGTGATTTACTGTATTACTGCCAAACCTTAACCGGTTTACAAGGGCAGTGGTCGGCTATGAATACGGCAAAAGCCATGCATGTGCAGTGTATTCAAAACGATCAATTAGCGTTTGTTGGTGTTATTTCTAATGAGCAAAAAGAAATATCACTTGAGTGGATAAACCATTTATTTGCAGAGCCATTACTGACCTTTACACAGTTACAGTCTTTGCTTTATGCAACCCCAGATGAAGAATTTACTCAAGGCGTGCAAGTGTGTAGCTGCTTTAAAGTAAGAGAGCAGCCAATTATAAACGCCATTAAAAACGGTGCAAACACAGTCGAGCAATTGGGGTCTGAACTTAAATGTGGGACGAACTGCGGTTCGTGTAAAACACAATTAAGCCAATTAATAAAACAACATTACAAAGCAGGTTCTAGCAGCATTGATGTTGCGGTTGTAATGTAAATAAAAAAGGAAGCATATGCTTAATGATCAATTTGGTCGGCAGTTTAACTATTTGCGCCTCTCAATAACCGATGTATGTAATTTTAGTTGTAGTTATTGTTTACCAAACGGGTATCAGTGCGATACGCCGCGTAATTTTTTAAATAAAAACGAAATTAGCACGCTAGTAAATGCGTTTGCAGAGCTAGGTACTAAAAAAGTACGCATTACAGGTGGCGAACCGTGCTTGCGAAACGACGTAACCGATATTATAAAACTCTGTAAAAATACACCTGGCATAGAAAAAGTAGCCATTACTACCAACGGGTTTAATTTATTAAAGAAAATTGATGAATTTGCTGAGGCAGGGCTTGATGCGCTTAATGTCAGTATTGATAGCTTAAATCCGAGTATGTTTAAACTCATAACAGGGCACGACAAACTTAACCTTATTTTAAAAGGGATTGAACGCGCGGTAGATCTGGGCATAAAAGATATAAAAATAAATGCAGTGCTTGCCAAGCAGTTTAATAAAAACCAATTGAAGGATTTTTTAGCGTGGGTAAAACACCACAAAGTTACAGTGCGCTTTATAGAATTAATGGAAACCGGTGACGGCGCAACATTTTTTGAAGAAAACCACTTAAGTGGGCAAACGGTTAAAGCCCAATTACTTTACCAAGGTTGGTTACAAGTCGTTAGGGGGAAATTAAATGGACCCGCTGAGGAGTTTTGTCATCCTGATTACGATGGTCGTATTGGTTTAATAATGCCGTACAGTAAAGACTTTTGTAAAAGTTGTAATCGCTTAAGGGTGTCGGCGCTGGGTAAATTACACTTATGTTTATTTGCAGAGCAAGGTATAGATTTACGCGAACTACTCAACGAGGACGATACTGCAGCGACCGTAAAGGCAATTCAAGCCGCTATGGGCAATAAAGAAATAAGCCATGAGCTAGATAAACGCTTAACAGGTGCGACAACTCACTTAGCCATGTTAGGTGGTTAATATGGAAGTAAAAGTTAAGCGAGATTTTACAGGTGTTGTGCTTGCTGGTGGTAAGTCATCAAGAATGGGCACAGACAAAGCCGATTTAGTTTTAAAAAATAAAACGCTATTGCACAATGCGTGTGATTTATTAAAAGACGTAGGTGCTAAAAACATACTTATAAGTCGCAACGTTACAAATCCAGTCAAGTCATTGAACCATTATTCACCGAGCGATTATCCCTCAGAAAAGTACGTTAAAGATATATACCCAAATAGTGGACCCCTTGGCGGAATTTATTCCACATTAATAGCCACAGAGCACGACTTACTTATTACTGCGGTAGATATGCCTCTACTTACGAGTAGTTTGTTAAGCATAATTGTGCTGGCTTCTCAGTCAAATAACGTACAAAGTGTGAGCAATCAATTAAATCAGTCACAAATACATGCTTGGCACTTTGAAAATGAACCACTACCGCTGTATATTCGTAATACAAGCAGTGTAAAAAATCATTTAAAACACATACTCACAAACGCTAACAGTCATAAATCAATAAAACAGTTTACCCAAAGCATTGGTGTGCAAACGCTTTTATGTAATAAAGCGCACGCATTAATAAACACCAATACACCGGCGCAATTTAAAGCTGTAAATGAGCATTTTGACCAAAGCATTAATCAATTAAGAAGAACATTATGAGTCACACAACTGAGTCACAAATAGCATTAAACATTGCCGTAATGACGGTAAGCGATACACGCGATGCGATTACCGATACTTCTGGTCATTACTTAATTAAAGCGCTAACTGAAGCTGGCCATCACTTAGCTGATAAAGACATAGTTAAAGATGACGTTTACCAAATGCGTGCAGTGGCATCGCAGTGGATAGCCGATGACACCATTCATGCTATTTTAGTGACTGGCGGTACAGGTTTTACTGAGCGCGATTCAACACCAGAGGCATTTGCTCCGCTGTTTGATAAAAGCGTAGACGGTTTTGGGGAGCTATTTAGGCACATATCGTACGGCGAAATTGGTAACTCTACTATTCAATCTCGTGCACTTGCGGGACTTGCTAACAACACGGTTATTTTTTGTATGCCAGGCTCTACAGGCGCATGTAAAACAGCGTGGACAGGTATTATAAAAGATCAACTTAACTCAATGCATAAACCGTGTAACTTTGTACCGCACATTACCATTGGTAAAAAGTGTGAATCGCGTGAGCAATAGTATGTTGAGCCATGTTGACGAAAACGGCCAAGCGAATATGGTTGATGTATCGCTCAAAGACGTAACCTTGCGCGATGCCTCGGCTGAAGCATTTATTAGCATGAGTAAGCTTGCCTTTGAACAAGTAATGCTTAATCAAAACAAAAAGGGCGATGTGTTAGGCGTGGCACGTATTGCGGGTATTCAAGGCGCTAAAAAGTGCGCCGATTTAATCCCGCTTTGTCATCCGCTTGCACTTAGTAAAGTCGCTGTTGATTTTGAACTTGATGAAGCAAACAGCCAAATTAAAATAACCAGCTACTGCAAACTTGCAGGTAAAACTGGGGTCGAAATGGAAGCGCTCACCGCGGTATCTGTGGCTAGCCTTACTTTGTTTGATATGTGTAAAGCAGCCGACCCACTAATGGAAATTAGCGGCATGCGCGTTACTCAAAAAGCTGGGGGCAAAAATGGCAGTTGGCAACGCGATTAATCCAAACGATGCAATATCTAGCGCCGGAAAAGTAGAGTTATTGTTTTTTGGGCAACTAAAAGAGCGGTTAAAGTGCAGCAAATTAAGTCTTGAGATTACGCAGCCGCTTACTATTTCAGAGCTTAAATTAAGATTAGTGAGCCAATACCCGCATTGGCAACCGTGGCTGAAGGAGCGTGAGCTACTTGCAGCGCTTAACCAAACTATGTCATCAAGCGACGAAATAGTGAGAGCAGGGGATGAGCTTGCCTTTTTCCCGCCGGTTACAGGTGGCTAATGAGCATACATATTCAAGTACAAACCGATGATTTTAATGTAGGTGGCGAGCACAATACGCTTTGTAGTAATAATAAAAGCGATGGCGCTGTTGTCACCTTTACAGGTTTGGTAAGAGAGTTCAGCAGTGGCGATAATGTTATTGCACTTGAGCTTGAACACTACCCTGGTATGACCGAGCAACTGCTTCAATCTATTGCAGAGCAAGCTCAAACTCGCTGGCAACTGGCGCGAATATGTATTATTCACCGCGTTGGTTACTTAGCACTTGGCGAGCAAATTGTATTTGTAGGCGTAACGTCCCGCCATCGCCAAGCCGCGTTCGAAGGCGCACAATTTATAATGGATTATTTAAAAAACCACGCCACGTTTTGGAAAAAAGAGCACTTTAAAGACTCATCAAACTGGGTTGAGTTTAAACAAAGCGACAAACAAGCGCTGGGCAAGTGGCAAAAGTAGTTATAAATGTAATCTGTGAATAAAGATGCGTTCAAAATTTATCTCAAAAAGAGAGTCATTAGAGTCCGCTGCACTTTGGGTAGCGGCTCTATTAATTTTAGCTATTATGTTAGAGCTCATAACAGGCTGGTCTATAGGTGGAAAAAGCACTGCTGGTCACTCTATAAATATTGAGCCAGAACAGTTTTGGTTTGAAATAAAATTGCACTGCAGCTTAGTGTTATGGTTTATTTTTAGATCTTTTTTTACTTTTCCATTTTTTAGGGCGCAGTACAATAGCTTGCTTAGCTTCAGAGAAGAACACAAAATCATATCAAATATTCTTTTTTATATACTTACTCCCATTTTTGTAGTGTTTTTAATTTTAACTTTATTATTTATTAGCGACTTATAAATATTGTTCAGTTTCTTATTAAGAACGAGTGATTAAATTTATACGCTCTTACTATTAGCCATTTTTTACAGCCGTTCTATATTTACTTTTTGCCTTAGTTGGAACGTTAAGCCTTACTCATTTTACAGTGAAGTGTTTTAGGGGCATTTACATATCGTGATTATTTTATTGTCGCTTATAGCACCCAAAATTCTAAATTTAAAACTAATAGAATATAGTCTTTGAAAAGATCAACACGCCCTAATGTTTTCTGTCTCTTTAGCAGTTATTTTAATAGTTTACTGAGTAAAACAGTAAACTATCTTACTCAATTAATTACTTCTTATGTTAGTAAATCAGGCATTAAATTGAGCCTGTTATGGATAGCATGATGGATGAAAGATAACTTAGTTCGCACCGCTTGAGTTAGTACAAATGGGTAGGCATCGGCAAGTCCCATGCTGCGATTTAGTGAATTTAGAATGATCGAAAATTCCATCCAAGTATCTAAAATAGCATCAATCGATGTTTGTGAATTAAAGTAATATGCACTTTGTGGCAATCTAAGCTCGTCTGCTTCATCTAATTCAAACTCATTACCCGTTGTTGAGCCTGTAATTGAAAAGTTTTTGGCTGTTTCTAAAGTATCGATAATATGCATGTAATGCGCCCATGTTTCCGCCCAGTCTTCATAAGGGTGCATAGTAGCGTATTCACTGATAAAGGTTTCATGCCAGTTAGCTGGCGCGCCTTGCTTGTAATGAGTATCGAGCGCTTGCTGGTAATCTAATTCGTCATCACCAAAATATTGCTTACATAAAGCATGTTTTTTTGATGAATTTGCGATTAGTTGATCAAAATAATAATGACCGAGTTCATGGCGAAAATGGCCAAGTAAAGTACGGTAACGCTCGCCCATTGCTATTTTAGCTTGAGAGCGTGCTACGTCGTCTGCTTCAGCTAGGTTTATAGTGATATGCCCGCAATCGTGTCCTGTAAATACAACGTCTTGACCTATAATAGGGCTTACAAAGTGATCGCTTACGTTACGGTCTGCTATAAAATCGAAGCTTAATCCGCTTTCAGGTTCTTGAATCGTGGTATTTAAAGGGAGTGATAATGATTTTAATGTATACAAAGCGCGACGTTTTGCTGTCTCCATTTTTTTCCATAATGGAATATGTTCAACAATACTTAAATCGGGCACCGTTTCATTAAAGCGGCACGAAAAACACAGCACTTCGTCTTTATCGGCAACAGGTATAAATGTGTCTAAATTAACCATACCATTACAAACGTGGTACTGAGCATTGTTATCACATTTTTTATAAAAAACTTCAGGCGCTTCTGCTTTGTAAAATAACCCCGATTGCTCATCAATTTCATAGGGTTCAACTTGGTCGAACTCATCATCAATACCCACGGTTCTGCCACAAGCCAAACAATGGCTGCTTTCAAAAAATAAAATAAGTTGATCTGTGCAATTACATTTAAATGTTTTCATATGTTACCGAATAAAAAAGAGACCGTATAAACCACTTTTACTTAGCGCTATGCTACTGGAGGATAGTGGTTAAATCCTTTTTAAAAGTTCAGACTTTTTAATATTAAATTCATCATCACTCAACGCATTAGAGTCGCGAAGTTGTGCTAACTTTTCAATAATTTGAAGTGTTTCGTCTACCGAGTATTGCCCCACAGTATTATTAGCCGGTGCTTCAACTTGGTTTGGTGTTGACGATGCAAAATTCGGCTGCGTTACTTGCTGCGTAAAATCTTTTTGTGGTTCTGGAGGCGTTGGCGTTTGCCCTGAAATTAATGGCAGGGTATTTACATTAATTGTCCCCCACTGGCTGTTAAATGTAAGAGAGGTATTATTGCCTTGCTGTTGGCTTACACCACCAATATTATGATCTAACGTGTCGTATACGCTCACTTGTCCATTTAATTCAACGGCTAAGCGATTAGGGAATATAGCGTAGCGAATATTATTTTGCGCACCACTGCTAATTGGGCTGCCTAGATTACCTGGCCACCACTGATTGCTGCCAGGCGATCCTACAGGAATAACCGGAAATATTTGGTTATTGCTCAATATATTAGCAAGTTCGTTGCACAAGTTATCAACGGTTGATTTTAAACCGTTGTTAAACATGTCGCCAACCATTGTCATTCCGCCACGCATCCATTGACCAGAACCACCAAGCTCTGGGCAATTAAACTGTGCCATTGAGCAACCGCCGTTATTAACGCTAACTAACATGTGAATTACTGCATCGTGACTGAGGTTATAACGAGATGCTATACCATTAACTAAGTTTTCACCGACATCTGTTAGCTTTTGCATAAGAAAATATCCTATTAGGTAGATTGGGTTGATTTAAAAAATCTTAAATACGCTAGGGCGTGTTGTTTTTTGGGATTGAAATTTGTTCAATCTAGGGGCGATTTAATCGCGGCGCGAGGTTTGTAACCTAGTGGGCTAAGTAAAAACCGAGCAACAAAGAGTCAATCGTCCCTAGAAAGAACCCAGGGGCAGCGCATGTTTGGCATTTATGCTGCGTTATCGCCTATGTATGGGGAACAACCACACATCATAGACTCTGCCTTGCTTAAATACCAAACACACTGCTGCAAATTCAACCACCAAAGAACAACACGCCCTAGTGCTGCATTACCTTTAGCTTTGATGATAATGAAAAATTAACAGGTTAGTGAGGTGTGCTGGTTTTTCAAATTGGACGTGTTCTGTTTTGTTTGAAATTAAAACACACCACTGCAAAACTAATCTTTAAAGTAAGCATCTATGTATTAAAAGTTGCTTGTTTTATGTCATCGAGATTGTTAGTTTTACTGTAACGTAAGCGGTTAAAAATCGATCTAGTATAGCACCGTTACTTACTTTAACAGCAGCTTTATTGTGAACTATTTCTTACTATTTAATGATTACTTTGAGTGATTTTTAAACTCTAAATAAATCCTTTTAATTATATCAGTTTAGCGGTATAAGTAACGCAGTGAGTATTTTAAAAAATCTAAATATATTTGTTTTATTTCAATATTTTAAATTAACAGGATTTAATTATAAGTTATTTTGAAGCACTATTTTGGTGCGTTTTCTGCACCATTAATAATCTAAAATCGATGGTCTAAATCACACTAAGTTTACTATTTATTGAATAGGTGTGTTTTTCCTATTAATTAGGTCAAAACCTTTATGCATAACGTTGCTTTGTGCAAGAGCCGCGAGTGGATGAACAGTACTACTTAAGCAAGTCTTTTGGTATAAAAATTGCACAAGTGAATTAGTCCAAATAATATTTTCAGCGTTATATTGTGGCCATACATTATTAAAGGGGAATTAATAGATGACAATTACAGTTGGGATTTCGCACCATACTCAGTATAAATACGACCGGTCAGTTAATATGGGGCCGCATATATTCCGATTACGTCCAGCGCCACATAGCCGTACAAAAATTAAAAGTTATTCTTTAAAAATAGTTCCAGAAGATCATTATATAAATTGGCAACAAGACCCTTTTGGTAATTACCAAGCGAGGGTGGTGTTTAACAAGCCAACTACCGAATTTAGTTTTACAGTTGATTTGGTCGCCGAACTAACGGTTATTAATCCTTTTGATTTCTTTTTAGAAGATTACGCCGAAAACTTCCCGTTTGTTTACGATGCTATTTCAAAGTCAGAACTCTCTCCTTATTTAAAAAAACGCAAAGCCAGTCCAAAATTTAAAGAATTAATTGAATCTTTAAACCCTAAAGAGCCGCTTAGAAGCGTTGATTTTTTAGTGGCTGTTAATCAAGCTATTTATGAATTAGTAGGTTATGGCATTCGTTTAGAACCCGGTGTGCAAACGGCAAACGAAACAATAAGTAAAAAAACAGGTTCGTGTCGTGATTCTGCTTGGTTGTTAGTACAATTGTTTCGTCATTTAGGGTTGGCCTCTCGATTTGTATCGGGCTACTTAGTACAGCTAACATCAGATCAAAAATCATTAGATGGTCCAAGTGGTCCAGAAGAAGATTTTACCGATTTGCATGCATGGACCGAGGTTTATATTCCGGGTGCAGGTTGGATAGGGCTTGATCCTACCTCGGGTTTATTTGCTGGTGAAGGTCATATTCCATTGGCGTGTACGCCAGAGCCAAGCTCGGCAGCGCCGGTAACCGGCGGTATAGATGACTGTAAATCTGAGTTTAGCTTTTATAATAAAGTAACGCGTGTACACGAAGACCCACGTGTTACTAAGCCGTATTCTGAGGCGCAGTGGGCGGCAATTAACCGTTTAGGTCAGCACGTTGACAATGTTTACAATGAAGAAAACATACATTTAACCATGGGCGGCGAACCTACGTTTATTTCTATTGACGATATGGAACATCCTCAGTGGAATACTGATGCCGATGGTAAAGAAAAAAGAATATTAGCTCAAAATTTATTTGTAGAAATGAATAAAGTATACACAAAAGGTGGCTTTACTCATTACGGACAAGGTAAATGGTATCCGGGTGAGCCATTACCACGTTGGCAATACGCATGTTATTGGCGCAAAGATGGTGAGCCTTTATGGCAAGATGCCGCACTATTAGCCGATCCTAATAAAGATTATAAATTTGATCATACCGATACTAAAAAGTTTGCTGATAAACTGTGTGACTCACTTGGTCTTGAAACCAAGGCACTTACTACGGCTTATGAAGATATTTTATATCACATGTGGCAAGAAGCCTCATTACCTACCGAAATAAAGCCAGATCAACCAGAACTTCTCCATGCAATGAGCCGAAAAGGCTTTTTAGCTAAAATGGATAAAGGCATAGAAAAGCCTGTTGGCTATGTTCTACCTTTAAAATGGAACGATAGTAAAAACTGTTGGCAGTCGTGTACGTGGGAGTTTAAACGGGGTCATTGTTTTTTATTACCGGGTGAATCACCACTTGGTTATCGTCTACCTTTAGACAGCCTTGAGTGGAGCGGCAATATTATTGACCGCGACCCGTTTGATATTCCAGAAAATTTTACCAAAGCTAAAAAGCTTAAAAAGGGGTTTATTGGTAAAGAAATGGTTAAAACTGCGCTTGTAATGGAAGTGAGAGAGGGGCGTTTATATATATTTATGCCACCAACAAGTCATTTTGAACATTACATGGGTTTAATAAGTAGTATAGAGAGTGTGGCTAAAGAACTTAAAATGCCGCTTGTTATTGAAGGCTATAGCCCACCTAAAGATAGCCGCGTAGAAAAATACGCTGTAACGCCAGATCCAGGTGTTATTGAAGTAAATATTCATCCTTCAACATCGTGGGATCAATTAGTCAGTCGAACCACAACGTTATACGGTTTAGCAAAAGAATGCCGATTAGGTACCGATAAGTTTATGGCAGATGGTCGCCATACTGGTACTGGTGGTGGTAACCACGTAACGCTTGGTGGCGAA
This sequence comes from Pseudoalteromonas sp. SR41-7, assembly GCF_014163935.1. NCBI lineage: Bacteria > Pseudomonadati > Pseudomonadota > Gammaproteobacteria > Alteromonadales > Pseudoalteromonadaceae > Pseudoalteromonas > Pseudoalteromonas sp. SR41-7. The sequence goes on along the minus strand of NZ_JACJEF010000014.1, from coordinate 78,551 downwards.
ACACCTGAGCAAAGCCCATTTTTACGCAGACCCGATATTTTAAGAAGCTTTATTACCTATTGGCAGCATCATCCTGGTTTGTCGTATTTGTTTTCGGGGCTTTTTATTGGTCCTACAAGCCAAGCGCCGCGAGTGGATGAAGCCCGTGATGAAGTTTTATACGAGCTAGAAATTGCCTTTTCGCATATGCCCGAAGGTGAGGTACCTGAGCCTTGGTTAGTTGATAGGTTACTGCGTAATTTATTAGTGGATTTAACGGGTAATACACACAGAGCAGAATTTTGTATAGATAAGCTCTATTCACCCGACTCAGCCAGAGGTCGTTTAGGGATTGTAGAATTTAGAGGCTTTGAAATGCCTCCACATTCACAAATGAGTTTAGTGCAAATGCTACTGTTGCGTACTTTACTTGCTTGGTTTTGGAAAAAACCTTACCACAAGCCATTAATACGTTGGGGTACAGAGTTACACGATAAGTTTTTATTACCACAATATGTAGAAAACGATTTAGCTGAAGTAAGCCGCGATTTACAACAAGCAGGTTTTCAATTTCAGTTAAGTTGGTTAAATCCATTTTTTGAATTTAGGTTTCCGGTATGTGGCACGCGAGAACTTGATAACGTTACACTTGAGCTTAGAACCGCAATCGAGCCTTGGCATGTACTAGGCGAAGAGGCAAGTGCGTCGGGTACGGCGCGCTATGTAGATTCGTCATTAGAAAGAGTACAAATAAAAGTACAAGGAACAATGAGCGATCGCTATGTTGTAACGTGTAATGGTCGAAGAGTGCCGCTTAAATCGGTTAAAGGTAAAGCAAAAGATGAAATGGTCGCGGGTATACGATACAGAGCTTGGCAGCCACCTACAGCGCTTCACCCAACTATTGGCGTACATGCTCCATTAGTTTTTGATTTAATCGATACGTGGGAAGGTCGTTCAGTTGGAGGCTTTGTATATCATGTGAGCCATGCTGGGGGTCGTAATCCTGAAACGCTACCGGTTAATGCATTTGAAGCCGAAGGGCGCAGGGTTGCAAGATTTTGGGAGCATGGGCATACACCATCGTTACTTGCATCAGCAGAACCAAGCTGGAGCCCATCGGCGGTTACGCATAGTTTTCAATCGGCGCAAAGCGCAAGTGAATACGTAGTGCCTGATGAAGAAAGTAGTAATCCTGATTATCCAAATACCTTGGATTTACGCAGGCAGCCTAACTTTAAATAATAATTGATAGTTGTGTCATTCCACTTTGAAATTATTTAAAGTGGAATGACTAAATATTTTTAAAGCATCATTATGAACACGGCTATTTACTATAAATTGGAGCGCTTTCAGCTTGTATATTAACAATAACGCGATGCCGGAATTGCCTGAGTGGTTGTCTTTATACCTTGATAAATCACATGGACATGATGAACTAGCAAACCACAGTGGTCTAAACCCAGAACATTGGGATACTTTATTTAAGCGTTTAGCTAGTCTAACAGCAGATGATGTTAGTAGCCGCGCTACAGAAATTAGCCAATTGCTACAAAATGGCAATATTAAAAATGAAAGCAATAAGCAGTGGCACTTCGACCCATTGCCATTTATGTTATCAAAAGCTGATTGGGCATTGCTCGAAGAGGGAATAAAACAAAGAACCCTTTTATTAAATAAAATTCAGCAAGATATTTACGGTGACCAAACATTATTAGTCGATGGTCATATTCCTGCAAAGCAGCTTTTTCAAGACCCTAATTACTTACGCGAAGGTTTTAGCTTACCTAGTAACGAATTAACACTATTTTTTACTGCATTAGATGTTTACCGCACGCCAACAGGCGAATTTAAAGTATTAAGCGATCATTGTCAGTGCCCGTTAGGCTTAGGGCTATTAATTAAAAGCCGTATTATTGCAAGGCGTGTAATGGCTGAAGAATTTGCCGAATGTAATGTTCAGCAAATTAAAGAATTTTTAAATTTATTCCAAGAGGGTATTAACGAATATACCCATTATATGGATGACCCACGAATTGTAATCCTTACCCAAGGAATTGATGACCCTAACTACAACGAGCATGCATTCCTATCTACCTACTTTGGCTATACATTAGTACAAAGCGCCGACTTAACCGTACGTGGTGGTGACGTTTGTTTAAAATCGTTACAAGGCTTGGGTAAAATTAATGTCATTTTACGCTGGGTTTCTGATCGTTGTATTGACTCTTTAGAGCAAACTGAATATTCACTTCATGGTATTCCGGGCTTATTACAATCGGTTCGACAAGGGTCGGTTAAGGTTTTAAACCCGTTTGGTAGCGGTGTGCTCTCGTCACCTTCAATAAAGTGCAACTTAGAAAAGTTATCGCAGCAAATTTTAAAACAACCCCTGTTGTTAGGTGAGCCAAATTATTTAAGTGTAAAAGAAGCGCAAGCCGTTGATTGGAATAACCTCGAACTACTATCTGCTATAGACCCTACACTCAAGTTAGATGGAGTGTTAGACGAGCAAGAAATAAAGCTACTTATTAGCAAAGAACCCGATAATTACTTTTTCCAAGAAAAACCTTCTTTTAGCAGTGCACCATTTTGGCATGACGGGCAATTAATCTCCAAGCCAGTGGTGTTTAGATGCTATGCATTAACCACTGAAAATGGCGTAGAAGTACTTCCTTCAGCACTGTGTTTTTCGAACGAAAAAAGTAACAACCCGAGAATATCTGGTTGGATCAAAGATACATGGATAAATACAGCCGATAGAGTTGATTTAGGCGAGCATAATCCACCGGTGCCAATTAGAAAAAGAATGGATGTAACGCTACTCGAAGGGGTTATTTCGAGCCGTACGGCTGAGCACCTTTTTTGGTTGGGCCGATACTTAGAACGCTGCGAAAATACCATACGTATATTGCGTATTTTTATAGACAAGTACACCGAATTTTCTGTTTACCCAGATTCAATACGAAAAAGTATAGTTGCACGGCTTTCTAATGCCATTAGGTCGCAATATATTGTTTATCCCTATATAGAACCTGATTTAAAACTAGATGGCATTGATGTAAATCTGTCTAAAGAAACCGCCTTTCAACTCCTTGCAGACGAGCAATGCGCTGGCAGTATTATTAATACATTAAAGTACATTGCAAATGCGTCGGTGCAAATTCAAGAATTACTATCTCATGATAGCCGCCGAATAATTGATGATATTAATGAGCAAATTAAAGTATTTAAAAATGTAAATATTAATATTCCAACGCGTGCAATGCAAAGCAGCCTAGATAGAGTTATAGGCTCAATTATGGCTTTTAATGGCTCGATTGCAGATTGTATGCCAAATAGTAATGGCTGGTTTTTACTCGAAATGGGTAGAAGAGTAGAGCGTAGCTTACAAATAACATCATTAAGTGCGGCTTTATTAACCAAAGAGTTAGACGAGCCCGAAGAGCTTGGCTTACTTGAAGCAGTGCTAAGTTGCCAAGTTAGTTTAGTTACGCATAAGCGCCGATACAGAATGTATCAAACCATTGGTACAGGGCTTGAGTTATTACTTTTAGATGCTGAATACCCACGTTCTTTATTATTTCAGTTAGAGGAAATTAATAAGTTATGTAAGCATTTACCCACAAAACGCAGGCAAGGCGTAATTGCGGCACACGAAAAAGCAATTTTACTATCTAAAACAAGTTGTTATGTAACTGAGAAAGATTACCTACAAAAAAGTGAAAATGGACAACGTAACCAGTTAATCGAATTTAACCATAATACGCGTATGAACTTAGATACATTTTGTGATGTATTATTACTACAGTATTTTTCTCATACCCAAACGGCAAATAAATTGAACTGGACTAATATTGAGCAAGCTCAATCGTGAAATATAAAATAAAGCACTCGACTACATACAACTATTCAGACTTTGTTAGTTTGTGTCAAAACCAAGCGCGATTAACGCCAAAAACGAATCGCGGGCAAATATGCCACAGTAGTCGTGTAGAAATTGAACCTACACCGACTTACTTACAAACATTTACTGATTATTTTAATAATCAGGTAACAGCGTTTGAAATAGCAATACAGCATAAAAAACTTAAAGTAACGATGATCAGCGAGGTAGAACTGTTAGTCGGCGCTAATAGCAATTTAGAGAGTGTTGATATTGCTTGGCGAAAAGTACGTGATTTATTGGTTAAACCAAATACGGCGGAATTATTAAAAACGTCTGAATTTGTACTACCTTCACAGCTTATTCCAATAGATAAAGGAATTAAGGAATACGCATTAATTTCGTTTGATGCACACAAAAATATAATTTCTGCATGCAAAGATTTAATGGCACGGATTTTTCATGAATTTCATTATGATCCTGGTTTTACAACAATTAGTACGCCTTTGAGCACTGTTTTTGCACAAAAAAGGGGCGTTTGCCAAGACTTTGCACACTTTGCGCTTGCATGCTTACGCAGCGTGGGGTTAGCAGGTCGATACGTAAGTGGGTACATAGAAACCATGCCGCCAGAAGGCGAAGAAAAGCTAGAAGGTGCAGATGCAACTCATGCATGGTTTGCGGTATTTGTGCCAAACTTTGGTTGGGTTGATTTTGATCCAACAAATAATGTTTTACCACGCGATCAGCATATTACTCTAGCCGTAGGGCGAGACTTTTCTGACGTAACTCCTTTAAAAGGAGTGGTATTTGGTGGCGGTAGTCAATTGCTTGATGTAGCGGTTGATATGATTCGAATGGAATAGCAGTTTAACTACGTCATATATGATGATGGATAAGGTGAAAGAGTGTATGAAAATTGATTGGAAAGCGTACCAAACAAAAGGTTTCTTTGATGAATTAATTGATGCACAAGGAAACGTTAGATCGCATGGAACACAATTAGCACAATTTTTTGCTAATTTATCAGCAGAAGAATTAGTAAAAGCCAGAGCGGTTGCTGATTTAGCAATTAAAGAAATGGGTATTACTTTCACGGTTTACAACGAAGGTAATATGATTGATAGAGCCTGGCCGTTTGATATTATACCGCGTACCATTGGCAAAAAAGAATGGCAAAGCGTAGAGGTTGGTTTAAAGCAACGTGTTGAAGCGCTTAACCTTTTTATAGATGATTTATACCACGACCAAAAAATAATAAAAGATGGTGTTTTTCCAAAAGGGTTACTAGAAAAATCAGTTAACTTTCGCCAGCAATGTGTGGGAATAAATCCGCCAAATAAAATATGGGCGCATATCTGTGGCTCAGATTTAGTACGCGATGGTAGCGGTACAATGTATGTGCTTGAGGATAACCTGCGTGTTCCTTCAGGTGTATCTTATATGCTTGAAAATCGCTCTGTAATGAAGCGTGTATTCCCTGAATTATTTGAGCAAGTATCGATTTTACCTGTTGATGATTACCCTTCACAATTATTTGATATGCTAGCGGCAATGTCGCCTCGTCCACAAGATAAACCAGAAGTCGTGGTACTTACTCCTGGGGTATTTAACTCCGCTTATTTTGAGCATTGTTACCTTGCCCAAGAAATGGGTTGCGAACTGGTAGAAGGGCGCGATTTAGTTGTTGAAAAAGATGACTGTGTATACATGAGAACAATCACAGGGCTACAACGAGTTGATGTTATTTATCGTCGTATAGATGATTTATTTTTAGACCCAGAAGCCTTTTTACCAGAATCCCAACTTGGCGTTCCTGGATTAATGCGTGCTTGGTCTAAAGGTAATGTGGCTTTAGTTAATGCACCAGGCGCAGGTGTTGCTGATGACAAAGTAGTTTACGCCTATGTACCTGAGATGATTAAGTACTACTTAGGCGAGGAAGCTAAACTTGCTAATGTCCCAACGTTCAAATGTTTAGATCCGAAAGAATGCGACCATGTGATTAAAAATATCGATAAGCTTGTTGTTAAACCTGCAAATGAATCTGGCGGATATGGATTATTAATTGGTCCTAAATCGACTAAAAAAGAACAAGAAGCGTGTATTGCTCAAATTAAAGCGGACCCACGAAATTGGGTAGCTCAACCAACATTAGATTTATCAACAGTACCAACATTTGATGGTAATAAACCAGATGGTCGACATACCGATTTAAGACCGTTTATTTTATCATCAGGTAAAGATACGCAAGTTACCACTGGTGGATTAACGCGTGTTGCTATGGTTAAAGGCTCTTTGGTGGTTAATTCATCACAAGGTGGTGGCAGTAAAGATACTTGGATTGTTGACGAAGAGGCTAAATAATATGTTATCAAGAGTAGGCGAAACTTTATATTGGGTATCTCGATACATTGAGCGCGCGGAAAATGTGGCTCGTTTAATCAACGTTAACAATTTACTGATGATGGACTTACCCAAAGGCGTATGTACCGGCTGGGAGCCATTAATTGATATTATTGGTGTGCGTAAAGCGTATTCAGAAAACCATACTGATTTTACTGAACAAAAAGCATTAAGGTATTTACTTGTTGGTAGTGATAACAGCTCGTCAATTTTAAACTCTATTACTTCGGCACGAGAAAGCGCGCGTACAATTCGCGATGTAATACCGCGAGATGTATGGGAAGAAATTAACTCTCTTTATTATTATGTAAAAGATAATCAAAAAGAAGGGATAACAAAGCGCGGACGTTTTGATTATTTAAAAAAGATTATAGATTCAGCCCATCAAATATTTGGGGCGTTAGATGCCACAATTAATCATGATCAGGGCTATGTTTTTATCCGCTTTGGTTCGATTATAGAGCGCGCAGATATGACATCGCGAATTTTAGATATTCGCTCTGCTACGTTAATTACTAATGAAGAAGAAGTGAAGCCGTTTGATAATATTCAGTGGATCAGTTTATTGCGTTCGTTAAGTGCTTATCAAATGTATCGCCAAGAAATGGGCGTTAGAGTACAGCGTGCAGATGTAATAGAATTTGTGATGCACAGCAAAGTATTCCCACGATCTATTTTATTTTGTATGAATGAATTAAAAGCATTGGTTTTACCTTTGCCAAACTCAACAGAAATTATTAAATCAATTGATGATGCAATTGTTGAGTTAGAAAATAAAGACGTACGAGTACTTAAAAATGGTCTGTTGCATGACTTTATCGATGAAATACAAATAGACTTAGCTGGAATACATAACGGACTGGCCGAAACGTATTTTTTAAAACAAGCAGAATAATAAAAACTGTATATTGTTAAATGACTGCTTAGTCTTAAGCGGTCATTTTTTTGCTTAAATTTATTTATAATAATTTTAAAACCTGCATAATTAATCTTTACTTCCTCATCCGTTGGTATCGCAATGAAAATCATCTCGACTAATATCTCTAAAATTAAAACTCTTATTCATAATGGTAAAGAGGTGAAAACGGGAATATTCAAAACGCCAACTAACGAACCTGTTGTTATTGAAAAGCTAAATATTATAGGGGATGAGCAAGCTGATTTAGTTAATCACGGCGGGGTTGATAAAGCGGTTTACGCGTTTTCGCACAATCATTATGATTATTGGAAACAAACCCTCGAGAATGATGATTTGGCAGTAGGTGCCTTTGGCGAAAACTTCACGATTTCTGACCTTGATGAAGCGAATATACACATAGGTGACCATATTCGAATTGGTACTGCATTACTTGAAGTAAGCCAGCCTCGTGTGCCTTGTTTTAAATTAGCTATCGCCCTTAATAATAAAAACAGCCTTAAACTGTTTACGCAGCATTACTGCACTGGCGTGTATTTTAGGGTACTAGAGCAGGGCGTTGCAAAAACGGGTGATAGTGTTGTTATCGAGAAGAAAGCCTCGCACGACATATCAGTAAAAAAACTGTTCCAGGCTTTTTTTGATAAAAAATATCCAGATTATGAAAGTGTATTATTAGCAGCACTCGAATTGCCGGAGCTTGCTCTTGAGTGGCAAACTAAAATTAAAAAGAAGCTTTGTATTAAAAATGAACTAAGTTAAGCGTAAATTGTTATTTATAGAGGAGCTAGTAAAAAAGATAAAACCTGCTATACCTAATGTGATAAATACTATAATTATTATAGTGTTATTAAAAACTGTTGGGTTAGTAGCTAAAATAGGTGTCGTATATGAATATCTCCAGAAAACTGATGCTTATTGTGATTTTAACAGCTGCAGAGGTAAGTATTACTGTTTACTCAGCTTTTGAAATAGCTAAAGGGGCCAAGTTTCACCAACTTAATTTTCTTCACTTAAAATATACTCATCAACTTACTAAGTCAGTTAAAAAAATAGAAAATGATCTCCCCATAGATATAAATACCATTGAGTCAGATATATTGTTAATTAGGCAGCAACCAATTGACTGTATTGAAGAAATAAATCCATTAAATTATGCTGTTATGAAATTTATTAACACAGAGCAAACTTTAACAATTTGTGAAAAAGATATAGAAATTGCGGATAAAACACTACTGTCAGTTACTCAGTATGAAAAAGGTGAGCTCAGTAGAGCTGATTTTTTACTAAACCTTAATGTTGCACTTGTCAGCTTTAACAAACACTCTGAGATGTTTGAAGAACCAATCAGAAAAACAGTATCGTTTATACTAATGACGTTAATTCCACTTGTTATCGTCATATCTTTTTTTAATATTATTTTTATAAGTTACCTTTCTCGTACTATATCCAGCTCTATTCGAAATCTTACCCTGCTCTTATCAAGTAAACCCGAAAGCAATATTAACCTAGATGATGAGCTTGATATAAAAACGTCGGGTGAATTAAAAGCACTCGTTATCGCGGCCAGGCAGCGGATTAAAAATGATCTTTTAAATATTGAAAACAGTATTGAACTCAAAGAGATTATAAATAGCCAAACAGCCTCCCTGCAGCAAGCAAATGACGAACTTGCACAGTTTGCTTATCGAGCTTCTCATGACCTGAAATCACCGTTGTCAGGGGCTAAATCCCTAGCGCATTTTGTTATTGAAGATATAAAAGCAGGAGATACTGAAGAGGCAAGTCGAAATGCATTGGTTATCTATCAACAAATGGAAAAGTTAGAGACACTTGTTGTTGATATTTTACTATTAGCTAAAGCTGAAATTGGTAGTGAAGATAGAGATGTAATTGATTTTAATCAGTTGATTATTGATATGAAAGAGCGACTCACTTGGCTTATGAAAGACAACCCTTGTACGCTCGAGACAACAATTAATCTATCAGTACCTATAAAGTCAGAAAAAGCGCGTTTTGCTCAAATTATTGAAAACTTAATTTCAAACGGGTTGAAGTATTACGACAGAAATAAAGACTCCCCTTATGTCCGCTGTGATATTTTCAATGAGCAAGAGACGTTTTTTATTACTGTTACAGATAACGGAATGGGAATACCACAAAAGCATCAAGGTGAAGTGTTTGATATGTTTAAGCGATTTCATGCACAGACGAGTACGGGCTCTGGTTTAGGGATGGCGTTGGTTAAAAAACATATTGAGTACTTAAACGGTGAAATATCACTGCAAAGCTCTGATAAAGGCACAACATTTAAAATAGTAATACCATTGGATAAGCTAATATGACAAAAATTAAACCCCCTATATTAATTGTCGATGACAACGAAGTTGACCGGTATATTCTTAAAAGGCTAATAAAAGAAGCCAAGTTAGATCTTACAATTTTTGAAAAAAAAGATGGTCAAGAAGCATTAGAATTTTTAGAAAATTATGAATCTAATAGAATAAAGTACCCTGATGGATTTCCTCCAATTCTTATATTTCTAGACATTAATATGCCAAAAGTTAATGGCATTCAATTTTTAGAGAAGTTCTCTAAACTCAGAAAAATGATAGAGATAAGCTCGTGTGTAGTTATGATGTTTAGCTCATCTGAAAGAGAAGAAGAAAAAAAGATTATAATGTCACACGACTTTGTAAAAGGTTACCTTGTAAAAGGAAGTTTTCAGGCAGCAGAGTTAAAAGAAAAAGTCATGGCTGTTATTGGTCAGCATTTAGATAAATACAGCTGATGTGCATGTATTTTAAGTTTTAACCTATTAGGCTGTGCCAATTGAAGAGCCTTTAGTTTGAGTATGTGGCTCAAACCAAAGGTTTTTAGCTTAAAGTTATATAGGTGTCTGATTTAAGCTTCAATTTTACAGAGGCTCAAAATAACCTATTTATTTAAGGATGATTTTTTACAATAGTCATCGAGTATCAAGTTAATCTCGTTTGCAGGCATAGGTTTTGAAAATAGAAAACCTTGCAAGTAGTCTATGTTTAGTTTTTTACATAGCTGATGTTGGGCTTTCGTTTCGATTCCTTCAGCTACCACAAAAAAATCTAATTTTTTTAGCATTAAAGATAAACTCTCGATTATTTTTAATCGCTTATTATTTTCTCCATCCAACGACTGCATGCTTTTGTCTAATTTTACTATATCAATAGGGTAAGATATTAGATGAGATATGGATGAGTACCCCATACCAAAATCGTCCAAAGCAATCCTAAATCCCTTGTTAGACAAAGAAGTTAATATCTCAATCACTTCTTTACTATTTTCCATAAAAGCTGTTTCTGTTATTTCAAGAATAATACTGTTGGTTTTTAAGTTGTATGTTTTGACTGTCTCTAATAAATAGCTCTCTAAAATCTCTTTTTGTAGCTGAATAGGTGAAATATTGATAGATAGTGTTAAGGGAGTTTCATAGCTTTGCTGCCATAAAGATAACTGCTCTAAAGCGCTCGCAATTATCCATTTTCCAAGAGGGGCTATTAATCGGCACTCTTCAGCAATAGGAATAAATTCATCAGGAGTATAATGAATGGTTGTACCTGGCCAACGGATAAGGGCTTCGACACCTGTCATTATTTGTGTTTTTGAACAATAAACAGGTTGATAAAATAGCCTAAAGTTTTTTTCCTCTATATGCTCTTTTATACTATTTTGAATATCTACTCGACGACTAAATTCGTACTGATATTGCTCTTTGTAAAAGCTAATTCTACTTTTACCACTTTGCTTTGAGCGATACATTGCAATGTCAGCACATTTTAGCAGTTCATGAGATTCAGTAGCATCATTTGGGTATATGGCACTTCCAATGCTAACACTGCAATTTAAAGTTCTGCCTTCATGCAAAAAGGGTTTAGAAACTTCTGCTAAAATTCTATTTGCTATCATACCTATTTGATTAATATTGCAAATTCCACCTATTATAACTGCAAATTCATCGCCTCCTAAGCGTGCAAATCCTTCATTTTGCCTCAGGCAACTATGAATCCTTTCTACTGTTTGTATTAAAATTTCGTCGCCGACACTATGGCCAAGCGTATCATTAATATTTTTGAAGTTATCTAAATCTAAAGCAAGTAACGCCACGCAGTTTTTAGCACGTTTATTGTTAGCTATCATTACTTTTAGTATTTCTTCAAAATGATATCGATTAGACAAACCAGTAAGCTGATCCCGTTCTGCCATATGCTTTACAGCAAGATAACTGTTGTGCATACGTTGTTCTGCCTCGAAGCGTTTTTTGGCATATATAAGCGCTTTATTTAAACTATCCCTCGTTATATCACCTTTTGGTAAAAAGTCTTGAGCGCCTGCTTCTATACACTCAATAGCCAAAGCTGAGTTCTCTGAGGAGCTAATCATGATAATTGCGGTGTTACCGAGTTTAGGCTTTGCACGCATTTCAATTAGCATTTCAATGCCATCTTCTTTAGGCATATTATAATCGAGTAGTATTATATCAAAGTGCGTGTCTTCAATGGCTTTCAAGCCCTCGGGTACGCACGTTACTTCGGTAATGTCATGATGATGAGAGCCATCAGAAATAAGCATTTTTTTTATTAATTTGCGATCAACTAAGTCATCATCAACAATTAAAATATTCATAAGTTCCTTCTAAGAGCAGCATCTACATGATGCTCGTTTATAATTGATAATTTCATAGTTAAACTTTGGGCCAAAAAATAGTGAATGTACTGCCGAGTTCCCCATCGGAGGCTACTTCAATTTTGCCCCCATAATTAATAATGAGCTTATTGGCAATACAGAGTCCGATGCCGCTCCCTTCAACATCATCTCGAGATTGCAATGTCTGAAATAACTTAAATATGAGTGAAAAATATTTAGGGTTAATTCCTGGACCATTATCTTTTATTTCAATAATGTAATATTGATTAGAGGGGATAAGTGAAATGTCGATAACCGGGTGCTCTTTATTGTTATGTTTTATTGCATTACTAATAAGATTTTGAAAAACAGTTTTAAAAGGGATCAGTGGTATATCGAGTACTTCGTTATTGGCGTGTATATCAACAGTGACAGCTTGTGGAACTTCTAAAATTTTTTCTATATCTTGGTAAAGACTTTCTAAAGATATGTTTGCACGAGTTGAATCACAGCTATTTATTCTCGAGTAGCTTAGTAAATCTTCTAGGAGTACTTGCATTCTATTAGCTCTGCTGAACACAAGCTGAAAATTTTCTAGGTGCTCTTGAGGGAGTAAATCTTTGCAATCATCATAAACCCATTCTAATAAACGTTTTATAGCATTTAATGGTGACTTGAGATCGTGTGAAGCAATACTGGTAAATTCATCAAGTTCATCGCTCATTTTTTGTAATTTTTTAATTAAGCGATCTTTTTCAGTTTCGTCTTTTTTGTTTTGCTCGCAAATTGTTGAATTATACTTAGCACTGTTTATTTTATCTAATAAGTTTTTACGTTGGACTAACTGATTTACAAAGTTTTTTTGTAAACTATTTAAAATTGATTTTTCTTTTTCTGTAAGTAGTGAATCACTTGCTCGCTCGAATATCAACCATCCAAACTTAAGGTTTGAGGGCAATATAATAGGCGATATAACTCTAAATATTTTAAGGTCATGCTCAATAATCGATTCATTAAAAATATCATCAGCTAGTTGCTCTTTAGCTACTGCTATTTCTGAACCTGATTTATATAGCTCAACGACACCTGAAGGCTGATTAGCAACAATAGAAAATGAGCTCGCATCAAAAATGTTTAAAATTAGCTCAGCAATGTTTTTTATGTTTGTTTGAATGTCATTATCAAGAGAAGTTGTTAATTGCTGCTCATCTATTAATGATACACCTTCTATATAACTCTCTACATTGGGCATTCAAACTCCTACAACAGTATTAAATATGCCTCATTAAAATGAGATGCAACAAATGATTAACTTATTGTAGTTGATTATTTTGAATGCGTTGAATAATTTGCATTATAAATAGACTTCAAATTAGGGTTTTACCTTATTATAGTCAGCAGGTTATGAATCAATTTTAAAATAAGGCAAAACTCAATCTGGGTGTGAAATTTGTAACTTAATAAATAACTATTATTTAGGGTAGTGGTATTACTAAAGATCAACATGCCCAAGTAAAAACAGCATATTTAATCGCTCATTTGTACAATTGTTTGCGCTACGCTAAATAAGGTTTTATGCGTATCCATTGCTTGTTTTTGTAGCTGTTTATGGGCTTGCTCTTCGGTGAGTTTTAACTGCTCAATAAGTATGTACTTGGCTTGGTGAATTACCTTTTGCTCACTAATAACTTTTTTAGCGTCAAGTAACGCTTGGTTTATTTGTTTTATATGCTGGCTTTGCTCGATAATTAAATCATACATAGTTTTATTACTGTTGAGCTTATCGGCCGCTATATTTTGGTTTACTTCTGGCTCTGGTTGCTTAATGGCTAATTGGCCAAAAGTAGGGGCTATGTGTTGCTCTGCCATATTGTTAAGTACTTGCTTATTTGTATTTAAACTACGTTGAGCACAGGCTATTTGCATTGCTGCGGTATCAATTAATTGATCTGCTATATTTTGTTCAATTTTGTGCATTATATCTATGCGCGTAGTGGTTACTTCGTACCATACTTCGCTTAGTTGCGAGAGCGGTTGAGCATTCTCGTCATCAAGTTTTTGCAGTAAACTTCTAAGTTGGTCTACCTGATTATTAACCTGATGTGTTGTTAGTGTGGCAAAGCATTTTAAAAGGTGCGCATCGGCGTACTCATTAAAAAAGTCAAAGCTGTGGTTTTGCTCTTGTACGAAATGCGCGAGTTGTTGTTTTTGCTCAGTGGTAAATTTACTCGCTGCAAATGCTTGTGCACCACAGGCGCGCTCTTGTCCTGCATACTCTTTACCTTGCATAAAGTTAAAAAAGGCAACTAACAAACGCGTTATTTTAGGATCGCTTGCGCCATCTGCTGCCTCTAAAATAATATTGAGTAAACTAGCAATTAACTGCGTGAACGACTGCGTAGCATGCACTGCACTAATGTTTTGTTGTGCTATTTGATTGCGTAGTTCGGGCAATGCGTCAAGTGTTTGCAGGCTATAGGTAATTAAATTAAATAACCGAGTATGACCAGTATCGGCGTTGTCGTTTATAAATGTTTGTTTAAGAGAATCATAAAATGCAGTTTGTGCGCTGCTGCTTAAAGGGATTTGTTCTTGTAATTGGGTTTTAAATCGCTCGCGATTTGAGGCTAAAAAGATATTACTCATTGCACGTTCTTTTTGTAACTGATGTACAAAATCGCCTAACTTAGTAAGCGAGGCACAACTGTTTTGTAATTGCTTTAGCGCGTGTATTTCTTGATACTTAGCCGCTAATAAAAACTGTTTTGTGAGAGGGTTGCTTGTCGCCATTGGTATTATTCCACACTTTTTTGTTTTTAAAGTGCAACCACTGTTCCAATCATTAATAAATTTCATCATTGAATTTAAAATCAAGCTAATACAATTGCTTAAAGTATTATTTTTATTTGTCACTGTGTTTCTATAATTTAACTTGCCATTACTTTTAACTTATTTGGTGCATTTAAGTATGTTATTGCACACAACTTGAACCCAAATTAAAAACAAAAAAAGCGCCTACTCCTGGGGAGGTAGTAAGCGCGAAAAGTGCATTATTCATTTTACGTCATGCGTTAACATTTACACTGTTTAGTAACTCAGGACTAATAGCCATTTTATGATTTATTACTTCACCAATCATAATTAGGGTAGGGCCTTGAAGGTTGTGTTTAGCATGCTCATTTACTATTTTCTCAAGCGTACTGGTAATTACTTTTTGCTTAGTAGTAGTGGCATTCTCTATTAGTGCGATGGGTGTATTACTTGGCCAGCCCACTGATTGCAAACCGCAGCTTAGCGTTTGTAAGCGCGAAAGCCCCATATAAACCACTAAAGTGGGGTTGTTGTTTGCAGGCATAAACGCGTAATTTTGCCAATGAGGTTGCTTGTTAGGATCGGCAAACTGCGCTGTTAAAAATGTAACACTACGCGCTACATCGCGTGCAGTGAGCGGAATACCCGTATAAGCGGACGTAGCACAAGCCGTTGTCACACCCGGAACAATAGCAAAATTAATATTATGCTCACTAAGCGCATCGGCTTCTTCGTTAATACGTGCAAATATACTCGGATCGCCGCCTTTTAAACGCACTACGTTTAAGCCTTGTTGTGCGTATTTAACCAGTAGTTCGCAAATGTTAGCTTGGGTCATCGAATGTTTACCCGCACGTTTACCTACAAATACTCGCTGTGCTTTTTTAGGAAGCGTTTTTAATAAATCATCGCTTACTAACCAATCGTATAAAACAACATCGGCGGTATTAATTAAACGCTGCGCTTTTACTGTAATTAGCTCTGCGTCTCCTGGGCCCGCACCAATTATATAAACGTTGCCGCTTTTGACGCTGCGACTATTTGAGCTTGTTAGCTTAGTAACAAGCTTATTTAGCCACACGTTTTCAATACCCGAAAAATAAGACAGTACACTCATACTATTCCCTTAAGCCACTGCTGTTGTAACTTTTGGTTCAGCGCTTATAAATACACTGCCGTCTTCAATTTTTGCATTAAAAACCGGTAGGTGTATTGCTTCTGCTTCTAAACATTCGCCTGTTTCTAGGCAAAAGTGTTGCTTATATAAAGGCGATGCGACAACTAATTTATTGTCGACTGAGCCAATAATGCCACGCGACAATACATTGGCTTTGCCAATCGGGTCGTAGTTGCTAATGGCAAACACAGCCGTTGGATTTTGTGGAATGTAAAAAATAGCCACTTGCTGATTATTAACTAATGCGCATACGCCGCTATTAGCGACTAGGTTGTCGATTGTTCCAATATTATGCCAAGACATCAGCTTGCTCCTGTTCAACTTCCATTACTGGAATACGGTTTTGTGTATTACGTTGCTCACGTTTTTCGGCTTCTGTAGCAGGGCGAATTTGGTTACGCTCTTGCACAAACAAAATGTTGTCGTCGGTTTCGGGGCTATTAACAAACTGGCGGAATCGTTTGGCAGCATCTGGGCTTTCAATCGCTTTTTTCCATTCACACGCATAGGTTTGTGTAATTAATTCCATTTGCGCTTCTAGCTCGTCGCAAATGCCTAAGCTGTCGTCAATTACTACGCTTTTAAGGTAGTCTAAACCGCCTTCAAGGTTTTCCATCCATACCGACGTACGCTGCAATTTGTCAGCCGTTTTAATGTAAAACATAATTACGCGGTCAATGTATTTAATTAGTGTTGGCGTGTCTAAATCGGTCGCAAATAAATCAGCATGGCGAGGGCGCATACCGCCATTACCACACACGTATAAGTTCCAGCCATTTTCGGTGGCTATAATGCCAATATCTTTACTTTGTGCTTCGGCGCATTCGCGGGTACAACCCGATACCGCCATTTTAAATTTATGCGGTGCGCGTAACCCTTTGTAGCGGTTTTCAATTTCTATTGCGTGTCCAACGCTATCTTGCACACCATAACGACACCACGTACTACCCACACACGATTTAACAGTTCTAAGAGACTTACCATAGGCATGACCGGTCTCAAATCCGGCTTCTATAAGTCGCTCCCAAATAACAGGGAGCTCTTCTAAACGCGCACCAAATAAATCGATACGCTGACCACCAGTGACTTTGCAGTACAGGTTAAAGTCTTTGGCTACTTGTCCAATTACAATGAGTTTGTCGGGTGTTATTTCGCCGCCAGCAATACGTGGTACCACAGAGTACGAACCATCTTTTTGCATATTTGCTAGGTACGTATCGTTAGTGTCTTGCAAACCAACATGAGCGGGCTCTAAAATAAAGTCGTTCCATGTTGAGGCTAAAATAGAGCCAATGGCAGGTTTACATATTTCACAGCCATGACCGCTGCCGTGTTTAGTTAGTAAGTCATCAAACGTTTTAATGCTTTCTACTTTTACCATGTGCAATAGTTCTTGGCGTGAATACGCAAAGTGCTCACATACATGGTTGATAACTTCAACACCACGACTTGCTAATTCGTTATCAACAACTGATTTTAGTAACGCAGCACAACCGCCACAGCCGCTTGCTGCTTTAGTGCATGATTTTACCGAGGCTAAATCGCATGAGCCGCCATCGATTGCACCTACAATGTCGCCTTTACTCACATTGTGACACGAACAAATAGTGGCGGTGTCGGGTAGGGCACTGCCAGATAACGACGGCGCGCCGCCGCTATCTGGTAAAATTAAACACTCAGGGTTTTCTGGTAAGTCCATGTCGTTAAGCATGTACTGCAATAAAGTATCGTAGTCGCTGGTATCGCCAACTAGTACAGCGCCCAGTAATTTATCGCCTTTTTCACTTAGTATGATTTTTTTATAACAGCCGCGAATAGCGTCTTGGTATATAAGCTCTTTACAGTCAGGCGTTTTTGCATGAGCGTCGCCAATTGAGCCTACTTCTACGCCTAACAACTTAAGTTTAGTGCTCATGTCGGCACCTAAAAACTCAAGCTCGCCACCACTTAATTGGCTCGCTGCAACGCGCGCCATGTTGTAACCCGGTGCGACTAAGCCAAATAGTTTTTTGTCCCACAGGGCGCATTCCCCAATGGCTAAAATATCAGGATCAGATGTTTGGCATTGGTTATTAATAATAATACCGCCGCGCTCACCGAGTTCTAAATCAGCAATTTTGCCGAGTTGGTCATACGGGCGAATACCAGCAGAAAACAAAATTAGGTCTGTTTCTAAAAATGACTCATCCGAAAAATTTAATCTAAAGCGACTGGTTTCGCCTTTTACTATTTCACTGGTTGCCTTTGATGTGTGTACCGTTACGCCAAGTTCTTCTATTTTATTTTTTAGAAGCGTACCGCCTTGTCCATCAAGCTGAACAGCCATAAGCTGCGGTGCAAATTCAACTACGTGGGTATCAAGTCCTAGTTGCTTAATCGCATTTGCGGCTTCAAGCCCTAACAAACCACCGCCAATAACTACACCACTTTTACTTACAGCTGCACTGGCTTTTATTTGCTCTAAATCTTCTAATGTGCGATACACCAAACAATGGGGTTGGTCGTTACCTTTTATAGGCGGCACAAATGGGAACGAACCTGTAGCGAGTATAAGTTTGTCGTACGGGTATTGCTCACCGGTTAATGTGGTCACTATTTTTGCTGATCTATCAATGTCTTCAACCCACTGGCTGGTATACACATTAATATTTAGTTGTTTATAGTTGTCGTGAGTGGTAAGTGCTAAATCGGCGGCTGTTTTGCCATCAAATACACTTGATAAATACACGCGATCGTATGCAAGATTTGCTTCTCCGCAAAGTACGGTAATGTCTGCGTTGGCATCGCTTTGGCGCATTTGCTCAACAAAGTGGTGTCCGACCATACCATTACCAATAATGAGTATTTTTTGCGAGGTTTGCATATGGCATTCCTTAAAGTGACGGTTTAAATACAAATAACAAAAAAGCCCGCCACAAATACGCATTAAGCATAATTGTGTGCGGGCTTCTTTGCCGATGGTTGCTAATAGCTATAGTGCCAACAACCTAAATTTTTGCCGTAAATAAAACTGGCTTGTTAATAGAGTGTTTGCAAAAACATAGCCAGTTTTTTAAGTTGTTGTTTAAATAGTATTTAATGTTTTTTTAGAGTGAATGAAAAACCCGTTTTGACATATGTTGGTGCGCGCCTGGCACTAAGAGGGTGCAAGTATTGTCATTGTATTGTGCATTATCAGTCAATAAAACACCCATTATCATTCATTGTGTATTGAGTTAAATTTAGCCCATAAAATACGCACACGAATTACAAGCAAAATGATAAACACAAATTCAATAGATGATTCCCCCTTTTCACGAAGGCGAGTTGGCAATACAAGACAAACTCGGTAAACGAAAAATAATGGCAACATTTAG
This sequence comes from Pseudoalteromonas sp. SR41-7, assembly GCF_014163935.1. Classification (NCBI taxonomy): domain Bacteria; kingdom Pseudomonadati; phylum Pseudomonadota; class Gammaproteobacteria; order Alteromonadales; family Pseudoalteromonadaceae; genus Pseudoalteromonas; species Pseudoalteromonas sp. SR41-7. Next base: position 59,358 of record NZ_JACJEF010000014.1, on the reverse strand, counting down.
CAAACGTGGCGTGCGCTCATTTATGCCAGAGCAGCATAGAAAGTTTGTGACTCAAAAGGTTACGTCGTTTATTCAGTTTTTATTTGAAAAGTTTGAAGCTAAGCCAAAAACAAAAAAGCCTAAAATCAGTTAAGTGATTTTAGGCTTTTTGGTGCAGGTTATTAAATTTATTTTAAAATAACCACAGGCACATCGCTGTTCTCGAGCATTTTAATGGTGTTACTGCCCACAAAAAACTGCCTTAGTTTAGAGTGCCCAAATGCACCCATTACAATTAGTTCTACATTATTTTGTTCTTTATATTGCATTAACGAGTCAAAAATATTGCCCTCTAAAAAGCTTGCCGACACTTCAAAGTCCATACTGATAAGCTTGTGCTGTGCGTTAACAAATTTTTCTTCAAGGTCTTTTTCGTTGTTTTTAATACTCACTAAATGACAATGCAAACCATGTAACAAGCCGCCATCAATCACTTGTTGTAGCGCTTTGTCGGCTGTTTCGCGGCCGTCATACGCAATCATAAATGATTTAGGTTGTTTAAATGTTTCAGGAATAAGCAAAATAGGTTGTGTTGCATTACGCACTAAGGTTTCTATATGTGAACCCAGCACCGCAAAGCTATTACTATGTCCAGCACCATTTTGGCCAATAACAATGAGGCGTGTATCGTCTTTTAAGTCTATAACGGTATCGAGCAAATCACCGTGGCGCTTAATTAGTTCAAAATTAGTAACACCTGCCGATTTAGCATGCTCACTTACTGAATTTAATAATTCGTCAGCCATTTTTAAACTTACTTTGCAGCGTTGTTCGTCAAGCTTAGTCATTTCATCAAGAAGTGTTGACTGTGCACCAAGCCCAATACTACCAGAGTAGTCGCCGATATTAGTTTGCTGCGTTTTTTCAATTGTATGCACAAAGCTAATTGGTTTATTTAGCTTTTTTGAAGCCCAAATAGCAGCATCGGTTACATTTTTAGTAATGGCTGAGCCATCTACATAGGTAATTATTTTAGTCATTGCATTCTCCTTAATGTCCGCCAAGTAGTTTTTCGACTTCTTCAGGGTTGTTATGCACACCAAATTTATCAATTACAGTTTCGGTTGCGCTATTCATACCAATAATATTAACCGTTGCGCCTTCACGCCTAAATTTAATAACCACCTTATCGAGTGACGATACACCAGTTATATCCCAAAAATGTGCATGGGTTAAATCAATTACCACGTTAGAAACCGCATTTTTAAAATCGAACGATGCAATAAATTGCTCAGCTGAGGCAAAAAATACTTGGCCAACGACTTCATAGGTTATTTTATCGTTGCTTTCATCATGCTTGGTTTTAACCACCATAAAGCGACCAATTTTATTGGCAAAAAACAGCGTAGCTAACAACACACCAACTAAAACGCCAATGGCTAGGTTATGCGTGGCAACAACCACAATAACGGTGGAAATCATCACAACATTTGATGAAAGCGGGTTCTTTTTTAAATCCTTAACAGATGTCCACGAAAACGTACCAATCGATACCATAATCATTACCGCAACTAATGCTGCCATAGGAATTAACTGCAGCCACTCATCTAAAAACACCACCATGATGATTAAAAATAAACCTGCAATAAAGGTAGAAAGCCTGCCGCGACCGCCCGATTTAACATTAATAATTGATTGCCCAATCATAGCGCAACCCGCCATACCACCAAATAAGCCTGCGCCAATATTAGCAATACCTTGGCCCTTACATTCTTTATTACGATCGCTCGTTGTATCAGTTAAGTCATCAACAATAGTGGCGGTCATCATTGACTCAAGTAAGCCCACAACAGCAAGACCAATTGAATACGGTAATACAATTTGCAGTGTTTCGAGTGTTAGCGGTACATCGGGCCATAAAAATATAGGTAGAGTGTCTGGTAGTTCGCCCATGTCGCCAACGGTTCTTATATCAAGACCCAAAAATATTGAAATCAGTGTAATAACAACAATACACACTAAAGGAGAGGGAAGTATTTTGCCAATAGTTGGAATATATGGGAATAAGTAAATAATACCTAAGCCCGCTGCGGTCATCGCATAAACATGCCAAGTAACATTAGTCAGCTCAGGTAACTGCGCCATAAATATTAAAATCGCCAGCGCGTTTACAAACCCTGTTACAACAGAGCGCGATACAAAGCGCATTAATTCACCGAGCTTTAAAAAGCCTGCAAATATTTGTAGTACACCGGTAAGTAAGGTAGCAACCAGTAAGTATTCCAAACCATGATCTTTAACCAGCGTCACCATTAACAGTGCCATTGCACCGGTGGCCGCCGATATCATGCCAGGACGTCCGCCTACAAAGGCAATAATAACCGCAATACAAAATGAGGCGTATAAACCTACTTTTGGATCAACACCGGCAATAATAGAAAAGGCAATCGCTTCAGGTATTAGGGCAAGCGCCACAACAATACCAGCAAGCACATCGCCACGAACATTAGAGAGCCAATCTCTTTTTACGTGATCAAACATGTAATAAACCTAATTAGTTAGTTTCCCAAAGTATAGGGGAGTATTTTATTTAAATAACAGTGATTCTCGCGCAGGCGGCGATTAAGGTTGCACGTAACGTGCTGATGAAAAAGGGGAGTGGTTGCCTAGGGCGGCGTAAGTTTCAAGAAAAAAGCTCCTTTTGATTAGTTTACATTAATAATGCGGACGAATTATAAACATCACATATATATTAGCAATATGTTATTTGGCCTTAAAGACCAAACATTAATTTAATTATGCATTTGCTTATTTAAAACTCAAATGTAAAACCAAACTCTCTTAGTTTTTCGTATACGTTTATATCAAAACGGTACAAAGTAGCAGCTCGGTGAGCTACGTTGATTTGTTTTTCTTTGCAGTTTATTAGTAAGTTTATTTTTTGGAACTTACGTCTAAAGTTAGGCTTATCGAGTGATTTATTTAAAATCGACTCGTAAATTCCTTGTAGCTCAAGCAAGGTAAACTTTTCAGGGAGCAGGCTAAAACCAATCGGCTCGTGCCTTACTTTATAGCGTAAGTAATCTAAGCCACTTTTTAAAATGTCGGCGTGGTCAAACATTAAAGGGAGAACGTTATTTACATCAAACCATTCACATTCTAAAGCATTGTCGCCGCTCAAAAGATTGGTTTCTTCAAAGCGTACGAGCGAATAGTAAACAATGGTTATAATACGTCTAGCAGGGTAGCGGTCAACGTTACCAAACGCACCTAACTGATCTAAATAAAGGTTTTCAACACCGGTCGTACTTTTAACAACACGCAGAGCTGCTAACTAATGGTGACTTTGAAGCCGGTCTTGATTCATGGCAATCACGAGGCAGTGCTACTATTTCACTTGAAACAACCCAAGCTCACAGCGGGCAAAACCTATAATGTATCTGCGTGGGTTAAGTTATCTGACGATAACACAGCGGTATCGCCAGGAATTAAACTTACACTGCAAATTGAGCATGCGAGCACTGAATACCTCGAGCTAACCACTGTTACAAACGTAGTTGCAGGCGATTGGGTACAGCTTTCTGGCACTTATACCCATTCAATAACAACCGAGGAAGTGCGGCTTTACTTTATGTGGAGTCAAACGAACTGACTGCTGATTTTTATGTAGACGACGTATCGGTCACTTTGGTAGAACAATAAACCAAACTAAAAGTAATTAACCCCACATTTGATAGTCTGTATTTTTATACAGACTATCAAATGTGGGGTTTCATAAAAAGAAGTGCACTATGCTTTTATATTAGTAATGAGTATCGCTTTAAAGCGAAATATACCGTCATTATAAATACATTAGCACGATAACGCCGGTGCGTGAAAAGCTATATTAGTTTGACTCAAATGACGAAAGTTTCTTTTGAACGTTATTTCGCAATACATCGTCTATGTACTCATTAAATGCCTTATTACCGGTTATCACGGGGTTTCGTTGATCAGATTTACGATTTTTTAATGTATTAATTTGATTAATTAGATCATGTGAAAACGGGTGGTTTGAGATACTTCCATCAACATCGTTTTTGTTTGCAATTTTTTGAAAATAATTTAAAGAGTGCAAATAAGTTTGATTTGCTTCTTTAGTATCCGGTAAACCGGTACCTCCCCAAAGTGCAACTGTATGAGGTATGCCATTATCTGTAACAGGTATTATCAAAGACAACCCACCAGGCGTATGTCCTGGTGTAGCAAGTACAGTTAAATTAGTTTTACCTAAACTTATTTTTTCGCCATCGATAACTTGGGTGTAAGTGCTAGGTAATGGTATTTCGGTAGAAAAGTTACCGAAAGGATCAGTTAATACAGGTGCATTTGGATTATGGATGTAGTCCCACTCATTTTTTCTCATTAAAATTTTAGCGCCATAATGTGATTCAAAGTAGTGAGCGCCGCCATAATGGTCGCTGTGGCCGTGAGTAACTATTACGTATTTAATATCTTCAGGATTTAAGCCTAACTCTTTTAGTCCAGGAACAATCACATGTTTGGCATCGTGCGGGGTCCACATGGTATCGATTAAAATAATGCCCTCAGTTGTAGTGATAACAAAAGTACCTACGCTGACATATCCTACAAAATAAAGGTTATCAAATAGCTGAGTGGGTTCAATAACAGTGGTATTGAACAAATCACTAGAGGTTAGCGAGGAAGGTAATTTATTTAATCTAGTACTTATTTTATCTTCACTCAATTTTGTAATATTACCGTTATTTGATGTTGTGCAGCCGCTCAGTAAGTAAGTTATTACTGTAATCGAGAAAATGCCTAAAAATGTTTTTTTCATATTTTACACCTTAGTTAATTAGGCATATTAAAAGCCCAAGTAATAAACTTTAGTACGTCGTATATTTAATTATTAAATACAGGGTATGAACTCAAAATTAAAATTTAATGGATAAAACAACCTTAGCCTTTGTTTGTTTAGAGATCGAGTTTGTTATCTTTAGTCTAAATTAGAGATGCGAAAGCATTTGTCATTTTGTAAATGAGGGTTTGAGTAACGATAGAAGCGAATATATTGTTATTCATTGTATTGAAAATAGCTCTAGTTTACTTACTATCCAAGGCGTTTATATCATTGACTCGGTTAATTATGATATTAATTAAAAAAGCACATAAAATAACGGCAGGTATTGCATTGGCAACACTGTCGTAAACTACATGAAAAAATGTTGCACCAGCCATAATAACTAACAAACCACTTGCAGCTAAAATGCTTAGTTTTTTGATCCAAATAGCAATAGCACCTGCAAGTTCACTTGCACCAATAAAATAGCCAAACCAAGCAGGTAAACCCATGAGTGCAAAAGATAAGTGCATTTGCTCAACTCCTGCTAGTTTTGCAGAGCCTGCAGCTATAAAGGCAAGTGTTGTTAATCCTAGTGATGTATACATAAAAATTCTTTTTACTTTTGTGCTCATGTTATTCCCAACTTTAATAAGAGTGATTTAAGCAGATGCTTAGCTTTTGACGTTAGAATAATCACAGTTCTTGTTAATTAATATTGAATGTTTTTTTATAAGATATAAACTTTAGCTTTACATGTTTGGCGTAAATTATGAAATTAGAACAGCTTAGTATGTTTGTTACTGTTGCTCAGGTTGGATCATTGAGTGAAGCAAGTGCTCTTTTACACAAAACTCAACCAGCTATAAGCCAAGGTATTAAGCAACTAGAAAATACCCTTAACTTTGCCTTATTTAGTCGTAATGGTTATCGGTTAGAGCTTACCAGTGCAGGAAAAACTATATTTCATAAGGCTATGAAATTGCTAGATGATGCAGCACAACTTAAACAAGTTGCACACCACATAGCACAGGGGAACGAGGTAAGTATAACGATTGCAATTGAAGCATCATTTAATTTAAAAGGTATTTTACCATTACTAAAAAATATGCAAAATCAGTTCCCTGAAACTCAAATAATAATCAGGCAAGAGTACATAACAGGTGCAATTGAAGCCTTACTTGATGGCGGTGCCGATCTGTGTATAACACCAACAATGGAATTTTCTGCACAAGAAGAGAAAATTGAAAAGCATTTGTTAAATAGCGGCTCATTAATCAATGTAGCTTCCCCTTTGTTGTTAAAGCGAAATCCAAACCTAAGGCAAGCCACTGATTTGTTGAACGAATACCAAATAATTGTGCAGGACTCTGGCACTGGTTCAAAAAACATAGAGTGGGGTGTACAGCAAGGTCAGCGACGATGGTATGTAAATGACTTTCCAACTAAAAAAATGCTTATCGAAAGTGCAATGGGTTGGGGCAAATTACCAGGTTATTTAGCTGATGAAGGTATTGCAAATAATACTCTTCAAATGCTGTCACTTAGTGATGTGCAAAATATAACGCCTCTAAAATATTACATTATTAAGAAAAGGGGAGAAGTGTTGGGACCTGTAGGAGAGGCCGTGTGGGAGCAATTTAAAAACTATCAGATATAACAATTACATATATGTGAAAAACGTATTTAAGTGTTTATATTGAGGTAATTTTGCAGCTTGTAAAATTAACGAAGGATTGGTTGTTGCATCAACCGGTTGTAGGGCTTTGATTGACTCTACATCGCCACTGTCGGCAACGACCGTGGTTACTTTTTTGAGTTGTTCTAACAAGTTCATAATGATGTACGCCTCGGCTTTAAAACCGAGGCGATGTCCTTATACGTAGTGGTTAACAATATTCTCAGGCAGCTCTTGTCGGCCAGAAACTTGCTTAGGATAGATGTTGTTTTCGTGTACTAACGCAGCAAGGCTCTCAAGTGATTGTTCACCTTTTAAAATGCTTTGGCCTAGGTCTTCTTTCCAGCCTGCGTAACGTTTTTCTACAAAGTCAGAAAGCTCGCCGCCTTCAATCATTGCTGCTGCATTGAGTAATGCTTTTGCCATCGTATCCATACCACCAATGTGACCGATGAATAAATCATCGCGTTCACACGATTGACGACGAAGTTTAGTATCAAAGTTAAAGCCACCGGTTGTAAAACCGCCATTCTTTATAATTTCGTAAACGACAAGTGTGCACTCAGCTACATCGTTAGGGAATTGATCTGTATCCCATCCGTTTTGCATATCACCACGGTTAGCATCAATACTACCCATAATACCTTTAGCGCAAGCAACGGCAATTTCGTGGTGGAAGCTATGACCTGCAAGTGTTGCGTGGTTTGCTTCAATGTTTACTTTAATTTTGTCTTGTAAGGCGTGCTTGTGTAAAAAGCCTGCAACCGTTGCTGTATCGTAATCGTACTGGTGCTTAGTTGGCTCTTGTGGTTTTGGCTCAATTAATAATGTGCCTTTAAAACCAATTTTTTTCTTGTGTTCTACAACCATTTTCAAAAAGCGTGCGTACTGCTCGCATTCTTGCGCAAGGTCTGTATTTAGTAGTGTGTCGTAACCTTCACGACCACCCCAAAGTACGTAGTTTTCGCCGCCTAAACGATGCGTAATTTCCATTGCATGTTTAACTTGCGCTGCTGCATATGCATATGTATTAGGATTAGGGTTTGTTGCACCACCGGCACAAAAACGTTTGTTTGAGAACAAGTTAGCAGTACCCCACAGTGGCTTTACACCAGTGCGCTGCATTTCTTTTTAGATAATGTTAGCTATGTGCGTTACGTTATCGAGGCTTTCTTGTAGTGCTTTGCCTTCAGGGGCAATATCAACATCATGAAAAATATTTGTATTTAAGTTTTTACACGAAACCAAAGGCAAAGAGCTTGAACAAATGAAAGGGTAAATATTACCCCTTTAATAAGCGCCAAAACTATTGTAATGGTTTGGCGCTTATTTTATTTATTTTCATACCTATAATGAAAAAGAGTGCTTATATTCATTTTTATTTTTCTATAAAAGACTCCTAATAGATAAAGTTATATTTAGGAGTCATTAATTTTCTAACTTGCACCGCAATAGTACCTTACATAAATTATGCTGGCTAAGTGGCCTTAATAATAGTTACCCTATTTGTATGGTTGTTTTAGCAAATTTAAGAGGTTGTAATTTAGGTTTTGCAAAACAATAAGCAAATGTCAGTGGACCTACTCTACCAATCAGCATAAGTAAAATTATTATTAGCTGGCTTGGCATACTTAAATTACTAGTAAAATCACGAGATAGCCCTACAGTGCTCAATGCCGAAATTACTTCAAAAGTAATATCTAAAAGAGACGCTTGCTCGATTTTACTCATAATCATGATGCTTAAAAAAGCCGTAAATAAGTATAAAATTACAACACTCAATGCTTTTATCACAAGTTTGTCGCTTAGCTCTCTGTTAAATATGGTTACCTGTGGTTTTTGGCGTAAATAACTATACATAGCAAGTAGTAAAATAACAAAAGTTCCTATTTTAATGCCGCTTGCTGTACTTACCGAACCGCCACCTATTACCATTAATAACAATGTAAGCAATGTCGAGTCGGAACTGAGCTGGCTAATAGGTAAAGTATTAAAGCCTGCAGTACGTGGTGTAACTGCTTGAAACCAAGCAGCAATTACTTGCTCGTTAATAGGTAGGTTGGCAAGTGTGGCTGGATTTGAATATTCAAATAAAAAAATAAGCAAAAATGCACTGCAATTTATTACAGCACTTGCAATTAATACAATACGTGTATTAGTTGCTAATTTATGCCAGCGACGTTGTTGATATATATCTATTAAAACGGTAAACCCTAAGCCACCGATTATAAATAATGCACTGATAATAAGATTAACAGATACATCACTTTTAAAAGCCATTAAGCTATTACTATCGAGTGCAAACCCGGCATTGTTAAAAGCCGAAATAGTATAAAATAGACTTTGATAGGCGCTACCCGCAATACCATAGTCATCTACCCAGCTAATAAAAAGTAAGCAAAATGCTATAGTCTGAATTATTAGCGAGTAAGTTATTACACATCTAGCTACATGGATCACTCCATTTAAATCGCTTGTATCGAATGCTTGGCTTGCAAGTAAACGTTGTTTTAATCCTAAGTTTTTACCAATACTTAAAAATGAAATAACGGCTACGGTCATAAAGCCGATTCCTCCAATTTGAATAAGTACCATAACAACACATTGCCCAAATGTGGTTAGCGCAGTACCTGTATCAATAACAACTAAGCCTGTAACTGTAACCGCAGAGGATGCAGTAAAAAAAGCTTGAATAAAGCTAAGCGATTCAACACTTGCAAAAGGTAATAGTAATAAGCAAGTGCCTAAAATAATGAGAGCAAAAAAACCAGCAGTTAAAATTAAAGGGGGGTTAACAGGCCTTTTGAAATTTTTTAAACGGCGATTAAATTGCTTTGGAAGTACGTGTGCTTGCCAGTTGATCATAAAGCTTTAAACCGTTTGGTGAGTTTTGTTAGGTAATGTTTAGAGCCCAGTAATACAAGGCTATCACCATGGCGTAACTCGGTGTCGAGTGTTAGGTCTGTATTAAAATTATCATCTCGGCGTAAGGTGAGCGGTTTTATATCTGAGTTACGCTCTTTTAGAAGCCAGCCAATATTGCGCCCTGATAAATGTAAATCTATGGCAAGCTCAACAATAAATGTAGATTGTGTAAGCGCAAAATACTGGTTAACCATAGGGTAGTTAAGTGCATGTGCTACTCTGATTCCCATTTCTTCTTCGGGGTGAATAATACGAGATACGCCAAGTTTACTTAAAATTTGATGGTGACTTTTAGAGCACGCCTTAACCCATATTTGTTTAACACCAAGGTTTTTTAAATGCAGCACGCATAAAATACTCGCTTCTATGTTTTCACCAATTGCAACTAATACAGCTTGGCAGCTGGTTAAGTCGAGTCGAGCAAGCTGTGTTTCATCACTAGCATCTAAAATGACAGTGTAATTTAACTGATTAGCAAACGTGTTAATGGTGCTTTCGCTTATATCGGCTGCGCAAACGTGATGCCCCTGATTAGCAAGCTCAAGCGAGGCGGTAACACCAAAACTACCTAATCCAATTACTGCAAACTGTGCCATGTGTGTTCCTATTAAAAAATACGACATAGCAAAGACTATGGAATTTTAAAAAAGAGTCACCCCATATCAATTAAGCTTTATAAACATTTAACACTACAGCCAAAAATCTTTATAAAAACTTTATACACAACGTATTAAAAAGCAGTAACCTATAAAAAGAGAATTTTATGGGAGTGCACAAATGGGTATTAATAAATGGCTTAAGCCGCTTTTATTAACAACAATTGCGCCTATTTTTATTGTGCTGGCTATTTTTCCAGTTCGAGAGTGGCTAACGACCACCGACATTGTCATGTTGCAATTACTTTGGGTGGCATGGGTTGCGGTGCGTCAAAATGCAGCCTTAGCGGGGATTACAACGTTAGTTAGTGTGGCATGTACCGACTGGTTTTTTGTACTGCCGTACTTTACATTTCATATCGAAAAAATTGAATACTTAGTCACTTTTACTGTCATGCTTATAGTTGGCTTGATGATAAGCAAATTGGCGGGCGAGCTAAGTAAAAACGTTCGTGATACCCAGTTACATGCCAGCAATACACGATGTTTATATGAGTTAGCTAAGGCGCTTAATGGGCTTGATGATATAAACGCTCAGCGCCAAGTATTTACAATATCGATTAAAAACCATCTAGATATTACACTTCGTTGGAACAATAATACAATGGATAATGGAGAGTACTTTAATATCGAACAAAACACACAATGGGGCGGCTTTATTGCAGATGCCGAACTTAGTCCTGAAAACCGTGCATTTATAGATACGGCACTGTCTTTGTTGTTTCAGGTCCACGAAAACTCAAATCTTAGAAACCAGTCGGCATCGATGAAAGTACAAGCAGAGTTAGAACGTGCTAAAAATGCATTGCTGCGTAGTTTATCTCATGATCTACGCACGCCTTTGGCTACTATTATGGGCTCATCAAGCATGTTAGCTGACGAAAATATTGAGCTGAGTAAGGCATCAATTACAGAACAAGCAAAAAATATTTATGAGCAAAGTGAAATCTTAAATCAGCATTTTAATAAAGTGATGGAGCTTAGCCGGGTAAATAAAATAGGAGAGCAGCTAGCATGGCAAGCTATAAACGTACATACACTTATTACTGAGGCTAAAGCACGCAGGCAGCAGCAATTAAGTGGTTTTAACTTAGTGTTAGTCTTTGATAAAGCTACTTGTTGTATAGGTGATATAACACTTTTAGAAATCGCGCTTGCGAATATATTCGAAAACGCGGCACGTTACGGTGATGGAGTGGCGACAGTGGACTTTAATACTGAGCGAATTGCTAATATAACACACTATAAAATAGCCGTAAGCAATCTCATAGTTACTCATCCAAGCAGTTCGGATGAAGGAGTTGGGCTTGGTAGCGTAATTTGCGATGTAGTTGCTCAGTTTCATCAAGGCGAATTTGTATTAGCTATTGATGAGCTGACCCAAGTAGCCACAGCAATACTTAGCTGGAGTGCAAAGAATGATTAATGTATTGGTGCTAGAAGACTCACCTGCATTGCAAAGTTTTTTAAAAACATTACTAGGTGCCAGTGGCTATAACGTATCAATTAGTGCGAAAGGGCTTGATGGTTTTTCATTAATGAGTGAGCAAAGCTTTGACTTAGTGTTACTTGATTTGGGATTGCTTGATATGGATGGACAAGCTTGGTTACTTGAAGTACGACAATGGAGCCAAATACCAATATTAGTGCTTTCGGCTCGCGATGGCGAGGTGGAAAAGGTTACAGCCCTTGATAATGGGGCAAACGATTATATAACCAAACCTTTTAGTGCAAACGAACTTCTGGCAAGAATGCGTGTGCTACTAAGAGTAAATACACAGCCGAGTTTGGCACTGCAATGCGGTAGCATCATTATAGATCCGCATAAGCACACAGTTACGCTTAACAGTAGCGATGTAAAGCTCACTAATAAAGAATATAAAATTTTGCTTATGTTATTTCAAAATAAAGATAAAGTGCTTACTCATAATGCTATTTTAAGTCAGGTATGGGGGGAGCAATACATTAATAGACCTGAGTATATTCGTGTACATGTAGCGCAACTAAGACAAAAGCTTGAAGTAAACCCTGCAAGCCCTATTCATATCTTAACTGAGCCAGCGGTAGGTTATAGATTAGTTGGGTAGGCACTAAAAAATTATCGTCCTAAATTTAGCTATTTAGGACGATAAAGTTACACGTTTTCTAGTTTCGTTCCTTTGGTTTCTGTTACTAAGTAAATAACAAAAAGCACCGATATTAATGCGAAAAATGCATAGAGCGAATATGCGAGTACAAGCCCTCCAGCGGCTAGCAATATGGGAAAGGTAATAGTGACTAAAAAATTAGCCAGCCATTGAGCAAGCCCTGCAACTCCTAAGCCTAATCCTCTCATGCTATTTGGAAATATCTCGCCGAGCATTACCCACATTACGGGACTCCATTAAAGGTTAAAAAAGAATACATATAAGTTGGCCTTTACAAGAAAACCAAAGCAGCAAAATCTTGATTCCATACAAAAAATTAGTAATAACCGCTCATGGACATAGCCGAAGTTGATATAAAAGCTGAACATTCAGCTAACCCAATACAAAGCGAATTAAACCTGCTCTACAGAGTAGTGCTCTTTTTATTTCAGTGTGAGATACCCAAGTTAGTAATACTTATATAATGCGGCTTTTTCATGTGGCTGCATTAATCAATAAGCAATTGCTTAATAAGGCAACCTGCTTAATTCAGGAATTTAATATGAATACCTTAAAACGAATTCGCTTTATCATTGCAATGTTTATGAGCATAAGTATTTGTGCGAACGGGCAAGACTCAGCTGAACTTAATGAGCAAGCAAAAGCCACACATAATGTGATTGCAAAAACACAATTAGGGCTTGTTAAAGGGGTGTCTGTACTAGATACAAAAATGCCAGTTAATAAATTTTTGGGGATCCCTTATGCACAAGCACCTATTGCTAATTTACGCTGGCAGGGACCTAAAAGTGCGACTCAGTGGCGAGACGTGCTTGATGCAACTCAATATGCCCCTGACTGTATGCAAACCACATTTCCTGGTGATTCGGCGCCCCTAAAAGGCTCATTGAGTGAAGACTGCCTTTACTTAAATATATGGGCACCAGCACAAGATATCACTCAAAAGCGCCCAGTTATGGTGTGGATACACGGTGGAGGCTTTGTCAATGGTGGTTCGTCAGCGGCTATTTATAGTGGTCAGTCGTTTGCCGAATCGGGCGTTGTATTTGTTAGTTTTAACTACAGGTTAGGGCGTTTTGGTTTCTTTGCTCATCCTGGGTTGAGTGAACAAAGCAAAAATACACCGCTTGGAAATTACGGCTTAATGGATCAAATCGCGGCACTAAAATGGGTTAAAAATAACATTACCCATTTTGGTGGAGACGCTGATAATGTAACACTTTTTGGTGAGTCAGCTGGTGGTCGCTCGGTGAATTTTCATATGTTATCGCCCCAATCTAAAGGGCTTTTTCACAAAGCGATTGTGCAATCAGGGGGTGGTAGAAGTGATTCGACAGAGACGGTCGTATACTTAAATAAAAAAGGCACTAAAGGTAACCCTTCAGCTGAGGATGCTGGCATTCAATTTGCTAGAAGTGTGGGAATTAATACCAATGATATAAAAGCACTCGCAAAACTACGTGCTTTACCTGCAGAAAAGGTATTGAGCGGTTTGAATATGATGAACGCAAATACGCCTACTTACAGCGGGCCTATGATTGACTCATCTATTGTATTAACAAGTGACGAGGAGGGGTTTGCTCAAGCTCTACAAACAAAAGTTCCACTTTTTATTGGCAGTACGGATTTTGAGTGGGGATTTTTAAAAGACTACAATCCGAAAGGTGCTATTGCAATAGCCACAGAAACGCTCGAATCAGTGAACAATAAAGCTCAGTTTACTAAAGCGTATGCGCCATTTGTGCTAGCTAAAAATGGGGAGTTAAATTATCCACTGCTAGGCTCTATGATATTCGGTGATAAGCGTTTTGTAGAACCTGCGCGCTATATTGCAAGCAAAGCGAGTATGAGTGAACAGCCTACATGGCTTTATCGTTTTAATTACGTCCCTAGCCACTTAAAAGGCAAAGTTGATGGCGCATACCATGCCACTGAAATACCTTTTGTATTTAATACTCTTGCGCAAAATCCGTTAACATCGCAAAACGATTTTAAAATTGCCAGTGCAATGCACGCTGCATGGGTAAGGTTTGCTAAATACAGCAACCCGTCACCTAAGCAAGGCATTGCTTGGCCTAATTACAATGCTAAAGATAATAGAATAATTGAATTTAACGAGAACGGAAGTGAGGTAAAACAAGACCCACTTGAGAATCGCTTAAATGAGATAACCAATCTAATTAGCCAATAAACATTTATAGAGCCCGTATATATACGGGCTTTTATTGGCATAAATATTAAATTTTCATAACTAAAATTTATATTTTTAGAGCGTGTTGATATGTGTTTATTAAAAAATTAAACAAAGCATGTTTAGTGCATTTTAAGCATGATATTAGATTTTAATGTATTAACCATTTGGTCCGTCTGTTAGGCTGATTCAGTATGCTAAAGCTGCATATGTGCCATTTAAATTAAACTCAAATACCACACAATAGCATTAAATCAAGGCGCAAACCCTGACCAAAGCGTTGCTGTTTACTTTTTAATTATTACGAAAAATTTCATTGATTCAGTAAAATTGTAGCTAGGTAAGCCGTATTTATTGGGTAGCAGACATGGCCTTAACGATTCAAATACATAGCTTATAGCTTAAAAGGAAAAGTTTAGGAGGCATATTATACAATTTGAATTCAATTGTTTTGATTCTGTGAAAGTTAAATTTCAGCAGCAAATCACCTCCAGATAAAATGTTGCCACTGAAATGTATGTTGTTTGGGTTAAATTTGTTACATATGGCAACCCATCACCTTATTTTACTCAAAATTTGCCACTACTTTCAGCGATAAAGAATGAAATTATTGAATTTAATCAGTTTTGGTAAGCTATCAAAAACGATCAGATAGTTAAGCGTTTAAACGATATAACTAAGTTAGTTAACTAATCGTATATATTAATAAATAAAGCCCATGTTACTAATATCATATGAGCTTATTATTTTAAGGGAACTTGTTTAAATTTTCTCGTATGGCATTCCCACATATTGGATTGCTATTACTTTTTTACCTTCTTCATAATTTAGATGAAAATCAAGGTCGGATGCCATGAATCGTTCAAGCGTTTTAGTCTCGTTTTCATTCATTTTGTCATCATCGTATTCATGCAGCATGTTTGACATCCACCATGAGAATCGCTCGGCGTGCCATACTCTTTTTAATGCTATTTCGGAGTATTTGGCTACCGCATCAGGTTCCTCACCATTGTATGTCTTATCTAGCAATTTGCTGAGGGTGGAT
This sequence comes from Pseudoalteromonas sp. SR41-7, assembly GCF_014163935.1. Classification (NCBI taxonomy): domain Bacteria; kingdom Pseudomonadati; phylum Pseudomonadota; class Gammaproteobacteria; order Alteromonadales; family Pseudoalteromonadaceae; genus Pseudoalteromonas; species Pseudoalteromonas sp. SR41-7. The sequence goes on along the minus strand of NZ_JACJEF010000014.1, from coordinate 43,894 downwards.
ACATCAGATGCTGCCAGATTAAGACCTTTAGCGCCTGTAGGTGGTACAATGTGAGCGGCATCGCCAACTAAAAATAAGCGTCCATCTTGCATTGGTTCACATACAAAGCTACGCAGAGGGGCAATACTTTTTTCAATGCTGGGGCCGGTAATCAGCATCTCAGCTACGTCTTCAGGTAAGCGTTTTTTAAGCTCAGTCCAAAATTCATCATCAGACCAATCTTCAATTTTATCAGTTAATGGCACCTGTAAATAATAACGTGAACGGGTTGAAGAGCGCATACTAGCTAAAGCAAAGCCTCGTTTAGTTTTACAGTAAATAAGCTCATCAGCAACGGGGGGAGTATCGCTAAGGAACCCAAGCCAGCCAAAAGGATAAATACGTTCAAATTCGTTACGTTTTTCTTTAGGGATAGATTGTCGAGAAACGCCATGAAAGCCATCGCATCCAGCAATATAATCACAGTCTAATTTATATTCAATACCATTTTGTGTAAACGTTACAAATGGGGAGTTTGAACTTTGCTCATGAATGGCAACATCACTAGACTCATAATAAGTCGTTGCCCCTATGTTTTGGCGCGCTTGCATTAAATCACGGGTAACTTCTGTTTGCCCGTAACACATAACGGTGCTGCCATTTGTAAGTGCCTTTATATCGATTCGATGACGTTGACCATAATGTGCTATTTCAAAGCCATCGTGAATGTGGCCTTCCTTTTTCATTCGCTCATCTACACCAGCTTCTGCTAGTAGACTCACTAATCCTTGTTCTAAAATACCTGCACGAATACGACCTAAAATATATTCGCCTGATGCGCGCTCTATAATTATGTTATCGATCCCCTTTTTAGCTAGAAGTTGACCGAGTAACAATCCAGAGGGCCCAGCGCCAATGATTGCTATTTTAGTTTTTAATGATTGCATTTTTATACTCGTTGAAAACATCGTGTTCTTTTATATTGCTCATTAGTTAATGTTTAAACCATTCACAATTGATGTCATCTGTTGTACTTTTGAGTCAAAGTTAATTTGAGTACACGTGCACATGAATAAAAAAATTCCATTTTATGACCTATACGGAGAGCCGTTTATTCGCCAAGAGCCAGGTGCTGTTCATGTTGAAGATATAGCTTATCGAAGCAGTGAGCTTAAATGGGAGATATCACCACATCGTCATAATAAGTTAGTTCAAATTGTAATTGTTTTTAATAACTCTTGGGCTGCGAGGTTAGATGAAAGAGAGTATCAACTGAATGGGGATTGGGGGGTAATTATTCCGGCTGGTGTTGTACATGGCTTTCATTTTAAACCACGCACACAAGGCTTTGTAATTTCAATAGACGACAGTTTTTTAGTAAGCAATTATGGTGAGACTAGCCTGAATCAATTGTTATTAAAGCCATTAACGGTTGAGTTTGAAAATGCAGCACGTTTAGTGCATTTAAAGCACTACATAGAGCTGCTAATGTATGAAATTAATTATAATGAATTAGGTGCGCCTATTGCCGTTGAGCAATTGCTAAAATTGATATTATTAAATATTTTTAGGCAAAAAAACACTACTCTTTTGGCAAGTAACGCCCGCAGTCGAGAAACAGAAATAGTCGTTAATTTTAGAAGCTTAATTGAGCTAAATTATACCTCACATATGACTATTCCTGACTACGCTGAGAAGCTACATATATCTACTTCAAAGTTAAACCGTATTTGTAAAAGTTTATTAAATGATTCTCCCAAAGCAATTGCTCATCAACGTCTGATCACTGAGGCAAAGCGACGTTTAATCTATACTACACAAACAATCGACGAAATAGCGCTTCATTTAGGATTTAAAGATAGCGCGTATTTTTGCCGTTTTTTTAAGTTAGCCACTAATACAACCCCAACATTATTCAAGCAACAGTCGAATATTAACTAGCTCGATTAAAGCATGCGCGTATTGTTTTTAATTATTGTTAAAAAACGCGATTGCATTTGGGTAGGCTGCCAGTCTTTTCGTATCGTCAGTCCTATACTACGGTCAGTATCGGGCAGTGTCATCGGGCAGATAGCTAATATTCCTGTTTGTACTTCTATTTCAACTTGCTTGGCTGGTAACAAGGCCGCTCGAGAACTGTTTAATAAAATACCGCGCGCAGCAACTTGTGAGCTGCACTCTATTACATGGCTTGGTGGTGGTAAACCTCGGCTAACAAATATGTTACTAAAAACCTGCCACGCGGGTGTGCTTTTGTTAGGTGCTACCCAATCAAGTTGCTGGAGCTCTTTTGTTGATATTGTTTGGCGGCTTGCCAAAGGGTGTTGAGCATTTACTACAACACAAAGTTGATCTTTAAATAATGGAATTTGTTCAATATCATTATGTTGAGCAGGGATGCGTAATGCACCGACAATGATGTCAATTTCACCATGAAGTAAGTTAGCTAGCTGCTCTTGGTATGGACCATCTATAATACTTAGCTGGGCATCAGGAAATTCATTATTTAAAGCAATAATACTCAATGGCACAATAGCTGAGCGTGCCAATGGTAAGCTACCTACTTTTAGAGCACCATCCATTTGTCCATTAAACTCCCTCATTTCATAAATACCTTGGCGTAATTCAGAGAAAAACAGCTTTGCAAAACGATTTAGCAAGTTTGCCGTCCAAGTAGGTTCAATACCCACGGGTGAACGTACCGCGAGGTCCTTTTTACATAGTTGCTCTAAATCTTTGATGCTGCGGTGTAAGGTGGGTTGCGACAAATTAAGTTTATTGGCTGCAGCGGTGTAGTTTTTCATTTGTACTAAGTGTATGAGTGCTACTAATTGCTTTGAAGTGACAGAGCGATTAAAGGCATCTTGCTTATGTTTATTATTAAAAATAACCCTCGAAAATTCATCCAAATACTCAAATGCACGTTCAACCCGATTTAGAAAAAATATACCGCTTGGCGTCGGTGTCATCCCCGAGTGGGTCCGAATAAATAGGACTTGATTAAGTTCGTTTTCAAGTTTTTTAATGCCTTGGGTGAGTGCCGACTGGGTTAAGTGAACAGTATTAGCTGCCTTGCTTAACGACATTAAGTTCCTTATATACAAGGCGCTTAACAAATGTCTATTGTTAAAATTCATTTTTATTTAACTCACACATTAATATTTGATTACTACCACTATAGAAAAAACTAATGTCCTTTGACAGCTTTTTAAAGTTCTTTATATAGCTGACTTCAATATACTCATTGCATCAATAGCGTTTAATTATAAATAAGGTAAATAGTATGGCTGTGTGTATTACAGATATAGCGCGCCCTAATAAAGAGATATTAGAAAAATACCAAAATGCTGAAGTTGCAACGGTACATGAGGCACAAGGTCGCGTTGGCTTATTAGCCAGCTATATGAAGCCTATTTATCGCTCTGCTCGTATTGCTGGCAGTGCAGTAACATGTGAAGTGGCTCCTGGCGACAACTGGATGATTCATGTAGCTGTAGAGCAATGTCAGCCAGGTGATGTACTTGTTGTTACACCTACGAGCGGGTGTATTGACGGTTTTTTTGGTGACTTGTTGGCAACTTCATTACAAGCGCGAGGCGTTAAAGGTTTAATTATTGATGGTGGCGTACGCGATATCGCAACACTGACTGAAATGGGCTTCCCGGTTTGGTCTAAAGATGTTTATGCGCAAGGTACAGTTAAAGAAACCATTGCAAATGTCAATGTGCCAGTTGTGTGCGCAGGGGCTTATATAAAACCTGGAGACATCATTGTTGCTGATGATGACGGCGTTGTTGTTGTTGAACAAAGTCGTGGTGAAGAGGTTCATGAAAAAGTCCTGAAACGTGTTGCTAACGAAGAAGACAAGCGAAAGCGTTTAGCTTCGGGTGAGTTAGGTTTGGATATATATGCTATGCGCGAGCGTTTAGCAGCTAAAGGCTTAACTTATATAAAGCAAAGTGAGGATAAGTAAATGCACGCGGCTATTCCTTGCTCAATTATGCGCGGTGGTACCTCTAAAGGGCTTTATTTTTTAGCCAGTGATCTTCCGAGTGATTCCTCAAAGCGCGATGAATTACTGTTACACATAATGGGGTCGCCTGACACAAGGCAAATTGATGGTTTAGGTGGTGCGCATCCTCTCACCAGTAAAGTGGCTATTGTTGAAAAATCAATGCGAGCAAATACTGATGTGGATTACCTTTTTTTACAAGTTGTAGTTGATAAAGCGGTGGTGAGTGATACACAAAATTGTGGCAATTTACTCGCCGGTGTTGCGCCATTTGCAATTGAGCAGGGCTTAGTGAATGCAAAAGAAAAAACAACCGATGTTCGAATTCATATGCTAAATACTGCAGCCTCAGCTGTTGCACGCGTTCAAACTCCTAATGGCAAAGTAAGCTATAAAGGGGATGCCGTAATCGACGGTGTACCAGGTTCAGCAGCGCCTATCACGCTCGACTTTCTAGATATAGCGGGTGCCAATTGTGGTGCACTTTTTCCTACGGGTAATGCCATAGATGAAATTAATGGGTATTCAATAACCTGTATTGATAACGGCATGCCGGTGGTTATTTTAGATGCTAGCGAGTTTGGTTTAGTGGGTGATGAGTCGCCTAATTCACTCGAGGATAATACCGATTTAAAGCAAAAGATTGAAGCTATTCGTTTAATCGCGGCTAAGATGATGAATTTAGGGGATGTAACTAATAAAACGATTCCAAAAATGTCTTTAGTAAGCCCTGCAAAAAATGGTGGGGTAATTAACACTCGAACGTTTATACCCCACCGTGTTCATGAGGCTATTGGGGTGTTAGGCAGTGTGAGCGTAGCAAGTGCATGTGTTTTAAAAGGTACTGTAGCCTATAGGCATGCTAACCAAAACTTTATTGATGGGGAGTTTGATATCGTTGTTGAGCATCCAACGGGTCAGTTTACTGTTGAAATGCAGGTATCAGGTATCGCTCAACTGAGCACTTATAAAATACATCGTTCTGCGCTGTTAAGAACCGCGCGCTTATTAATGGTCGGCTCAGCAATGGCTTGATCGACTACTAAAAGATAGTTTCAATAATACTCTCAGCAGGAGACACACAATGATAATAGACTGCCACGGACATTACACAACAGCGCCAGAGTCATTACAGCTTTTTAGAGCAGCGCAAATTAAAGCATTTGAAGAGGGAAGAGCCCTTCCAGGCGTTCCCTATATTTCGGACGATGAAATTCGCGAAAGTATTGAAAAAAATCAGTTAAAATTACTTGATGAACGCGGCTTAGATATGACTATTTTTTCACCTCGTGCATCGGCTATGGCTCATCACGTAGGTAATGAGGAGGTATCAAAACAATGGACCTCAGCCTGTAACGATTTAATAGCGCGAGTTGTTGACTTATACCCTACGCGTTTTATAGGAGTGTGCCAATTACCACAATCGCCGGGAGTACCAATTGAAAATTCAGTTGCTGAGCTAGAGCGCTGTGTTAATGAATTAGGATTTGTTGGTTGTAATTTAAACCCTGACCCTTCTGGTGGTCATTGGACTTCAGCTCCGTTAACCGATCCGAGTTGGTTTCCACTTTATGAAAAAATGGTTGAGCTCGATGTTCCTGCAATGATCCATGTATCGGGCTCATGTAATCCAAATTTTCATGCGACGGGCGCGCATTATATGAATGCTGATACCACCGCATTCATGCAATTTTTACAAGGTGACTTGTTTAACGAGTTTCCTGATTTACGGTTTATTATACCCCATGGTGGTGGAGCGGTGCCTTATCATTGGGGGCGTTATCGTGGATTGGCTGATATGATGAAGCAGCCACCACTTAACGAGCATGTTATGAAAAATGTATATTTTGATACCTGCGTTTATCATCAACCAGGCATAGATTTATTAGTAGACGTTATTGATACTAAAAATATTTTATTTGGCTCTGAAATGATTGGGGCTGTGCGTGGTATTGATCCGCAAACCGGACACTATTTTGATGATACTAAACGTTACATTGACACATTAGAAATATCGGCAGCAGACAAAAAAGCTATTTTTGAAGAGAATGCGCGTCGCGTATACCCACGCTTGGACGTCAAATTAAAAGGGATGGGTTTGTGAGTAAATTTATAATGGATGCCAATTGGCTTCATTGGCATCAATCGCCATCAAAACCTGGTTTTGAGTTACCCGAAGGTGCGGTTGATGCGCATTGTCATGTATTCGGCCCCGGCAATGAGTTTGGTTTTGCGCCCGAGCGTAAATACACACCGTGCGATGCATCAAAACAGCAGCTCTGGGATTTACGCGATTACTTAGGATTTAGTCGAAATGTTATTGTGCAAGCAACCTGTCATGGAGCTGACAACAATGCGATGGTAGATGCGCTTTTAGCATCAAATGGTTTAGCACGTGGTATTGCAACTATTAAAGAAGATATTAGCGAAGCCGAGCTTGATAAATTACATGCTGCAGGTGTACGCGGTGTACGTTTTAATTTTGTAAAGCGCCTAGTTGATGCCTTGCCATTTGACTCGTTAAAACGTATAGCTGATCGTATTGTTAAACGTAATTGGCACATTGTTATCTATTTTGAAAGCCAAGATTTGCCCGAGCTTTATGATTTTTTCACTAGTTTGCCAACGACATTAGTCGTTGACCATATGGGGCGCCCAGATGTTACTAAACCTGTTGAAGGCGAAGACTTTGCGTTGTTTTTACAGTTTATGCGTGAGAATGAAAATGTGTGGTCTAAAGTAAGTTGCCCTGAACGGATCTCTGCTGATGGTCCTGATAAAGGCTACCAAGACGTTGTTCCTTTTGCGCGTAAAGTCGTGGAAAGTTTTCCTGATCGTGTTTTATGGGGCACTGATTGGCCGCACCCAAATATGAAAAGCCACATGCCCGACGATGGTAAATTAGTGGACATGATTCCACTTTTTGCACCTACTGCTGAATTACAGAAAAAGTTATTAATTGATAATCCAATGCGTTTGTATTGGTCGAAATAAGGAATACATATGGCTATTAATAAACCTTACAAAGAGGTGCCAGGTACCATTATATTTGACGCCGATATGGCGCGTTTAGGTTTTCACTTAAATCAATTTTGCATGTCGTTGATGAAAGCGCCAAATCGGAAGAAATTTAAAGCAGGTGAGAAAGTCTACCTTGATGAGTGGCCAATGAGCGAAGCACAAAAAGAAGCGGTTATAGCACGTGATTACAACAGAATGATGAGCCTAGGCGGCAATATTTATTTTCTTGCAAAAATATTTTCTAGCGACGGTATTAGTTTTCAAGCCGCAGCATCAACGATGACGGGGATGACACAAGATGAATACGCGCAAATGATGCTATCAGGGGGTCGTGCACCCGACAGCAGTAATACATTAAAGAAAGGAAGTTAATCATGGCCAAAATAAATGCAGGTGTTGCTACATCACATGTTCCGGCTATTGGGGCTGCTATTGATAATGGCATAACAGATAATGAGTATTGGAAACCATTATTTGAGGGTTATGATTACGCTAAAGAGTGGATAAAAAAGCAAAAACCAGACGTTGTATTATTAGTATATAACGATCATGCAACCGCGTTTGACTCTAATTTAGTTCCTACCTTTGCGATTGCATCGGGTGAAGAGTTTAAGCCAGCCGATGAAGGATGGGGGCCGCGTCCTGTGCCAAATGTAAAAGGCTATCCTGAATTTGCTTCACATATTGCTCAATCTGTTATTCAAGACGATTTTGACTTAACTGTCGTCAATACTTTAGATGTTGATCATGGCTTAACGGTCCCGTTATCACTGATGTTTGGTCAGCCTGAAAATTGGCCGTGTAAAGTTATTCCTATTGCAGTAAATGTAGTGCTTTATCCAACCCCATCTGGGCAGCGTTGTTACAATTTAGGTAAATCGTTACGTAAAGCTGTAGAAAGTTTTGATGAAGACCTGAATGTACAAATTTGGGGGACGGGCGGCATGAGCCATCAATTACAGGGACCGCGTGCAGGTTTAATTAATAAAGAATTTGATAATGCTTTTTTAGATGACATTGTTGATGATGCTGAAAACTTAGCCCTAAAACCACATCTTGAATACATTAACCTAGCTGGCTCTGAAGGCATTGAGCTTATTATGTGGCTCGTAATGCGTGGTGCGCTCAATGATGAGGTTGAATTAAAGAAGCGTCATTATCATGTACCCGCATCTAATACTGCTGTTGGTCATCTTGTTTTAGAAAATAAATAACCTGGAGAAATTTTATGAAAGTAATTGTTGTTGGACCAGGCGCATTTGGAATTAAGCACCTTGACGGTATTAAAAATATCGACGGTGTTGAAGTGGTAGCACTTGTTGGTCGTACGCTAGAAAAAACTCAAAAAGTGGCTGATGAGTATGGCATTCCACAGGTTTTTACAAGCTTAAATGATGCGCTTAAAATTGACGCAGATGCAGTTATTTTATGTACACCTACTCAGCAACACGCTGCGCAATCTATCCAATGTATGGAAGCGGGTAAGCATGTGCAAGTTGAAATCCCATTAGCAGATAGCTGGGAGAATTCATTAAAGGTAGTTGAGGTACAAAAGCGCACGGGGCTGACTTGTATGGTTGGGCATACTCGGCGCTTTAATCCATCACATCAATGGGTTAATAATAAAATAACGGCTGATGAGTTTAGTATTCAGCAAATGGATGTACAAACGTACTTTTTCCGTCGTAAAAATATCAATGCTAAAGGCGAGGCCCGGTCGTGGACTGATCACCTTTTATGGCACCACGCTGCGCACACTGTTGATTTATTTGCTTATCAAGCAGGCGCTAAAGTGGTTAAAGCGAATGCTATTCAGGGACCAATTCACCCAGAGCTTGGTATTGCTTTAGATATGTCTATTCAATTACTAGCTGAAAATGGTGCAATTTGTACCTTATCATTATCGTTTAACAATGATGGGCCTTTAGGAACATTTTTCCGCTATATTGGTGACACAGGAACATACATAGCACGCTATGATGATTTAGTGGATGGCAAAGAAAATGCGATTGATGTCTCCGCTGTTGATGTATCAATGAATGGTATTGAGCTGCAAGATAGAGAGTTTTTTACTGCTATAAAAGAAGGTCGCGAGCCTAATTCAAGTGTGGAGCAGGTACTTGATTGTTATCGGGTGCTTCACGACTTAGAGCAGCAATTAAATAATCAATAATTAATCGCAAAGGAGGGCGTATGAATAAGCGTAAAATTAATGGTCATAGCGTTAATCCAATTGGGTTGGGCTGTATGAACTTGAGCCATGCCTATGGGAGTCCTCCCTCAGATGAAGCTGCAATTAATTTATTACACGCAGCGATTGATTTAGGTGTTGAGCATTTTGATACTGCCGCTTTGTATGGATTTGGTAAAAATGAAGCCCTACTAGGTAAAGCTTTAGCTCCACACCGAGATAAAATTTTTTTGGCGAGCAAATGTGGTATGGCGGGCGTTAATGGCAAGCGTGTTATTGATGGGCGTCCACAAACGCTTCGATCAACAATAGAGGCGTCTTTAACTAGTCTAAATACAGAAGTTCTAGATTTATATTACTTACATCGTATGGATAAATCTGTGCCGATTGAGGAGAGTGTTGGCGAGCTCTCGCGCTTAGTTGGTGAAGGAAAAATTAAAGCAATTGGCTTATCTGAGGTATCAGCCGAGTCAATAATGCGAGCAAATAGCGTACATTCGATTGCAGCAGTGCAAACAGAGTATTCGTTATGGACGCGTAATCCTGAAATTGCAGTCCTCGAAACATGTAAGCATATAGGGGCTGCTTTTATTGCATTTTCACCATTAGCGAGAGGCTTCTTAACTGAGCAGGTTACCAGTCTAGAGGTACTAGTTGAAGGTGATATTAGACGTGGTATGCCACGCTTTAATGAACCTCATTTTAGCAAAAACAAGCAATTGTTAAGTGCATTAAAATCTATCGCACAAAGCACAAATTTAACACTGGCTCAATTGTGTTTAGCCTGGGTGCTTCATCAAGGTGAGCATGTTCATGTTATCCCTGGCACACAGAATAATGCACATTTAGCCGATAATGTAAGTGCTGAAAAAATTGTACTGTCAGCAGAGCAGTTAACGCAACTATCAGCTTTATTCTCACCGTTCTCAGTTAGTGGTCCGCGTTATCCTGAAGCAACTCAAGCGGAAATAGACACCGAAGAGTTTTAAATGTAGCAATTAAGGTTTTTCGTTTTGAGCTTATTACTAAATGATTTACTCACCCCGCTATATGCGGGGATTTTAATTGCATTCGCTTTTTTTGGATCATTTATTACCGCCGCATTTGGCGCAGGAGGCGGCTTATTACTACTGCTTTCAATGGCCTCTATACTGCCTATGTCAATTGTTATTCCCGTTCATGGCCTTGTTCAGTTAGGCTCTAATGCGACTCGAGCAATAGCAACGTTTAGATACATTGACCTGAATATGTTGGCTTATTTTTCAGTAGGAGGGCTGTTTGGTGCTGTGCTATCGACTACTGTAGTAACACAAATAGCACTTGAGCCGATGAAAATTGTGCTGGCAATATTTATTTTTTATTTGTTGTGGGGCCCAAAGCCTAAATTTAGTTGCACATCACCAAGCGTGCGCTTTATTGCAGGGTTAAGTACTGCCTTTCTCTCTGTATTTGTTGGCGCTAGCGGCCCAATTGTAAGCAGTTACTTGTATACAAAAGAGTATGAAAAATTAAAATTTACGGCAACATTTTCAAGCTGTATGGCACTTCAGCATGTATTAAAAGCGGCGGTTTTTAGCGTTGTTGGATTTGCATTTTTTAATTGGCTGCCTTTAATTTTTTGTATGGTTATTAGTGGTGTGTTCGGAACGTTTGTAGGTTTACATGTATTAAATAAAACTCATGGAGCTAACTTTAGAAAGGTATTACGACTTATCTTGAGCTTTTTATCCCTGCATTTGATATGGCAAGGCGTCCGTTATTTTTATAATTAGTTGGGATAATATAAATAATACCCCCTCGCTGTCACTCATTTTCAGCGAAGGGGTATTAACAACCTAGTTAACCTAAAATCGGGTCAGTTATATTGCTTTAGCTAAAGCAATATGGGAGTCGCGCATAATTGCAGAGTGCTCAGCTTTGTCGCCTCCTTCTATTTCAATTTGAGCAAGTCGACCTGAGTTTTCAACAACAAGCTTACAACGCTCCCAACGGCGCTCTTTAAAAGCGGTTAGTGCGTGTTCTAACTGAGCATGCTTAGTTAGTTCATCAGCCAATACAATAGCATCTTCAATACCTATACATGCACCCGACGCTAAATGGGGGGTTGTTGCATGTACTGCATCGCCGATAAGGACGATTCGGTTTTTGTGCCATGCATCTTTAACTAATAGTCCTTCAAGCGGGCGGTAATCAATTTTAGAGTTTTCATTTAGATGAGCATGTATCTCTTGTACTACAGGAGCCGGAAATTTGGCTACAAGTGCTTTTAATAAAGGTAAAAAGTCTTTTGGTTCAATATAATTATTTTCAATTTTATCTTCAGTAACAAACATATACATTTCGTTTTTCGACATAGGGTTAACCCCTACTTTAATATGTTCGCCTACCCACATTACCGTGTTATCAATGCCTTCAAGGCGAGGCAGTACGGCTCGCCATACACCTTGGCCTACAAATTTAGGCTTTTCAGCTTCAGGGAATATGATTTGTCGTACTTTTGAGTACAAGCCATCAGCACCAATGATTAGGTCATATGTTTTTGTCGTGCCATCGGTAAAGGTGACTGTTGCCCCATTTTCGTCTTGTTCTATAGATGAAAATGTACAGCCAAGCCTAACATTGGCATTGGTTTGTTTCGTTTTATTTGCCAAAATTTGTGCAAGTGCTGGTCGCATTATAGCGCCCGCTTTTGGAATATTAGCATCAGCCATTAATGGCGTTGGTATATGGGCAAGGTGCAAACCATGCGGGGCATATATATCTAGCCCTTCATGGGCACTGCCTTTTGCTAAAAACTCTTCTAAAATTCCAAGTTGTTGAAAAGCTCGAATGGTGGCTCCGCCTAAACTGATCCCAGCCCCTTCTGCTCGCCAGTTAGGGTCAATTTCGACCAAATCGACAGCAATATTTTTTTTCTCAAGTTCGATGGCTGCCGACATACCAGAGAAGCCACCACCAATTATTAATACATTAGAAATACACGGGTTCATTTTAGAACTCCTTTATTGTTGTTATATCCACCCAAATTTCATTGTGTTGGTGAATATCTAATTCAATGTTTGTTAAGGCCTGATTTTTACATGGCCCTTGTGTGCAAATACCAGTGCTAATTTCGAATAAAGCGCCGTGAGCAGCACAGACTATTTGATCACTTTTTGAATCTAAGTATTTATCTTTTTTCCAAGGTAAAGTGGTATCACCGTAGTGAGGACAGATATCTTTATAGCCATAATACTCCCCATTTTTATGAACTATAAAGAGGCTGTCGCGCCCTTGATTAAGAGGGTCAAAGCCTTTAGCTTGACCCTCTGTAATATCGCTTTTATAGGCGATAAATACTTTACTCATGATTACTCTGGTTTACCGGGAGGTGGGCCCATTGGTGCCCACTTTTCGCGGTACTGAAGCAAGAAAGCTTGCGAATTATCAGCACCCGGCATTGCTTCTCGTGCAGTCCATTCATCATCGTGTAAATCCATATCAGCATCATATTCAATGTTGCAGCCAAACGGACTTTTGAAGTACCAAAACCAGTTTGATCCGAATATATGACGACCTGGCCCCCAAAAGCTTTGATAGCCTTTATTAACTAAGGCAGTACCTGCCTGAGAAACTTCTGTTGGTCCGCTCATATGAAAAGTGAAATGCTCAATACCTTGCATGTGTGGCGGGGTATTTATAAAAAATAATGTGTGGTGATCGTTGGTACCGGCAGGGCGCATAAAAGGACCTACATGGGTAAAACGATCCGTAGTAATAAAGCCTAAACGCTGTGCGTAAAAAGCTTCAGCTTTAACGGCATCCGGTACAAAATACACAACATGAGAAAGGCTACGAGGCTTTGCCTTGAAGTCTGTATTAATACCAATATTGTTTACAGCACGGTTGTTTTCACACCCTGGCGCGTTGACTTTTTCTGCTGGTAGATTCTCGAGCGATTGCCGTATGGTCACTTGAAAACCAATAACAAACCCTAAATCGTCAACAGATTCGATACTGCCATCGTCTAAAGTTGTTACTGTTCGGTCTTTTTCAAGCTCTGTTTTTAAAGCATCTATTGTATGCTGATCTTTTACACCGTAAATTGTTTTACGCAGCATTGAACCAGTAGCAAGAGGATTCGGTAATGAGCTGTCATCTGCTTTTTTAATCTCAATACCTGTGCCATCAAGAGCAACAAATCGTGTTTCAGTTTTTTGTGTTAAGCCATAATCTAGTGCGAACTGCTTACAACTCTCGGTGTCTTCAACACCAAAAACAAGCGTATCGGGGCCAATAATATTCATGGTGTGATCCTTATTGTTTTTTTAATTCGTTAAATGTTTCAGCTACCCAATCAGCTATGTACTGACCCGCGTTTGAACTGTTGTCGAAGCTAGAGTGCTGTACACCACCTTCTCGTTCTGTAAAGATTTTTAGCTCACGCTTAGGGCTATTGACTAGTTGCTCAAAGGTGCGCTCGGCCCATTTAAGTGGAATTTGCGAATCTTTAGCGCCGTGAGTGACTAAAAATGGCACTTTAATTTTTTCAATTTGACCATCAAGGTGGACGTTTTCAGCAATTTCCATGAAATCATCCATATTTTTTGCACCCCAAACCCATTGCACATGTGCCCAGTAATGAGGTACGGGGAAGTCACCTTCTTTTTCTAAGCGACGTTTTTGAACGTCACGCCAATCGTGGTTTGCACCCCATACACAGCCTAGGGCAAGTCTCGGTTCATTCGCTACCGCACGAGGGCAGTAATAGCCACCTAAAGAGACACCTTCCATGCCAATTAGCTTGCTATCTACTTCATCATGTTGTTCTAACCAATCAACAACAACACTTGCCCAATGCTCAGTGTCAAAACGAGCATGGAAGTCTTGTAGCTTTAACGCTTCACCTGTACCTGGTTGATCTAAAACAAGTGATGAAACGCCACGTTCTGCTAACCATTGTGGTAAACCAACGCGATATTTCATTTCCTTTGATGAATCTAGGCCGTTTATTTGTATAAGAATAGGGGCAGGGCCTTTAACGCCTTTGGCTTTGACATAAAGAGCACTAAGGTGTTTGCCTTCATAAGGAATTTCCACGCGTTCACAGTTTTCGTGACCCAGTTCGATTGATTTTTGAAAAAGCGAAAGTGAACGTTTATACAGCTCTGTTCTTCCCGAGGCGCCATGTGCTTGAATGCGTTCACAGGTTATAAGGTAGGTTGCAGCGCGATTATATTTGTACCCTGCAGAAAGTAGTCTGCCACGTTCTAGATCTTCTTCAGCAAGACCACATAGTTTATCGGCCATTTTAGCCCACGTGTCTCTAAATGCTTGAACGCCTTCTTTATCTGGTGATTTTGCAGCCTCTTGTAAAGGGCCACACATTTCTTCGATTTCGCCAATGCGAGCGCCCATTTCGATAGCTAAATTTACTGATAAATTCCATACATAATTCGTCGGGAAATACTTAAACATAATAACCTCTTAATAAATTAATGTGTTGTGCTCAACTACTTTTCTAGAAATGCGACAGCTCTGACAAAACCTGCTGAGGCATGTTTAATTTTGTAAGGAAAACATGAAACTAAAAAACCACTACTTGGTAGTGATGCTAAGTTTGCTAGCTTTTCCATTTGCCCATAACCAATGTCGCGACCCGCTTTATGGCCTTCCCAAATGATTGATGGGTCGCCGCTTTCTTCGAAACGTTGTTTAGTGAATTTAAAAGGAGCATCCCAGCTCCAAGCGTCGGTACCCACAACTTTTATACCGCGCTCTAAAAGATACAAGGTGGCTTCGCGGCCCATACCAACACCAGCATCAAGGTAACCAGGCTTACCGTAAACAGAGCCTGCACGGGTATTGACTAAAACGATGTCTAACGGCGATAAGGTGTGATTAATTCGGGCTAGCTCTTTTTCAACGTCTAGGGCAGTAATTACATAACCATCAGGGAAATCTCTAAAATCTAATTTAACACCGCGTTGAAAACACCACTCCAAGGGCAACTCATCAATACCAAAGGCTGGTTTTCCACCATCTGTGGTAGAGGCATAGTGCCATGGTGCGTCCATGTGAGTGCCACTATGAGTGGTGATCTCTAAACGTTCAGCCGCCCACGATTCATTCCCTGGGAGTTGATCTTTTTTTAAACCAGGGAACATTGATGACATTTCTGGCCAACCTTGTTGGTGGTCGGTATACTCGATTTTTGGTAATAATGGCGGTGGATCTGTATAGGGGTTATTCTCAAGCGTTACCGATAAATCGATTAATGTGTATTGTGATGGATTAAACATGTGTATTCTCCATTATGGCTTCTTGTTTTATATCTCCAAATATTGACTTGCCCTGCGAATCTAGTACTCGCATATGAACTGTTTCGCCAGATTGTAAAAAGTCTGTTTGTGGTTTGCCTGTGGCAATCATTTCCTTAGCACGTAGCTCTGAGATACAGGCTTGTCCTTTACTAATATCTGCGTTAGAAACAGTACCTGAGCCAAACACGGTGCCCGCTTTAATAGGGCGAGTTTTAGCGACATGGGCAATTAATTCATGAAAACCAAAAAACATCTCTATGCCATCAGGCGCACCAAACCATTTGTCGTTACGGTAAACTTCTAGTGGCAGTGAAATACGACCATTACGCCAGTTTTCACCAAGCTCATCAGGGGTAATAGCAAATGGTGCGAAGCTGGTAGGGCCTTTAGCTTGTACAAAGCCAAAACCTGTTTTCATTTCTCTTGGCCCGAGTGCGCGATAGCTGATGTCGTTAAGCATGACTATTAGACGTATTTTCTCAAGTGCAAACTCTGGACTACTCCCCATTGGGATGTCACCGACCATCACGCCAAATTCGCCCTCAAAATCAAGACCAACTTCGTTACTTGGAGCTGCAATTTTATCATTAGCGCTAAGAAAGCTATCGCCAGCACCTTGATAAACAAGTGGATAAATATCAGCATCTTCGATTGGGTCCAGATGAAATGCTTGCTGCATCAACACGCCATGATTTAAAAAAAGTGAACCGTCTAACCATTGCCAACTACGTGGTAAAGGGGCCATTAATTGAGTGTTACACACTTTATTAATGCCTGTTAGCTCAAGTGCGTTAAGTGCTTCGTAGCGAAGTAAAAGCTTATCTTGTATAGCAGGCCATAAATCTAGTGCCTCTTGGAGCGTGCCGGCTAGGTCGCTAATGTCTACGTAGTCAGTTAGATCCTTTGAGACTAATACAAGCTGACCATCTGGTTTTGAATTATTAATTGTTGCAAATTTCATTGTGTGTCCGCAGATGTTGTTAAACTTTGGTTTTAGTCATATTAATACTTCATTTGCAATTGATGAAATTGAATGTTTAGATAGGTTGTATCAATAATTTTAATACTTAAAAATAATCAAAATTTAAAAATCAGCAGTGGGCCAATGTTATGAGATTTGAGCATTTAGATTTAAATTTACTGGTTGCATTAGATGTTTTACTAGAAGAAAAAAACATAACCAAAAGCGCTAAGAGACTGCATTTATCGCAGTCTGCTATGAGCAGTATTTTGGGTAGAGCACGTGCCTTTTTCGAGGATGACTTGTTGGTGCAAGTTGGTAAAACTATGCAACCGACCCCTTTTGCGCTTGAAGTTCAAGTACCAATTACTGAAGTACTGACAACCATTAGAGGCGGGATTATTGGTAAGCGATTTAATGATCCATTAAAAAGTGAACGTCATTTCAAAATTGTTGCATCGGATTATGTTATTCAAGTTCTGTTTTCTAGTATTTTAACCGAGCTTGCTACGCTAGCTCCATTATTGACGTTTGAGTTTTTATCGCCGTTTTCGCATGAAGTTAATATACTTACCAAAGGAGGAGCCGATTTATTTATAGCACCGGAATCGGTAATGCTTGATGGTTACCCTAGTTCATTACTTATGGTTGATGAACTTGCATGTGTAGTCGATATGGATAACAAGTTAGTTGCTGGTGATGTAATTTCAGCTGAACAAGTTGGCAGTATGGGGCATGTGTCGGTAGGTTTTGCACGAACAAGTCATTTAAGTATTGAAACATGGTTAACGGAGACGATGGGAGGAAGTCGAAAAGTTGATATTATTACAAATGACTTTTCTACTATGATTTATACTTTGAAGGGGACTCAACGCGTAGCTATTTTACCCAAAAAGTTTGCCAATATACACGCACAAAAGCATGGTTTAAAGGTCGTTTCATTTCCCTTTGATACACCCCTTTTAGTTGAATCAATGATGTGGCACCCTACACTTGATAACGACCCTATACACCGGTGGTTAAGAGAAAAAGTAATTTCTACTGCACAAAACTTATAAAAAAGTCGCCTTAATAGGCGACTTATAGTTTTATATAATTAGGTCAGTGCTTTAATTCATACCGATTCAAATCTTGAGCTATTGATATCGTCCCTTTGTATTCACCTTGCACTTGCTTGGTATAAAAGTCGATTTCCTCTGGAGTATCTAACCCTGGCGCCATATGAGTAATGACGAGTTTTTTTACGTCTGCTGCTTTAGCCAGCTCACCGACCTGCTGAGGAGATAAGTGATGCTTTGAAAGGTGCCTATGAATACCTTTAAATTTTTTCTCTGGCATACGAGGATTCGTTTTCTTAATTTGATTAACGGTATGATCAATATCCATCATCTCACTAACTAATAAATCAACGCCGTTTGCGAGTTTTTCTACGGCCTTACTAGGGCCCGTGTCACCAGTGTAAACAGCAGTATAACCATCATCCAGTGTAAACTTAAACGATAAAGCTTGAAACTTGTTCCATTCGTCACTGCCTTTTGGCCAGCTATAATGAGTGTTTCTAATTACATTTAGGGTAAAGTCATCAAATTTAATATCTGAGCCATCTTGAACCTCAATTACTTTAATATTGTTATTTGCAGGAGCTGGAACTTGACCAGGAACACCATAATGACCTAATGCACCGTAAGTCATGTATTTAAAAATACCATCAACGGTTTGCTGAGTACCTGGCGGGCCATATATAACAAGCTCATTATTAGCACTTGTTTGCCACCTTAAGCTAATAATTGCAGGCAAACCACCTGTGTGATCAAAGTGAAGGTGACTTAAAAATATAGCATCCACATCCTTTATATTAAGTCCTGCTTTTGCTAATTGCCCTGCAGTTCCATCACCCGCATCTACTAAATAGGTATTACCATTAACAAGCATCGCATTAGCTGGTTGAGAGTGTTTTGCATTAGGAATAGGGCCTGCCATCGTACCTAGAGTTATCCACTCATTTTTTGTTTCGCTTGCGTTACCGTTAAACGTAAATGCTAAACAGCCTATAGATAGAAATAAATTAAATAAAATACTACTTTTTTTCATTGTGTGTGCTCTCTTAATAGAAGTCATATTTAAATGTAATGCCGTATGTTCTTGGTTTTTCATAGGTTGATACCATGGTGTTGCCACCATTAGCAAATAACTGTGATGTTGCTTTTATCTCTTCGTCAGTTATGTTTCTCACATATGCGAGAATTGACCACTTATCATTTGCTGAAAATAATTGCATAGAAGTGTCTAAGGTAATAACATCTTCAGCACGCTGTGATGGTAAGAAGTCAAAGCCAACCCAACGTTCGTCGCGGTAACGAGCATCAAAAGACACCGATGCCGAATAACCATTATTAAACTCTAAGTAATGGTTAATACTTGCAGTTAAAGAAAGTGATGGCGAGTTTCTGCCTTCCTTACCTGAACAGTTGACATTATATGTGGGCTCCCCATCAGTCATGCTTATTACCGTTGTGTCACAACCAGTCACAACATTTACAGCTTCGTCTGGCGTTTTTTGAAGGTAACTAAACTCTTCAATCTCATTTTTTAGGTATTGAATATTACCTTTGATTCGTGTTGCTTCAGTCAGTTGATAAAGAATATCAACTTCAACGCCTTTAATACTTGATTGACCTATATTTTCAGTAAAGAATGCAGAATTACCATTACCATCAATACCAAAGTGACTTGCCTGTTGATCTTCATAATCCCAAATAAATGCCTCAGCATTGATTTGTAAATAATTATCTAAAAATCTATTTTTAGAACCAAATGTCCATGCATTTATATACTCAGGTAAAAACTCTTCACGACCTGCTGTTGGACTAAACCCTCCTGAACGATAGCCTGTTTCGTAACTAGTGTAGAGTAAATTACTATCAGCAATATCGTATTCTATTGCTGCTCGATACGTTATTTCGTCATTTTCTTGAACACGGTCAATTTGTGTTTGGTTAATGAAAAGCAAGTTTGCACGCAGGTTATCTGGCGCACCAGGAAACAACGGAATTTGGCCATACGGAACAGGACCTCGATTAGCTATAGGAGCTCCTTCTGGCAAATCCGCTGGATCAATAGATGCAATTGTTTCTGCAACAGTTGCACCAACAGGAATAACTGGCGCACCGTCACAATTAGGGATTTCTGGTCCGCCAGGGTAGGCTGGTAAATCTCTAATACATAAATTTAGAAATACATCCGCTTGTCCCTTAAATTCTTTTTTATCTTTGGTCCAACGCACAGCACCAACGAGTCTAAGATCATCAGAGATGTGATATTTACCATGAACAAAAAACGCGGTTGACTTTGTACTGGAGTTTTCAATATCTTGCGTTGATTGCAAGCTGTATTGGTTAAATGAGGCTAGACCATCAACTTTTTCATCAAAGTAAAAGCCACCCATAATTAAATCAAGCGCCCCTACGGTTGTAGAGAAACGAGCTTCTAAACTAGATTGCTGGTGATTTTCTTGATTAATAGCTGCTTGGAAAGCGGGATTATTAAATAAAACGTCAACCGTATTCTCTCTATAAGCCGGAATAATTGTTAGATCACCCAATGATGTTGCAACGTTTAACTCTGCCGACACCCCCATATACTCGTTGTCTATATAAGGGTCATATAGGGGAGTGATAGAAGTAAATGCTGGCGAGGTTATTTGGCCTGTGTAGTATTCAACTGCAGCTGGTGTACCTGGGCCTGTATGAGGAGCTGATACGTTATCTGGAGCAGGATTGAAGTTGTAACCTGGAATATTTTTTGGGTGGTTATTACTTCCTTGGAGTGGGAATCCGTAACTACCTTCAAATGAAGGTGAATTACCATTGCCTTCTGTTGTTGAGTAATCTGCAGTGACGGTAAGGTTTACATCTTCTGAAAACTCACCAAATAAACGTGCGCGGTATGCGGTATCATCTGTTGCCGCTGTACCATCATCGTTGTAGCCGTCATTTTTAGTTTTGCCAATCGCAAAACGAGCTGCCCAGTCATCGCTTATTGGTAAATTGACAGCACCAGAAGCTGTTATTGTTCCATAGTTAGCAGCACCAATAGAAATATTGCCAAATGTCTCACCAAGTTCAGGTTTTGTTGAAATAACATTTATCGCACCCGCTGTTGCATTTCGGCCATAAAGAGTGCCCTGAGGTCCCTTTAAAACCTCTATACGTTCTACATCTAAAAATGATGCCGTTGTGGCTGTTGGGCGCCCTAAAAATACACCGTCTACGTTAAATGCTAAAGCAGCATCTGTGTATGCATTTACAGCAAAGTTACCAACGCCTCTGACAAAAAATACAGTATTAGAGCCGCCACCAGAGACAACATTGAGTGCAGGTGATATTTTATTAAGCCCTGTTGCATCGGTAACACCGATGCGTGATAGTTCTTTACCTGTTGCGGCATCAATAGGTACAGCCACATCTTGTAAACTTTCTGTTTTTCTAAGTGCTGTAACCGTTATTAACTCAATACCACTATCTGCTTTAGGTTCTGTAGTTTTTTCGGCAGTTTGAGCCGAAATAGCTAAAGGTGCTAAACATGCAGTCAGAATACATGAACGTAAATACGATTTGTTCATAGTTCTATCCTTATAATTGTGTGTGTAAAAGCGTTTTACTAATCACTTGTTAATACAAGTGACGAGATTGCGATGTGTGTGCAACGCAAAAGTAAAGATAAAGTAAAAACTGCATATCAAGTTAATTGATTTTTATGATTGAAGTTACCTATTTCATAGATACATGAGAGAACTAGGCACTCTAGCGAGGAAAGGTGATAAAAAAGGTAATTGCAATTAACTATTTATTTACGTGATACATTCTATCTAAATATTAAATTCTACAATTGGAAACTTTCAACACATAGTGGAGCCTTCGGGTTTGTATTTAATGACCCGACAACACACTAAGCAAAACACACAATAATTAAAGGAAGTTTTTATGAATACTATCTCGCCCACTGTGGCTTCTACTAAACACGGTATTATTTTAATTTTAGCGGCTATTATGCCTGTTATGGCAGTCATCTCCCTTGTTCCTGTGCTGCCTATGTTACTTGAAGAGTTTAAGCATATTAGTGGTTATGAGGTTTTAGTGCCTATTGCTATGACTATTCCTGCACTCTGTGTTGCTGTATTCTCTCCAATTGCGGGTTCTCTTTCTGATAAGTTTGGCAGGAAGTCGCTCCTTATTTTTGCTCTGTTAATATACAGCGCTGTTGGGGTATTACCTTATTTCTTGGAAAGTTTATCTCATATAATAGTATCTCGTATTTTTTTAGGTATTACAGAAGCGGTTATTATGACAATTGCTACCGCATTAATTGCTGACTACTTCATAGGAAAAGAAAGACAAAAATGGATTTCTATACAAATAGCGTCAGTGAGCTTAAGTGCTATTTTTCTCATTGCACTTGGCGGTATGTTGGGTGAAGTATTGGGTTCAAGAGGCCCATTTGTTTTATACTTACTTGCCTTGCCTGTTGCTTTGCTGGTTGCTTTAAACTTATTTGAACCTAAAGTAAGAGCAAATGAAGACAAACAACTCACGGGATTCCCTGTAAAAAAAGTACTGCCTCTATTATTTATAACACTATTTGTTGGTATTATTTTTTATTCTATGATTGTAAAACTAGGTGAAGTACTGTCGATTAGTCAGGCAGTGACGCCCGCTATTATTGGCGGAATAGGAGCTTTAGCAAATATAGGTGTTGCATTAGGTGCATTTTGTTACGGAAAAATTAAGCATATCTCAGGGCCACTTTTATTATGTGTTGGTTTTGGTTTAAGTGCCTTTGGTTACTTTGCAACAGCAGTGTCTTCTTCAATTGTAATTTCATCAATAGCTATTTTTATTGGTTGCTTGGGTTTTGGCTCTTTATTACCAACGACTTTAACATGGGTATTAAAGCTACTCCCTGAAAATGTACGTGGTAAAGGAACTGGGATGTGGACGGGTATGTTCTTTTTAGGTCAGTTTACAGCACCTATTGTTGTAACTTTACTTCAAAAAACATTGGACTCTTTGAGTGCTGTGCTTGTGCTAATTGCTATTTGTTGTGCAATTGCATCGCTGGTCGCTGCACTAAAAAGTAAAGGTGCAAGAGATTTAAAGTGTGATGATACAAATAAGGCACCTGTTTGAACATTCAATGGGCCTAAATTCAATCTCTTAACTCCAATGAATAGAGCTTAATTGTTTCAAGCATTGATTTAGCCGCGATAGATAAAGACGTGATAGGTTTAGAAATAACGCCTACACGTCTTGCAATAATAGGGGAATTTATTTCTCTGCATATTACGCCTGCTTCTAATGCTTGCTCTTTGCAAAGTGCAGGTACAACAGCCACTCCTAAATTATTACTCACCATCCTTATAACAGTCGCTAACTGGTGCGCATCAAATGCAGGGTTGAGTGCAATGTTATGCTGCGAGAGAGTGTCTTCAATTAGCCCTCTGACAGAAGAGGGACTTTGCAGAGTAATTAACTCAAACTTTAGTAGCTCCGACCAACTAATACTATGGCACTTAGCAAGCGGATGAAATTGAGGTAAAACCACAATAAATTGATCGTTATACAGCGGATGAAATACTAAGTCACCATTATGTTTAGGCTCAAATGAAATACCGAGTTCCACCAAGTCAGCATTTACCAAGTCAATAACCGTATCAGATAACACATCGTCCACTGAGAGTTTTATGTTTGGGTACTTTGTATGAAAACGCTTAATTATTTTTGGCAAAATTGAACTGGCAAAAGAGGGCATGGCTGCGATAGATGTATGCCCAAGATCCAGTGCAAATCGCTTTTTCATCTCTCGTTCTGCTGCGTCTATTTGGTTTAATAAGTTTTTAGCGACAGGTAAAAATGCTTTACCTTCTTGGGTGAGTACTAATGTACGTGTTGTGCGAGTTAATAATTTACCGCCCAAGCTCTCTTCTAAATTTTTGATACTTAAACTAAGCGCGGGTTGCGATAAGTGTAATTTAGCTGCGGCTTCTACAAAACTTAGGCTGGAAGCCACCTGCGTAAATGCCTTCAATTGTTTTATATTCATTTATAAGAAAAACTAATTAATAAAACATAATTATAAAATTAACTATATCTTGCTTTGTTGTCAAACTAATAAACACATTCTTAATTTGGACTTAAACAATGGCTGGATTTAATAAAGTAGTAATTACGTATTCTCAAGCGCTTGAAGGACTTGAAGACGGTATGACCGTTTTAGCTGGTGGCTTTGGCTTATGCGGTATACCAGAGAATTTAATTAAGGAAATACAAAAAAAAGGTACTAAGGGGTTAACGCTTGTGTCGAATAACTGTGGTGTTGATGACTTTGGTTTAGGGTTGCTGCTAGAAAAACGACAAATCAAAAAGATCATTGCGTCTTATGTTGGTGAAAATGCAGAGTTTGAGCGACAAATGATGTCTGGTGAACTGGATGTTGAATTGACACCTCAAGGTACATTAGCCGAAAAAATGCGTGCCGGTGGTGCCGGTATTCCTGCCTTTTTCACCGCAACGGGTTATGGAACTCCAGTTGCACAAGGAAAAGAAGAACGTAACTTTAATGGTAAAACCTACATTTTAGAAGAATCGATTAAAGGTGATTTTGCCATTGTTAAAGCTTGGAAAGCTGATACATATGGTAATTTAGTTTATCGAAAAACAGCACGTAATTTTAATCCTTTGGCGGCTACAGCGGGGAAAATTACGGTGGCAGAGGTTGAAGAGATTGTAGAGGCAGGACAATTAAATTCAGATGAAATTCATACTCCTGGCATTTACGTGGATCGTATTATTAAAGGTTCATTTGAAAAACGTATAGAACAACGCACTATTCGTGCTTCGCAAGCTGAAGGAGTGTAACAATGGCTTTATCCCGAGAGCAATTAGCAATGCGTGTTGCGCAAGAACTACAAGATGGATACTACGTAAACTTAGGTATTGGTATTCCAACGCTTGTTGCTAACTATGTGCCTGAAGGCATTGAAGTGATGCTTCAATCAGAAAACGGATTGTTAGGTATGGGGCAATTTCCAACAGAAGATGAACTTGATGCTGATTTAATCAATGCAGGCAAACAAACGGTGACTATGGCAACCGGCGCCTCAATTTTTGATAGTGCAGAGTCGTTTGCCATGATCCGTGGTGGCCATGTTGATTTAACTGTATTAGGCGCTTTTGAAGTGGATGTGAATGGTAATATTGCGTCTTACATGATCCCCGGGAAGTTAATTAAAGGAATGGGAGGTGCTATGGACTTAGTGGCGGGTGCCGATAACATTATTGTCACTATGACCCATGCATCAAAGCATGGTGAATCAAAGTTATTAGCAAATTGTACACTGCCACTAACTGGTAAGGGCTGTATTAAAAAAGTGCTAACTGATCTCGCTTTTATGGAAATTAAAGACGGTAAATTTCATTTGTTAGAAAGGGCGCCGAATGTCTCGGTAGAAGATATTCAACGGTTAACAGCAGGTGAGCTTGTTATTCCTGAGCATGTACCCGAAATGGACTTGCCTGAGGTGGTAGCATGAAGGCTGTTATTGTTGCTGCAAAAAGAACCGCAATTGGTGGTTTTGGACAAAGTTTATCAAGCCTATCAGCTATTGAAATAGGTAGTCAGTTACTTAAAACCGTTCTTGATGAAACACCGCAAGTAAAGCCACACATTGAGGAGGTGATTTTAGGGCAGGTGCTAACAGCTGGTTGTGGCCAAAATTCAGCAA
This sequence comes from Pseudoalteromonas sp. SR41-7, assembly GCF_014163935.1. Classification (NCBI taxonomy): domain Bacteria; kingdom Pseudomonadati; phylum Pseudomonadota; class Gammaproteobacteria; order Alteromonadales; family Pseudoalteromonadaceae; genus Pseudoalteromonas; species Pseudoalteromonas sp. SR41-7. Next base: position 18,649 of record NZ_JACJEF010000014.1, on the reverse strand, counting down.
GGCAGACAGCACTTAATGCCGGACTACCTATTAATGTGTCTGCTTTTACTATTAATCACGTATGTGGCTCAGGACTAAAAGCGGTGCAATTGGCTGCGCAATCAGTTCTTTGCGGTGATGCTAAAATGGTGGTTGCTGGTGGGCAAGAAAGTATGTCTCAGGCGGCGCACGTATTACCCAATAATAGAGTACCTAAAAAATTAGGTGACTTATCTTTGGTTGATAGCCTGATAAAAGATGGTTTGTGGGATAGTCGCGAAAATATACATATGGGAATTACAGCTGAAAATATAGCTGAAAAATTTGCTGTTTCTAGAGCGGAACAAGATGAATTTGCAGTTCATTCACAGCAAAAAGCAGCAAATGCTATTAGCAGTGGTTTATTCAAAGATGAAATTGCCCCTATTTATATTGCAAAACGTGGAGGCGATATCAAGAGTTTTGATGTTGATGAATCAGTAAAAGCTGATACACAAATTATAAACCTTAGTAAGCTTAGGCCTGCGTTCAAAAAAGGTGGCTCAGTTACTGCTGGAAATAGTTCGACTATTAACGACGGCGCAGCGATGGTGGTGGTTACTACAGACGAGTATGCAAAAAAGTTAAACTTACCTATTTTAGCTGTGATTGAAGCTACCGCTTGCGAAGGTGTTGAGCCGCTTTACATGGGCACTGGCCCAATAGCGGCCACGCAGGCTGTGTGTAAAAAAGCGGGCTGGCAAGTGCATGAGATTGATTTAATTGAAGCTAATGAGGCATTTTCGGCTCAAGCTTTGTATGTAAATACTGCGCTGGGGCTAGATAGCAATAAAGTAAATGTTAACGGAGGGGCGGTTGCACTTGGTCATCCAATTGGAGCTTCAGGTTGTCGTATTTTAGTCTCGCTGATATATCAAATGCAGCGAGCTAATAAAACAAAAGGGTTAGCAACACTTTGTATTGGTGGTGGTATGGGCATTGCTATGTTGGTTTCGCGTGAGCGCACAAAGGCTTAATAAGTTTTAATATTTAAAGGCCTCCTTCATTAGCAAGCTTTATATCTTATAGAATATGGCTCCCTCAATATGTAAGAGTGAGTGACACTTCTGTGCATGTTATTTATTTGCGTGCGAAATAACTGTGAGTTTGTTTTTAAGCTCTGTTCGGTGATAGTTTCGATCGTAACCGAGTGTTGCTTGTGCATGCTCACGCATAATTCCTTCAGCACGAGCACCTTGGCGAGAAAGCATTGCATGAAATACGTGGTGATGTTGCTGATGTGCAAATGCAAAGCGTTTAAACTCTTTTTGCATATTATTTTTGTCGATGGCAAGCGCGCTTACCGAGGCAAATGGTAGGTGCTCATTTTTAGATAGTGCAGCCTGGATAGCCAAGTTACCCGACGCTTCAATAATTAGTAGATGAAAACGGCGGTTCATATCATGGTAGGTTGCTAAGTCATCTTCAGTTAGTTCGGCCCCTTCAAATAATAAATCACCACAAGCAAGAAGGGATTGTATTTCATGTTTTTGTTCTTCGTTAAGGCCGTTTTCAGCAGCTTGTCGAGCAGCTAGGCCCTCTAATACTCCTCTTACTTCAATAGCGCCTTCAATTTCAATTGGTGAAACTGAGCGGACTTCGTAGCCACGCCTAGGAAGTTTGGTCAACAAACCTTCTTGTTCAAGTGTTCTAAATGCAATTCTTACAGGCGTTCTTGAAACACCTAGACGTTCAGAAGTAGCAATTTCAACGAGCCTTTCTCCGGTTTTTAGTGCTCCAGTTAAAATCATTTGTCGCAATGTGGTTACTGCATTTTGGCCTGACTTAGTCATAAAAAATTACCTCAATTACTTTTTAAACTGGATCCAATTAGGAATCTACACTGCATATAGTCATTGAAATAGTGTGAATTTACAACTAAAGCGTGACTAAAAGTGCAAAAAAGAAAATTATATGGATCCAATTTACGCATGTTTGTTTTATTTATCTGGATTATTAGTTTATATTGGATCCAATGACAACAAAAACACAACAGGAGATCAAGGTATGGCTAAGCAGACCTTTATTAAAAATACATGGTATGTGGCGGCAATGAGTGATGAAATCAATCACGATAAACCACTCGGCCGAAAAGTGTGTGATCAAAGTATTGCTTTTTATCGTCAGGCGGATGGAAAAGTAGCTGCGGTGCTAGATTTTTGTCCACACCGTGGCGCAGCTTTATCTTTAGGATATGTTGAGGACGGCTTGCTTGTATGCGGCTATCATGGTCTAAAAATGGGTGAGGACGGTAAAACAAAAGAAATGCCGCTGCAACGTGTGCAGAGATTTCCGTGTATGAAGTCATTTGCAGTTGAGGAGCGCTTTGGCTTTATCTGGGTTTGGCCTGGTGATAAAGAGGCTGCAAATACAGATCTTATCCCACACTTACCTTGGGCTGAAGATGATACTTGGGCCTATGGGGGGGGGTTGTATCATATAAAATGCGACTATCGTTTAATGATCGATAATCTAATGGACTTAACACATGAAACCTACGTTCATGCTAGTAGTATAGGCCAAAAAGAAATTGATGAGTCTCCGGTGCAAACTGAAGTAGAAGGCGATAAAGTTTTTTGTCGCCGTTATATGGAAAATATTATGGCACCGCCATTTTGGCGAACTGCTCTGGAGGGTAATGGGCTTGCATCGGATACACCAGTAGACCGTTGGCAAATTTGTCGCTTTATGCCGCCATCACATGTAATGATTGATGTGGGTGTAGCACATGCTGGTTATGGTGGTTTTGATGCACCAAAGAATAAAAAAGCGAGCAGTACAGTGGTTGATTTTATTACTCCTGAGACTGAAAATACGATGTGGTACTTTTGGGGGATGGCACGTAACTTTAATGCCCAAGACGCTACATTAACTGATAAAATTAGAGAAGGGCAAGGCAGTATTTTCCAAGAAGATTTAGAGGTATTAGAACGTCAGCAGCAAAATCTGAAGAGTTTCCCGCAATTTGATCTTTTAAAGCTTGATATAGATGCCGGTGGTGTTCAGTCGCGACGTATCATTGAGCGTTTAATCGATAAAGAAATAAATGCGAAAAATATATCTACAGACGAGCTACCGCTCCAATCAGTAACATTTTAACAAAGGGAATTAGGATGATTTCAGTTATTGTTAAAAATGTGGTCGTTGAAGCAAAGGCGGTTGTTAGGCTCGTACTTGGATGCGCTGACAATGAGGATTTGCCCCCATTTGAGGCAGGTGCACATATTGATATAAAGCTACCAAATGGTTTGCTTCGTCAATATTCTCTATGTCGGTTACAGTGCGACCCACGTTACTACGAAATTGCAGTATTAAAAGATCCTCAATCTCGTGGTGGATCAGCAGAGGTACATAGCCTACAAATAGGCGATAGAGTCGAAGTAAGTGAACCTAAAAATCACTTTTCATTGCTGAATCCAAAGAAAAATACATTACTGATTGCAGGTGGAATAGGGGTTACGCCATTATTAACGATGGCTCAAACATTACATAGTTTAGGGACACCTTTCGCATTTCACTATTGCGCTAAATCTTCTGAAACTGCAGCATTTGTTGAAGCATTAAAATTAGGGTCGTTTAGCGATAAAATAGCGTTTCACTTTAGCCAAGAATTGCAATCGGGTCGTATGGATGTAGAACAGGTGCTAAGTGAGCATATTCATGATACTGACTTGTATATATGTGGCCCTGCTGAGTTTATAACATATGTATTAAATCATGCTCGTTTGCTGGGTTGGTCTGAGGAGAGATTGCATCGAGAGTACTTCGCCGCACCAGTGGTTGCTGAAAATATTTCAGAAGACACGTCATTCACTATAAAAATTGCTAGCTCAGGTAAACAGTTTACTGTAGGCGAAGGGCAGTCTATCTCTCAAGTGCTAGAGGTTAATGGGATATTTATACCAGTTGCGTGTGAATCAGGAGTTTGTGGCACTTGCCAAACTGGTGTAGTGGAAGGCAATCCGGAACATCGCGATGTTTTTTTAACAGACAAAGAAAAAGCACAAGGCAAGTTGATTATGCCGTGTTGTTCAAGAGCAAAAACAGGGTCCATAACACTCGATTTATAAATACACTTACACGTATAAAACGATTTATAATTACTTTTATACGTGTAACCCGTATCAGCAACGCATAATTTAGGCTTTCCCACGAAATGCCGAGATACAGCTTGCTAGAATTACAAAGCCTAAAGACACGTTAAACGCGAGTGAAATTGTACTCATTAAAGCATGACTATGTTGCGCTGAAAACGTGCTGTCCCCTAAGTAATAATGCACAATTAAATTTACCAAGCTCATTCCAAATAAATTACCAATTGTTCGTGATAAATTCATGGAAGAAGAGGCTACGCCTAACTCATTCTTATCTACAGCACCCATAATTGCATTATTGTTAGGCGTTGAGAATAAGCCAAAGCCAATACCTAACAATAACAGTGAGCCACTAATGTATGTGATACTTGAGTCCATAGATAACAGTGATAGTAAAAAAAAGCTGACCATAACAATTATACAGCCAAATGTAGCTATTATGCGTGGCTGTAATTTATCTGAAAGTTTACCGGACAATGGTGCCATAATGGCCATAGAAACCGCTTGCAGTAACACGATTTGGCCAGCATGAGAAGGACTTAACCCTTTAATATACTGCAGATATAAGCTTAACAAAAAAGCCAATGAAAAATTACTGGCGTACATTAAAAACGATGTAGACAGCGATAAGCTAAATACTCTGCTTTCTAAGAACATTTGTACTCTGATTAGTGGTCGCCTGCTTTTACTTTGGTGAATAATAAATAATCCTAAGCTTATTACCGAAAGTAATGTTAAACCCCATCCAGTCATAGTGGGTAAATCACTGAGTCCTAATACTAAACATATTGCAAAGAGTGAGAAAAGCGCAGTACCCCACCAGTCAAACGAGGATTTTTTATCGTTTTTCCACTCACCATGTAAAAAAAGTTTAATAGCAAGTAGTAGCAGAAGGACAAGCGGAATTTGAGAGTAAAATACAGCCCGCCATCCCCATATTTCGGTGAGCCAACCGCCTATTGCAGGGGCTGCACTTAAGCCTATATACACACACGCTGCAGAGGTGCCCAGTGCCATGCCTCTTTTATTATTTGGCGTAATAGAAGTAATAATTGCAACACCAATACCAAAAATCATGGCACCTGCAGCGCCTTGTACAAAACGCCAAAAAAGTACCCATTCAATTGATGACGCAATAGCACACATCAGTGATGCTAGTGCATTTAGGCCTAAACCAAATGCATATACTCGTTTTCGACCATAGTTATCGGCTATTTTCCCGCAAGGCAGCATAAATATCACGCTACTAAGTAAGTAAAGGGTCGGCATCCAACCAATCATTTTAGCGCTTGCTTGTAAATCCTCGGCAAGATTTGGAATAGCTATGTTGACGCCGGCCATGCCGAGAGGTCCGATAATAGATCCGCTGCATACAATTATAAGCGCGATGTTAGTAATAGGGAGTTTAAACAAATATGATCCTTAAACGCATAGACTATAAAAATAATAAAAGGTGGTGTTTGAGAACATGGGTTTTTTAATGCGTTTATTATTGCTAATAGCAACAGAGGTAGCAAGCTGGTCTACTAAGTATCTACGTAATTTTTAATTAGCGTATTTTTGGTCCAATATGATGAGGTATTACTTTGTAGGCCATTGAAAAAGTAATACCTCAGTTTGAGTTAATATAATTAAAACAAGCCTTTAAGCTTCACATAAGCGCTTAATTATTCGCCTAGCGTGATTTGCACCGGTATCAACATGGATATCAATCATAGGTTGCCCTTTAAAGTGCTTCATTGATTTGTGTTGCGCTTCAATAACCACTTTGTCTTCATTGAACGTGTAACGAGTTTGTTCTACTACTTTTTGTTTTACGTTTTCAATATCAGTTGTTGGGTTTGTTGATATAGTCCAAAAATAATGACATGTTTCTTCTGTCTCTGGAGTTATGCAATGTAAGCCACGCATATGAAAGCCGCCACGGTTAGGGTTAGTTACCGATTCACTGTTTGCGTCAATACCGCCAGTCCATATCCTTAAATGTGATGGATAGAATTCAATTTCTTGCCAGCGATCTATTTTATCTTTAAATGGATAAGCAGCTGTATATGTTGGTGGCGGGGTTGAATTTGGCATGTAACGTTTTACGGTCACTTTATCACCTATAGCTTCTACATCCATTTGTGCATGCATATGCGTTTTAGCGTCACCACCAATCGTTTTAAGGTGTACGTAACCTAAGTGGCTAAGATCGAGTAAGTTGTCATGTATGAGTTGAAATGGTGCTTGGTAGTGATATACATCACCATCGTAAACATATTTTTCGTCAGAATGATAAAGATAGCGAGGTGGGTCTTGATCAGGGGTTGAGCCTTGCTCTGAACCAAACCAAATCCAAATTAAATCATCTTGCTCTTTAAGTGTAAAAGGCGTTACTTTTGCTTTTCTTGGAACTTTTTTTTGCCCTGGTACTTCAAGACATTGGCCTTGGCCATTAAATAATAGACCATGATAACCGCATCTTAATCCTTCTTTTTCAAGTGTTCCCATCGATAAAGGTAGTTGGCGATGGCAACAACGATCTTCAAGTGCGCTAGCATGGCCTTGTGCATCTCTAAATAAAACTATAGGGGTGTTTAATAAAGTGCGAGCTAGTGGCTTGTCGGTTAACTCTTTGCTTAGTGCTGCTAAGTACCACATGTTAAGAGGAAAGGGGGTTTTAGTGTCCGAATTAGTTTGTGTATGTGTGGTCATAAGTGTCTCGTGTAAAGTCTAGTGTTAAAATTTTCTCTATAAATCTAGCGTTAGAGAGTCGCTTAACGCTCTTGAACAACAGGGTGTGAACCTATCGTTTTTTGCCTTTTCATCAGCAGTAAAGAATTCATCTCTGTGGTCGGGTATACCGCATGTCACATAGGTAACGCATGTCCCGCAAATTCCCATTTCGCATGATACGTCTAACTCAATACCCGCATCTTCCATTGCTTCTAGTGCGGTTTGCTCTGCAGAAACATCAATTTCTAAGCCTGAACGGCTCAAAATGAGCTTAAACGGAATATCTTCAGTACCTTCTGCTTTAGGTTCAGCTTTAAAATTTTCTTTGTGTAAGTACTCGTCTTTCCAGTTATTTGATTTTGCACTGTCAAAAATATATTCCATATAAGCTGCTGGGCCACAAGTGTATAAATGCGTATTCGTTTTAAATTCACCAATAAGTTCTTTGGCATCTTTTTTTGGCTGGGTTGAAAAGTGAAAAAATACCTTTTCAGAAAATGAACACTCTAGCAATTCTTGATAAAAAGCAGCCTCTACGGGGGATTTAGCATGATAATGAAGCTCAAAATCAACGCCGTTAATATCAAGCTCTCTTGCCATTGAGATTATCGGAGTAATGCCTATACCGCCTGCGAATAATAGTGCTTTATTATGAGTTGAATTGAGTGCAAAGAGGTTGCGAGGATCAGAAATTGATAATGTATCACCGACTTGCACATCAGAGTGAAGTGCAATTGAGCCTCCTCGTGAATTGGCATCTTTTAATACAGCTATTTTATAAAACTCATCGGATTGAGGATGGCTGATAAGTGAGTACTGACGAGTTATTTTATCATTAAGCACCACATCAATGTGGCTACCCACATCAAATTTAGGTAAAGCTTGCCCATTTATAGGTATTAGCTCAAAACTGACAATATTAGGTGTTTCAACCTTTTTACTGCGTACGTTTACTGAAAACATAAAGTTCCTAATGTTTGTTACTTTATGTTTATAATGTTGAATTATAGTTGAGGTGTCAACTATAATTTGGGTGTAGAGATTAACTTAGTGTTAACGTTATGAATGTAAAACTCTTTGCTCGTAATAAGCAATGATCATAAATAGTTTTAATCTCAAGATTTACCTAGTAAAATTTATTTATACCTAAAAATTGGAAAAACCAATGCCTTCTAAACCCAAAGAACCTAGTGCTAAGCAGCTAGATCTTGAACGATATATACCTGCGCTTGTAAATTTTCTTTCTAATAAACTCTCAAGTGGTGCATCTGTATGCTATCGAAAAAACTTTAATGTAGGCGTTATTGAGTGGCGTGTATTAGCGATGCTGAAAGTAGAAACTAACATTTCTGCAAATCGTATTTGTCAGGTGATTGGCCTAGATAAAGCAGCTGTTAGTCGAGCTTTAAAACAATTACAAACGTTAGGCCATATTAGCTTTATAAAAAATGCTAAAGATGGTCGTTCATCATTAGCAAAGCTGACGGAAAAAGGTGAAAAGTTACATGATAAAATTCTCTATGTAGCTTTAGAGCGAGAAAGATTGTTATTACAAGGGGTTTCACAAAAAGAGCTTGATACACTTATTGAGGTATTGTTAAAACTAAATAAAAACATTAAGCAAGTAAATGAGTTTAAGGTAAGTAATACCACATAGGGATTCTTCCTCAAACTGTTGAAAGGTAATTGTTTAAATTTTTTGTTGCTCAATCTAAACTACTGTAAAGTTATACACTTGCTAAGAAGTGGTCTATTTTAACTGAAAATAGCTTTAGGCGTTCAGATATTGTTTTAGGAACAACTCGATGAAAAGCATAATATTTAGGACGGTTTTTTGGATTTGGTTCTAGTCAGTTCTAAATTTTGAATACAAAATAATAAAAACTTAGAATTTAAATTCAGCGTAAAAATTATATAGATAGATTATTTAGGTTTTTAACCGTTTGAAATGTATAGTTTAATTGGTACGACTGAGTGGATTCGAGTTACTGCCCCTTGGACCGGTGGTCAAGATTAGGTAGTGCTCTTTCCTTCAATTATACGTTTATTAATGTTGGTACGACTGAATGGATTCGAGTTACTGACCCTTGGACCGGGTGATCAAGAGTAGGTAGTGCTTTTTCCTTCAGATGTACTTTTATTTATTTTACTTAAATGTTGGTACGACTGAGTGGATTCGAACTGCTGACCTTTGGACCGGGTGATCAAGAGTAGGTAGTGCTTATTCTTCGGTATTTTTAGTTTTTTTTTATTACTTTGAAGTGGTACGACTGAGTGGATTCGAACCACCGACCCCTACCATGTCAAGGTAGTGCTCTAACCAACTGAGCTACAGTCGTACAATTTTTGAGGTTTTACTTAAATGTTGGTACGACTGAGTGGATTAGAACTACTGACCTTTGGACCGGGTGATCAAGAGTAGGTAGTGCTTTTTCCTTCAATTATACTTTTTTAAATGTTGGTACGACTGAGTGGATTCGAACTACTGACCTTTGGACCGGGTGATCAAGAGTAGGTAGTGCTTTTTCCTTCAATTATACTTTTTTAAACGTTGGTACGACTGAGTGGATTCGAACCACCGACCCCTACCATGTCAAGGTAGTGCTCTAACCAACTGAGCTACAGTCGTATTACTTTATTTAAGTAAGTGTTAATTGCTTAACAACGGCGGCTAATATATAGCGTGGCGGTTGGTGAATCAAGCAAGTTTGTTGTTTTTGAGTTTATTTGCCGTTTTTTTATTCATATTGGGCTTATTTCACACGTTTTATAAAAACCTTGCCACCAAACCACATGTTTTTTAGCTGAGCTTTTAAGTAAGTTCAGTAAGTTACTTGTTGAGCCCGTTTTTACTAAGTTATTAATTTGAGGGCTTGAGATACTTTCGTTAAACCAAAGCTCATTATAAAGCGGTTGTAGTACCTCTAGATAACCAGTTAATTGCGCTTGATAGGGCTGAATTTCTTTTAGGTAAAACTTTTGAAATACGTTGCTTATGATTTTTGCGTTTTTATTATTTTTATCCTCTGGGCACAGCGTATTAAAGTTTAGTGTTTTTACAAACTGTGTAGCGTTGTTATTTAACACGACCTGCATGCGGACTGATTGAATGAGTGCTTGGTTAAATTGAAATTTATTAAGCTGCTCGAGTGCACTAAAAATAGAGTCGCTATTAATTTCACTAAATTCTTTAGCCTTAATTTGCTGTTTAATGAGTACAAGTTGCTTTAGCGCAAATACGGTATCGCGAAAACCAGCGGGTTCAGTAGTGAGCTCGTTTGAGGTGAGTTGCCAGGTACGATTTAACTCAGGTTCTTTAAATAACATGGTATTAAAAAAGTACATTAGGTGTGTTTCTTTATAGTTTTTGGCTGCGAGTATTTTTGTGTAACTAGGGCTATTTTTATCAAGCGTATTTAAGCAAACCTGCGCACTTTTAATAAAGTTTATTTGATATTTTAATTGCCCAGCAGCGCTGGCTGTTTTTCCTAATTGGTTATTGTGCTCACTTATAAGCACGTTAAGCTTACATTGGCTAATGCCTGCAAGCTCCACAATACTCAATGTTAAGTCACTTTGTGCTATTGGGGGAGGCTGCAGTAAAGGGAGTTGCTTGAGTGGCGCAGGCTCTGTGGTGCTTGTATCAACTGTGCTACTTAAGCGTTCAATATAAGTAGCGTTTACAGTACTTTGTGGTTTGTTGCAGCCTGTAAGCATTAAAAAACACATTACCAGCAAAGCAGCTGGTAATGTTTTAAGGCTGAGTTTATTAGTTTTGATTGAGTGAATCACTGTTAACAAATTCATATTTTAGACGCTTTCTTACTGTTAGCATTAATAAAATAGCAGCGACACTAAGGCCTACTATTATTCCAACCCAAAAGCCATGCGGCCCCATAGCTGGCACAATTATGTCTGTTCTTGCCAATACGTAACCTAAACAAAAGCCGATTAACCAATACGATATAAACGTAATATACGATATAGGCGTGGTGTATTTTAACCCACGAAGCATGCCATTTGCAGCAACCTGTAATGCATCGGGTAACTGGTAGACACACGCTAGTATCATAATTGATGAAGCCAGAGCCATTACTGCGGGACTGTCGGTATAAAGTTGGCTAATTAAATCACGACCTGTAAAAGTCATAAGTGCCAAAAATAGTGCAATTACAATAGCTAATATGTAACTAGTCGATACGGCAACTTTTAACTGCAGTAAATTATTTTGACCATATAGGTTACCAATACGAATACTTATAGCGATAGAGAGGCTCAGTGGCATCATAAACAGCAATGTAGTTACACTCGCTGCTATTTGGTGCCCCGATACAGCCACTGCTCCTAAATGCGCAATAAATAGCGGTATACACGCAAATAAAGTGACTTCAAAAAAGGTTGCAAGTGAAATTGGTATACCTAGCTTAGTAATAATACCAATGGTAGTGAAATTAGGTTTTTCGAATGATGAAAGCAGGCCTTTAGCATCTACCTTTTTACTCATTTGGCAGTAAGTAACTTGTGCTATTGCCATAACAGTTAAAACAATTGCTGTGGCAATGCCACAGCCTGCGCCGCCATAAGCAGGAAAACCAAATAAGCCATTTATGAAAATATAATTTACTGGAATATTAACGGCTAAACCTAATAGGCTTATATAAAAGGCGGGTTTGGTCATCCCCATGCCCTCGGTAACGTTTCTGTATACTGTAAAAATTAAAAATCCAAACACACCCCATTTCACAAAATGGATGTAGTCAATGGCAAGGTTTGCAATAGCAGGCGTTGTATCGAGCTTTAAAATAATGGCATCTGCTAAATGGGCAATACCAAAACCTGTAAAGCTTAAAATAGCGGTTAAATAAAGCGCTTGTTGAAAATAGTGGCTAATGCCTTTGCGGTCATCACTGCCCGAAAACTGCGCAATAATACCAGTAAGCGCTAATAAAATACCTTGCAGAGCAAGTAATAATGGGTTCCATATTCCTGTTGCAATAGAAAGTGCAGCTAAGTCAGTAGGGCTAACTTGGCCGGCCATAATTGTGTCGACTACCGACATTAAAATAAGTGTAACTTGTGCTAAAAAAACAGGTAAGGCTAGGGAAAGTAAACGCTTGGCTTCCCAATTGCAAAAGGTCATAAAAAAAGCTATTAGATAAAACAGGCGGCAATTGTAATCTATTGCGTTTCAAATAAAAATCACAGTAGTGAATGATTTTATGAGTTGATACGTTAAACTAGCACTTTGTAATAATTTTAAGTGATTTTATGTTTACAGGAATAGTGCAAACACAAGCAACAGTGGTCTCTAAAACTCAAGCTGATGGTGTGTTACGCTTAGTTGTATCGGTGAGCGATGAGTACGTTAAGCATTTAGATTTAGGCGCAAGTATTGCTATTAATGGCTGTTGTTTAACGGTTGTGCAAGTTGAGCTAAGTAATCATGATGTGGTGGCGCAAGTGCATTTTGATGTGATTGACGAAACTCTAAAGTTAACTAATTTAGGCTTGCTTGAGCTAGGCAGTTTAGTAAATTACGAACGCTCTGTTACGTTTGGTACTGAGCTAGGTGGGCATATAGTGTCTGGGCATATTCATTGTACGTCACAAATCTCTCAAATAGTGAAACTTGAGAATAACTGTAAAATACAATTAAGCTTGCGAAAAGAGTGGAAAAAGTATGTGTTATATAAAGGCTTTGTTGCTATAAATGGCGCAAGCTTAACCGTAGGCGAAGTTGATGAACAAGGTTTTTGGATACACCTAATTCCGGAAACGCTCGCCATTACAAACATTGGTGCAGCGCAAGTGGGTGACAAGTTTAATATTGAAGTTGATCAGCAAACTTACACTATTGTAAATACGGTAGAGAACTACTTACGCCATCAGGCTTAAGTTAAAATATTTGTTCGTCGTCACTGTCTACGTGTAGCTCCAATTTATTATTAGCATGGTCTATATGCATATTTAAATGAATTGGGTTACAGCAGGCAGTGCAATCTTCTATATAGTCTTGATCGCCGCTGCTTGCGTCTAAGTCTAGATGTATGTGGTGTCCGCAGTGTGGGCACGTTATTCGTTGTGATAAAAAATCTTTCATAATCACTCCAGTTATAAATAATTAAGTTAGGTTCAACTTAATCGCTTACAGATGAACGTCTACTTACTCATTAAATATAGTGTTGAAATGCAGCTTATGACATTTATTTTATACCTTCAAATACCAGCTTTTCTATATGTTGTTTAGCTTCAGTAAGATAGTGACCGGCAAAGATGTTGGCATGATTTAAAATGGGGTATAGCTGGTATATTAACTTACGTTTTTCGTAATTTTGAGAAAGCGGGTAGTGCGCGTTATAGGCGCTATAAAAGTCTTTAGGCAGTGGGGCAAATAGTTCGCTCATTGCAATATCCACTTCCCGATCACCATAATAACAAGCCGGGTTAAATATTGTTGGTTCTGCTTTTAAAAATCCCATATTGCCACGCCAAAAATCGCCATGCAGTAATGAAGGTTGTACTTGATGGCTATGTAGTTGCTCTTTTACGGTATTAATTAAGCGTTCGGGCTCAATAAAGTTAATGCCTTTTTCAGCGAGTAGTTGTAATTGCCACCCTATACGCTCTTCGGCGTAAAATACATCCCACTTTTTGTGCCAGCGGTTTGGCTGTATGGTTGTGGCTAGATAATTATCTACATCAAAACCAAACATAGCTTGGTCATGTTTTTGATGCATTTTAGCGAGGTTACGCCCCATATTAGTCCACGTGTCGTGGGGTTGTTTATCTAAAACGAGCCATTGTAAAACAATAAACGAAAACTCTATATTTGCACCAGTTGTAATACATTCAGGTACTTTAAAATTACTATTTTGCGCCAAAAGCTTTAAGCCAATAAATTCACTTTCTAAACGCTCGAGCTCGCTTTTTAGTGCTATTTTAACGAGGTAGTTATGCGTACCATTGGTAATATGAAATAGTTTGTCGGTGTTTGTACTTTGTAATTGGCGTTTGTAGGTGTGCTTAAAGTCAAAATTGATGGCTCGGCTGATGTGCTCATTTACTGTTTTCCACATAACAATTGCTCGCCTTTTAAACAGATACTTAAACTATGGCAAAAAGGTATTAATTTAACAATCTAAACGTTGTAAAATTAACGGCTATATTGAATAAAATTACACTTACTGTAGTGGAGTTAAAATGAACAAAAGTTTAATAACCAATTTGCTAGCGGGTTTATGTGTTGTTGTAGGTTTTATGTTTAACCAAGCAATTGTGTTGTCTGTTGGTTTATTTGCACTTTCTGGCGCGGTAACTAATTTATTAGCTATTCATATGTTATTCGAAAAAGTCCCGTTTTTATATGGTTCTGGTGTTATAGCGCTTAAGTTTGAAAGCTTTAAAGTAGCTATACGAAACCTGATATTAACGGAGTTTTTTTCAGAGCAAAAAATTAATAATTTACTCAATAAAGCGCAGCCCAATATCGACTTTGAGCCAATAATTAGCAATGTTGATCTAAACCCTGCATTCGACAATTTGTTAGAGGTAATAGAGCAGTCTCAGTTTGGTAGTATGCTAGGAATGTTTGGCGGTACAGCGGCAATAGAGCCGATGCGTGAAAAGTTTATTGAAAAAATGCAATTGTCGCTTAGTGAGATTTCTCAAACTGACGACTTTAAAGCATTAGTAAGCCAAACACTTTCACAAGGTAATAGCGCAGAAAGCCTACATAAAACGGTGCTTAAACTAGTTGATGAGCGCTTAGATGAGCTTACTCCTAAAATGGTTAAAGAGATTATTCAGACCATGATCCGCGAGCACCTAGGCTGGCTTGTAGTATGGGGCGGTGTGTTTGGTGGTTTATTTGGTTTAATAGCGGCCGTTATTTAAATCTAGCGACTAATAAAAAACTTAATCATTCGATAGCATTAAATAGTGTACTTACTGCGTTAAAAATTATTTGTATAGAATAACTACACGTTGTTATTTGTGCCTGTTATTGCACTATTTTCTTAGTGAAATAATAGAGCACTAATTTAATGCAATTGGTATAACTTATTTTTTCAGGCTGTTATTATCGCCCCCATAATTTAGTCGTGTTTTTTTAGGAGCAACGGTGAGCAAAACGTTAGCCAGTTATTATCAGCAAGCATACGCGTGCGATCAGCAGCATTTTAATCAGTGTTTTTATTGTGGCTGTGAAGCGACAGAGCGCGATCATTGTCCGCCACTGCATATGCTACAAAGTATCGTTGATTTAGGTGAAGAGGCTGACTTTATCTCTATTCCTGCGTGTTATGAGTGCCATGCACTTTTACATAACGAAAGACTGATGACGATTGATGAGCGCTTTACCAAGCTTAAAAAAAAGCTCTCAAATAAATATGCTAAACCACTGCGCGTTTATAACATGTGGGAAGAAAGCGAACTTGGCGACATGAGCGACGAGTTTGCCCATAGTATTCAAGCGGGTATGAAATTAGGCAAAGAAGCCGCTGAGCGTTTAGCCTTTACGGGTTTTAGCTATGCCACAGAAGATGCCAAAGTAGCAGTGCGCGAAAAAACAAAAGAGTTTGATGTAGAAGGCATGATATTTACCGACTTTAAAGAGGCGCTAAATTACTGCATTAACGATTTAAATGTTCAAAAAAGCGACTTTTATAAAATTTTGGTTGAAGACTATCAAGGCGATTTTAATAAAGCATTGAGCCAGTATCGTCATCGTCATGACAAAGTAACGGCGGCTAAAGATGGTAATACACTTATTAAAGATTTTTCTAAGCTACATAAGCAAAACTCTGATTTTGTAACGCGTACGGTTAAGCACTTTATTAGTAAAGATCCCTCGCTTACCACCGAAGGTGCGCTTGAAAAGCTATATAACAATTATATAAAGAAATAATTACAGAAATTCATCTTAATTAACTGCGTTTTCACCTGTTTTTTTGGCTTTATCCTTTAGGTTTCGCTAAAGTAGCAAAAAAACAGGAGATCCAAACAACATGCAAAAATTTGCACCTTCTTTATTAGCGGTTGGCTTAGCTGCTGCACTTGTAGGCTGCCAAGAAAACGGCCCACAAGACGATAAAATAACAATTAACAAAAATCCTTACCCAAGTACTTATCAGCCAATTTCTACATCAAGCACTCTTATTACAAATGCAACAGTACTTACCGGTACTGGTGAGCGTTTAGATGAGGCTGATGTATTACTTGTTGATGGTAAAGTACAACAAGTAGGTAAAGACTTAACAGCCACTGCTGATATAACAATTGATGCACAAGGAAAATGGGTAACACCGGGTATTATTGACGTACATTCACATTTAGGCGCATACCCAAGTCCTTCGGTCGAGTCGCATCAAGATGGTAACGAAATGACCAGCCCTAACACTGCAGAAGTGTGGGTTGAGCATTCTGTTTGGCCACAAGATCCAGGCTTTAATCGTGCACGCGAAGGCGGCATTACTTCTCTACAAATTTTACCAGGCTCAGCTAACTTATTTGGTGGACGCGGCGTTACGCTTAAAAACGTACCAGCGCACACTATGCAAGGGATGAAATTTCCAGAGGCGCCGTATGGTTTAAAAATGGCGTGTGGTGAAAACCCTAAACGTGTTTATGGTCGTCAAGGTGTATTGCCTTCAACCCGTATGGGTAATATGGCTGGTTACCGAATGGCATGGGCTGAAGCCGCTGAGTACAAACGTGCATGGGATAAATATGATGCCGATTATGAAGCCGGTTTAAACCCAGAAGCGCCAGTACGTGATATTAAACACGATACGCTTCGCGGTGTGCTTGAAGGCGAAGTACGTATTCATAATCATTGTTATAAAGCTGAAGAAATGGCAATGATGATTGACCTGTCAAAAGAATTTGGTTACCACGCAGGTACTTTTCATCACGGTGTAGAAGCATATAAAATTGCTGACTTACTTGCACAAAATGGTTCGTGTGCTGCACTTTGGCCAGACTGGTGGGGCTTTAAAATGGAAGCCTACGACATGGTTCAAGAAAACGTAGCTATTGTTGATGCGGTTAAAAACTCGTGTGCAGTTGTTCACTCAGATTCAGATACTACTATTCAGCGCTTAAACCAAGAAGCGGGCAAGGTGATGTACCGAGCTAACGAAAATGGTTTTGATATTTCTGAGCAACACGCTATTAAATGGATCACGTCTAACGCTGCTAAATCGCTAGGTATTGATGACAAAACAGGTTCACTAGAAGCGGGTAAGCAGGGCGATGTTGTTATTTGGAATCAAAGCCCATTTAGTGTCTATGCTAAAGCTGAACAAGTGTTTGTTGATGGTGCAAAGGTTTACGATAGAAACGACAGCGCGTACCAAGCAACAAGTGATTTTATGTTAGGTCAACAATAAGGAGCACCCAGAATGAAAAATTTATCACGTTCGTTTTCGCTTTCTCTGGTTGCTGCAGGATTATTAGCATCTGGTGCTGTAAGCGCACAATCGCTAGCAATTATTAATGCAACATTGCATACGTCTTCTGATCAAGGTGTATTAGAAGCGGCAAGCATTGTAATGACAGATGGTAAAATCACAGCGATTAATCCAACTGAAATTAAAGTAGATCAAATTATTGATGCAAAGGGGCAAATTGTAACCCCTGGCTTTATAGCAAGTATTAATCAACTTGGTTTAGTTGAAGTAAGTGCAGTTGCAGGCTCTCGCGATGCAGGTGAGGAAAAAGCTGGTATTGATTTTGATGTAAGCCTTGCTTACAACGCACATTCAAGCTTAATTCCTTACGCTCGTAAAGGCGGCGTAACACGCGATGTAATTACTCCTCATGGCGGCGATAGCATTTTTTCAGGCCTTGCGAGTGTTGTTGATTTAAGTGGTAGTTTTGACAGCGACATGCAAAAACAAGCGGCTTTAATTGTTTACTTAGGTGAGCGTAGTAAAGGCTCACGTGCTTTTACTTTGCAAACACTGATTAATAAGCTTGATGAGCACAAAACTAAAGCCGGTAAAAAAGCGAAAAAAGATGACGACAAGCCAAGTACTGAAGATAAAGTAATGGCTAAAGTACTCAGTGGTGAAATGCCATTAGTGGTTGGCGTTTCGCGTGCGGCGGATATTATTGAGCTAATTAAAGTAAAAGAGCAATTTGGTATTAACCTAGTACTTAATGGTGCGCAAGATGCTGTTGTAGTAAAAGAGCGCGTTGCTAAAGCAAATATTCCAGTGATTATTAGTGCAATGGATAGCTTACCTGGAAGCTTTGATTCGCTTCATGCAAGTTTAGATAATGCTAGTATGCTTGAAAAAGCAGGCGTTAAAGTATTATTAACGGTAGGTGGTGATGCAAGTCACAATATTTATCAGCTGCGTTTTGATGCTGGTAATGCTGTGTCTTATGGTATGAGCCAAGAAGGTGCGTTAAAAGCGCTAACATCAAACGTTGCTGATGTATTTGGCATTAATGCAGGTAGCCTTGAAGTTGGCAAAGCTGCTGATGTAGTAATATGGAGTAATGACCCGTTTGAGTTAAGCAGCCATGTAAGCAAAATGTTTATTAATGGCGTTGAGGTTTCTACACAATCTCGTCAAGATAAACTGCGTGACCGCTATACGACAGATTCAAAAATGCCACGTGCTTATACCAACCCGCAATAATACTTAATCAATTTGAGGGATTAAATCTGACGGTAACTGCGTTAAAAATTTCTGATATAGAGCAACTAAATAACGAAATTTTTGCCTTGTTATCGACAAGATTTTCTTGCCTCAAAGTTGATCACTTAATTAAGCGAATTGGTATGATACTAAATAATTAAATAATTAAAT
>NZ_JACJEF010000013.1:24231-106968 GCF_014163935.1 Pseudoalteromonas sp. SR41-7 | reverse complement strand
TTTGTCAACACTTAAATTTAAACTTTCTAAAAAGATTCAATCTAAGTTTTACTTAACACCCTGAGTTGTTCGTGCCTCGCTATGCGTTGCTGTTTCCCGTCTCAGTGGGGTCGCATTATAGGGAGCGGCGGATTTTACGCAAGCGTTATTTGCATAAAATAGTAATTAAAATTAAGCCCCAAGCAAGCACACACGATAAGCACAAGTTACTCACAAAACCCTGTTGATAACTCTTCTTTTTACATAGCTAAACCATACTAAAGCTATTAATTAAAACCTTAAAAATGCAAAAAGCACCTTATGTAGGTACTTCTTAAAAGTAATAGTTATTAGAATCTAGGGTCTGTTTATCTTTCAAGGTTAAATTTGCAGCAGCCTGTTTGGTATTCAGGCAAGGCAGAGCCTATGTAGTGTGGTTACTCCCCATAAATAGGCGATAACGTAGCATTAATGCCAAACAGGCGCTGCCCAAAGGGTTCTTCCTAGGGGCTATTTACTCTTTGTTACTCGGTTTTTACTTAGCCCACTAGGTTACAAATCTCGCGCCGCGATTAAACACCCCCTAGTTTGAACAAATTTTAATCCGCAAAGAGCAACAGACCCTAGTATAAAATACTATATAACTTGCGACGATACTTAGCTGCGAGTGCGTCGCCATCAGGTAAAGAGGCAATAATGGCTAAAAAGCTTGGTTTTGCTTCGTTGAAGTTCAGATCTTTTTGTAGAACTGTAAACAGTACATCCAATGCTTCTTCTTTTCTGCCTGCTTCATTAAGTAAAATACTGAGCTCTTCTTTTAATTCTAAGTCATTTGGATACTTTTCTACTTGTTGTTGCTTTTCTTTAATCTCTGGTGAATCTTTTGCCTCAAGCGCGGCTTCGCATTTTGCTTTTATATTATTAAAGTAAGCATCTTGCTCTTGTGCATCTATTGTATTTATAAGCGCTTGCGCTTCATCTACCTTGTGAATTTGAATACATATGTCTGCTAGCACTAACTTGATACGTGCATTACCGCTGTCTATTTCATAAGCTTGCTTTGCATAATTAAATGCAGCATTTAAATCTGACTTTAATAACGCTTGCTTTGCTTGCTCTAATAGTAAGTCTTGTTGCGCAGGTAAATGCTTTGCTAGGGCCTCGCGTATTTGCGCTTCGCTTTGAACACCTGCAAGTAAATCTACTGGTGCGGAGTCTTTTAATAATACAAGCGTAGGCAGTGTTTGCAGACCAACTTGTTGCGCAAGTTGAGAAGCGAGTGCTTGTTCTGCATCGCAATCTAAGTTTGCTACTACTATATAGCTTGCATTTTCTGCTGCTAATTTATCTAAAATTGCAGCCTGTCCGATGCAGTCAGGACTTTGAGGAGAGAAAAAGTTAAGCAACACCAATTTTTGTTGTGATGTTTCACCGAGTACTTGTTGAAGGTTTTGCGCATTAATACTAACTATGTTGCTCATTGAATTGATTGCCATATTCGTCTATTTAGGTTTTTATATGGTGGTGAACATAATAATTACAAGTCATATACCTAAATCACTCGGTATACATATTCAACAATAAGGGAAAATATGAAATTAACTTACCTAAGTGCAATACTTTTATTAGCAAGCCCATTAGTACAAGCAAATGGACTCGATTTGAATTTAAGCAAAGCCATGCCAGCTATTGAAAAGTTTTACCTCGACTTACACCAATCCCCAGAGCTCTCTTATCACGAACAAAAAACAGGTAAAAAGATAGCAGATAGATTAACTCAGCTGGGTTTTAAAGTAACAAGTAATGTAGGTGGCTTTGGTGTAGTTGGTATTTATAAAAATGGTGAGGGGCCGACAGTAATGATCCGCACTGATACTGATGGCTTACCTATTATTGAGCAAACAGGAAAATCCTATGCCTCAAAAGTCAAAGTAATAGACGAGCACGGTGCAAAAGTAGGTGTAATGCACGGCTGTGGCCACGATATCCACATGAGCTCTTTTATTGGAACTGCAGAGCAGTTAATTGCTCATAAAAAACAGTGGCAAGGTACATTAATGATGGTTGCACAGCCTGCAGAAGAAGTAGGTGGGGGTGCTAAAGCGATGTTAAGCGAAGGACTATTTAGTAAATATGCAAAACCTGATCATATAATTGCTTTACATGTAAGCGCTAGCGTCCCCGCTGGTAAGGTATCAATGAAAAATGAATACACGATGGCAAGTGTAGATTCTGTCGATATTACAATTAAAGGTAAGGGTGGTCATGGTGCTTATCCGCATACAACTATAGACCCAGTGGTTATAGCTGCACGCACTGTACTTGCTTTGCAAACAATCACAAGCCGAGAGCTTTCACCGCTTGAGCCTTCTGTTATTACAGTGGGGTCAATTCATGGTGGTTCAAAACATAATGTGATTTCGGATGAAGTAAAACTACAACTCACTCTTAGAAGCTATAACCCCGATGTAAGAAGCGCTCAAATAGCTGCTATCAAACGTATTACAGCTGGGATAGCCCAAAGCGCTGGATTGGATGAATCAAACTACCCTGTAGTATATGTACATGAAGATGAATCGATTCCATCTACTTATAATAACCCTGCACAAACAGACATTGTTAGAAATTCTATAGCCAGCGCAATTGGCGATACTAATGTACTTGAAACACAAGCTGTAATGGCGGGTGAAGATTTTGGCCTATACGGGCGCACCGATGAAAATATCCCTATCACCCTCTTTTGGCTAGGAGGCGTAAACCAAGCACAATATGCAGATTCAATAAAAACAGCTGAGGTACTCCCTTCTCTACACTCTAGTAAATTTGCACCAGATTATAAAGTTGCTATTCCTACTGGAATAAAAGCAATGAGTAACGCTGCTGTTGCTTTATTTAATAAGTAACCTGAATTCTGGATAATAAATCTATCTCAAACAGAGTTCAGGTTAAGTAATATGGTTTAATAAAAAAGCTCTGTTGCTAACTAGCAACAGAGCTTTTTTTATAACTCGACTTTTTAAAGGTCGCTTTTCCACCTCGTTTAGCAAAACGTTTTTTAGGTGAGCTTTTTGGTAACTTCGCAAATGCATTGCTATCGCAGTTTGCTGCTAATTGAACAAACCCATTTAGGTCAGCAAGTAAAGGCTGTAAAAATTGCTGATAACTCATTGCCTGCTGTGCAATATCACCTAAGCTCGACTCCCACTTTGCGGTTAAATCAGGACTCGCTAAACCTTGTGGTAATACGCTAATAAGAGCAAGTCCCGTTTCGGTCGCTCTAATTGACTTACCTTCACGTTTTAAAAAACGCCGCTTAAATAGCAACTCGATTATTCCCGCACGTGTTGCCTCCGTACCTAAACCATCAGTGTCTTTTAATACTTTTTTAATTTGTGGATCTTTAACATAACGGCTAATGCCCGTCATCGCAGCCAATAATGTGGCATCGGTAAAATAAGCTGGGGGTGATGTATGCTTTTCGACTACTTCGCCTTTATCACAAAAAAGAGGCATACCTTTTGTTAAAGGAGGTAGCGAGGCTTCATCTTTTAATTCAGATTTACCCATTAACACCTTAAAACCCAAGCTTACATCTTGCTTTGCATTTGCCTTAAAAAGCCCACCAGCAATAATTACCTCAGCTTTAGTTTCGTTATATATATAGTCGGGATAAAACTGAATTAAGTAATGACGGCTTATTAATTGATATACCTTTGCTTCGTCACCGCTCAAACTCGCTGACTTTAACTGCTTAGCCGTAGGCACAATGGCATGATGGGCAGCTACTTTTGAATCGTTAAAACATTTACTACGCTTTTTTACATCAGCCCCGTTTACTAATTCACTGCTTTGCCCCCCATTTGCACTTATTGCCTTTAAAATAGCAGATGCTTCTTGATGGTGATCTTTGGGTAAATAACGATTATCTGAGCGTGGGTAAGTAATTAGTTTATGACGTTCGTAAAGTATTTGGCAAATATCCAATACTTTTTGAGCTGGCATACCAAATGCTTTAGCGGCATCTATTTGCAGAGCAGATAAATTATAAGGTAATGGAGCACTTTGCTTTTTTTGTTTTTGGTCGAGTGAAATAAGCTCAGCACTTTGCCTTGTAATACGTGAAGCAACATTTTCTGCAAGAGCTTTGTTAAGTATTCGCCCTTCTTCATCTTGATGTGGCTCACATGCTTTGCTTGGAACCCACTTAGCTATGAATGGTTGATTATCTGGAGTAAGCAAATGCGCCAATACATCGTAAAAAGGCTTAGATACAAAGTTCGCTATTTCGTTATCTCTATTAACAACAAGACCTAAAATAGGGGTTTGCACTCGCCCTACCGAAAGCACATTACCAAACCCTGCTTTTTGCCCAGCTAGTGTGTATGCACGTGTTAAATTCATACCAAATAGCCAATCAGCACGAGAGCGCGCTAAAGCAGATACACTTAACGGAATAAAATCTCGATTAGAACGCATTGCGCCCAATGATTTCTTTACCGCCGATAAGTTTAAATCACTAATGAGTAAACGTTGCGTACTCTGCTTTTTAGCCTGACTTATTTTAGCTTCTTCTATTACTTGATCGACTAGTAGCTGGCCTTCACGGTCTGGATCGCCAGCGTGAATAAGTTGCGAGGCCTGTTTAATTAATTTTTTTAAAACAGTGAGCTGTTTGCGAGTTTTGGTTTTGGCTTTTAACTTCCACTGTTCAGGTATTATAGGTAAGTGTTCAAACTGCCATTTTTTAAAGCGCTCATCATAGTCATCGGGTTCTGCTTGTTCTAGCAAATGTCCAATACACCACGATACACAATCGCCATTAGCGACTTCTATATAACCATCATGTTTTTTATGTGGTTTTGGTAAGGCATCAGCAATTGCTCTGCCTAGTGATGGTTTTTCTGCAATGTAGAGTTTCATGGGAGTCGCTCACTCACTGTTTATATAAACAGTAGTTTAGCACAGCTATTTTGAAGGTGGGGAGTTTTCTATTTTTGACTTTACACTACCTTGCTTAGTGAAAAGGATAATTAAAGGTAAATAGCATACAACCACCGTGGCAATATTGATAAATGGCATTAGGGTCTGATAAATAACGGTACTGTAAGCTAAATCCCACAAATGGCGGTCAACTAATCGGAATAGTTGTAATATAGGTGCGCCAATAACAACTAGTTGCCCAATAACACATTGCCATAAATAAACTTTATCCTTTATACCCCAGTAAGCTATAAGTGCCATCCAAATAATATCTGTGATCGCCCAAACTAAATAACGATAAATATAAATGTCATCAAACGCTCGTAGGCTTGAAGCAGTTAGGTTACCAAAGAGGAAAAAAGCTGCGGTAAGTAATACAAATCGAAAGGCTAGGCGATCTTTAAATACAAAAAATATAAAAATAGCCGGACTTAGCATTAAAACCCAGCTTTTGCTTAAAATACTAACAATATATAAAAACCATTCAGGCAAAATACTCTGCCCTATTTTGTTTTTTTATCGTCATCAGTACCATCACCATTACCCGGCATGTCGCAATATTTATTGATTATTTTCACAGGCACTCCATTACATATGTTAAGGAAATGTACTGTAAGCTAAAATGACGAAATTGCCAAGATACTTAAGGCAATTAAGTACCTTAAATCAAAACAAACATAGTGAAATATAACACAAGCAATAACTTAGCGCACATCAATAGGAGCAGACTCTTTAGCCTTACCTTGCAGGATTGATATTTCTACTCGACGGTTTCTTCGGCGATCTTCATTTGAATCGTTTGGAACAAGTGGACGAGTATCAGCTCGCCCCACTACCATCATGCGGTTTTTATCAAACCCTTGCACCGTTTGCAGCTCGCTTGCTACAGCTACAGCTCGCTTTGACGATAAGTCCCAATTATTAATATATAGCTCATTCGATACCTGAAAATCGTCGGTATGGCCAGATACAGTTATTTCGCCAGGTACATCTTTTAACAGTACACCAATATCTTGAATTATGGGTTTAAACTTAGGTTGTAAAAATGCACTACCCGAAGGAAATGAACCATTCTCTCTAATACGAATAATTATTTGCTGCCCTAAAGATTCAAGCTCAATTGCACCATCTATTATTTGCTTTTCAAGCTGCTGCGCGATTTTTTTAACGAGCTCGTTAGTTTGTTCCTGATCGGCCGCTGAAGTTGCTTGCTCTGACGATTGCTCTTGAGAAGTACTACGAGATTCGCCACCACGTTTATCCCCGCGTTGTTCTTGCCTGCCGCCAGCTGAGCTTTCATCTCCAGCCTGAAACTCTAACATTTGTTGAGTCATTTCGACTGTTTGCTGCTGAATGGTTTCTATTGGGGTTGGCTCTGGTTTGCCTGGGGTAAACTCCATAGCAATAACAGAGGTACCTTTAGGGATATCTTTTACTTCAATTTTATTCTGCACACCAAAAGCAAACTTCATAGAGCCCGCAATTTGTTTAAACTTAAGTACATCCATTTCTGAAAACGCAAGCAAGAGTACAAAAAAGCACATTAACAGTGACATTAAATCGGCAAACGTTCCCATCCATGCTGGTAGGCCTGGTGGTGGGCATTTGCACTCTTGATCAGACATAATTACTCCTCGGTATCTACTTTGCGTTTAGATTCAGCTAAGTAATTTTTCAAAATACCTTCGATAACTTTTGGATTTTGGCCATCTTGTATACCTAAAATAGCATCTAAAATTAAACGCTGATTCATAGCTTCTTCGTCTTTACGCAGTTCAAGTTTTACCTGAATAGGAATTGCCACAACATTGGCTAAAAACGCACCATATAAAGTTGTTAAAAGCGCTACCGCCATTGCCGGGCCAATTGCTTTTGGGTCATCCATGTTAGATAACATTGCAACTAAGCCAATTAGAGTACCAATCATTCCCATTGCTGGTGCAATATCGGCTAATGACTTAAATAAGCCTGCACCCATTTCATGTCGAGTAGTGGTTAAAGAGATGTCTTTTTGAAGTGTGGCGCGAACAACATCTGCGTCATGGCCATCAACAAGCATGTCGACGCCTTTGCGCATAAATGGATTTGGGATTTCAGCTTCTTCGAGTGCTAAAAAGCCCCCTTTACGAGCTGAATCAGCAAGTTCTACTGCTTTTTCAATAAGTTCTTCTGGCGTTTCAATTTTAAACATAAACGCTTTAGCAACAACTTTACCTATACCCAAAAACTGCGACATGGTGAAATTTGATAAAACAATGAAAAGTGAACCACCAAATACAATTACACTAGAAGGAGCATCGGCAAACATAGCCATTTCACCGCTACTACTCATAAACATAGACATGACAATTAAGCCAATTGCGCCTAGGATCCCGATTATGGTTGCTAAATCCACATTTCCTCCAGAAGTTTCATGCTTAATGGCCTTATCATAAACTTTTATTATTAACTGCTTATCGGCAACATATTGAATTGCTTAAGCCATTTTTATAAATAAACATAAAAAGCAGCCTTTAGCACTATTTTAGATCAAGTTATAAGGGCTACCTAATTATCAATTGATTTATTAAACTAACAGACCGCTATTAAGGCTTTATTAATACACTTGAAATATAATTTAACGTTATAAAGGTAAAAAACCAATATCATCCTTTGACCTAGTTTAGCATTCCCCCTAAAATTGACCCCTAAATTTATTATGTAAGCTGAAATAAAGATGGCGACTAAAAAACCTGAAAACTTAAGTTTCGAACAAGCACTAGAAGAATTATCTACAATCGTTAGTGACATGGAACAAGGTGACTTATCGCTTGAGCAATCGTTAAAGCAATTTGAGCGTGGAATTGCATTAGCAAGTGCTTCATCAGGTAAATTACAGCAAGCAGAACAAAAAGTATCAATTTTGATGGGGAATGGCGAAAAGTCAGTTCTTACGAATTTTGATAATGATATGGAATAGCTGTGAGCATAAATAATTATATCGAACGTGCTCAAAAAGATGTAGTAGCGACCTTACAACAGCATTTTAAACAGCCTCTCGATACTGAAGAAACAGTCAAGAACGCCACCCAATATGGATTATTTAATGGCGGTAAAAGATTACGTCCATTTTTAGTTTATGCCACAGGTAAAATGCTCGGTGCAAACCAGCAAGACTTACATGTACTTGCAGCTGCAATTGAGTGTATCCATAGCTATTCGCTAGTTCATGACGATTTGCCCGCGATGGACGATGACGACTTACGCCGTGGCCGCCCTACTTGCCACATAGAATTTGGCGAGGCAAATGCAATTTTAGCCGGTGATGCCCTACAAACACTCGCCTTTGAGCTTATTGCGAATCACAAATTTACATGCTCGTCGCAAACACAAGTAAAAATGATTGCTACGCTTGCCAACGCATCAGGCCTTGAGGGCATGGTAGGCGGACAAGGTCTTGACATAGCAGCAACAGATAAAGTAATTACCGTACAAGAGCTTGAGCGAATACATAAGCTAAAAACCGGAGCTTTAATTAATTGTGCAATTACACTTGGTGCACTGTGCAGTGAAAAGGCAGATCAACAAACCTTAGAAAATTTAAGCATTTTTGGGTATGCTATAGGGCTGGCGTTTCAAGTACACGACGACATTTTAGATGTTGAAGGCGATACGGTTACTTTAGGTAAACCACAAGGCTCCGATATTGCCGCGAATAAAGCGACATATCCGGCGTTATTAGGTATGCTAGGCGCTAAAGAAAAGGCGCAAAATTTAATACAACAAGCCCATGAAGCGTTGGCAAATATAGATGCTGACACAACACTTCTTGCGTCGCTAGCAAATTACCTAATTGAGCGTGACCACTAATTTTTGCTCATACGTATTGCAATTAGCACTGACATTATTACTCAACATTAATTATTCGTAAAAGCTTTGAATGAATTAATGTTAGCGAAGGATATATATAAAACCATGACACTTGATAGTAGCAAGTATCCATTACTTAATTTGGTTGACGAGCCAGCCCAATTGCGTGACTTAGCGCAAGACAAACTCCCTGCATTTAGCAATGAGCTGCGCGATTATTTACTCAACTCAGTATCGCAAAGTAGCGGTCATCTAGCGTCTGGTTTAGGGACGGTTGAACTAACCGTTGCGCTACATTATGTTTAT
This sequence comes from Pseudoalteromonas sp. SR41-7, assembly GCF_014163935.1. Taxonomy (NCBI): domain Bacteria; kingdom Pseudomonadati; phylum Pseudomonadota; class Gammaproteobacteria; order Alteromonadales; family Pseudoalteromonadaceae; genus Pseudoalteromonas; species Pseudoalteromonas sp. SR41-7. The sequence continues at coordinate 97,854 of NZ_JACJEF010000013.1, read as the reverse complement.
AACACTCCAGACGATCGCCTAGTTTGGGATGTGGGTCACCAAGCTTATCCACATAAAATCCTTACAGGTCGTCGCGACCAAATGCACACTATTCGCCAAAAAGACGGTTTGCACCCTTTTCCTTTTCGCGATGAAAGCCAATACGATACGTTTAGCGTAGGTCATTCAAGCACCTCTATTTCAGCTGCCTTAGGTATGTCTATTGCCGCCCAAAAAGAAGGCAAAGGTCGAAAATCTGTAGCCATTATTGGTGACGGAGCTATCACCGCAGGCATGGCATTTGAAGCGATGAATCATTTAGGTGATGTAAAATCAGACATGCTTATTATTTTAAATGATAACGAAATGTCGATTTCTGAAAATGTTGGCGCATTAACAAATCACTTTGCCCGAATTCTATCAGGTAGCTTTTATACTAACATTCGTGAAGGCAGTAAAAAGTTACTCTCAGGTGTGCCTCCGGTAAAACAACTTGCCAGTAAAATGGAAGAGCACATTAAGGGCATGATGATCCCGGGAACCTTCTTTGAAGAATTAGGCCTAAATTACATAGGCCCAATTGATGGTCACGACGTAAACATGCTTGTAGATACATTACGTAATATGCGTAATTTAAAAGGCCCACAGCTTTTACATATAAAAACGCAAAAAGGTAAGGGCTATAAACCGGCTGAAGCCGATCCTATTGGCTACCATGGTGTACCAAAATTCGACCCAAGCACAACTAGCCTGCCTAAATCTAAACCTAGCGCTGCTACTTTTTCAAAAGTTTTTGGCGATTGGTTATGCGACATGGCAAAGCAAGACAGCAAGTTAATGGCTATTACGCCAGCAATGCGCGAAGGCTCTGGCATGGTACGTTTTTCTAAAGAGTTTCCAGATCAATACTTTGATGTGGCCATTGCAGAGCAGCATGCTGTTACTTTAGCAGCTGGTTTTGCTTGTGAAGGTTTAAAACCTGTTGTTGCTATTTACTCGAGCTTTTTACAACGTGCGTATGACCAATTAATACATGATGTTGCACTGCAAAACTTACCTGTATTATTTGCCATTGACCGCGCTGGTATTGTTGGAGCCGATGGTGAAACTCACCAAGGTGCGTACGATTTAAGCTTTATGCGCTGTATTCCAAATATGGTAATTATGGCACCAAGCGACACCAACGAATGCCGCCAAATGCTATACACCGGTTATAAAGAAAACTGCCCTGTTGCAGTTCGTTACCCTCGAGGTAGCGCAGGTACTGCAGACATTGAAAGCACTATGCAACTGCTCGAAATAGGTAAGGCAGATACAATTAAGAAAGGCAGTAAAATTGCCATTTTATCGTTCGGTACATTACTTGAAAACGCCCAGCTTGCAGCTAACGAATTAGATGCAACGCTTGTTAATATGCGTTTTATTAAACCACTTGATACTGCACTTTTAAATGAGCTTGCTACTAGCCACGATACCTTTGTTACGCTTGAAGATAACGCGATTGCTGGCGGTGCCGGCTCTGCAGTTAATGAATACTTGGCAACTCAAAAAGCTGATATTAATATCCTTAACTTAGGTATTCCTGATGAGTTTATTAAACACGGCACGCAAGATGAAATGCACGATGAAATGGGATTAGGCGAGCAAGGAATATTAAACGCTATTAAGGCGTTTATCGCTTAAGCTATTTACTTAGTTTATTAAAAAGGAGCCTCAAGGCTCCTTTTTTTGTTTTTAATTTTAACTTTTTTGCATCCAGTTTCATTTTATAGCCGTTATTGATATGAGGTTAACATGTAAATAATCAGTGCCGCTTAGTCTATGCCTTATGAGCAAGCGCGTTATTTACCTACATTTGATGGAATATTTAAAAGGTAAAAATGATGAATAAAGCTAATTTAACAACTCATTCAACACAAAAAAACACACTTAAACACACGCTTAGTTTTTCAGCTTTAACACTTGCAGTATTAATCGGCATTACAGGCTGTAGCTCAGACGATGGTGAAAACGGCGTAGATGGTATTGCAGGCACCGATGGACAAAACGGTACCGACGGTACAAATGGCAACCCTGGTTTTGCATCAGCCACATTAATTTTGGCAAACAATGGCGAGAGCAATACAGGCACTATCGATTTAATTAACCAAAACGCCTCTAAACTAAAAACCTTTAATACAACAGCTAACGAAGGCGTTGCATTTGATAGCTTAGGTAATTTATTGCAAGCAAGCGACAGCGAAAATGGCAGTATTAAAACTATTTGCCAGCTTGCAAATCGTAGTGACGGCGCAACCTATACAGCTAATACAGATCGCGAAATAACAGGTACTAACACAACACTGGTAAACCCTAAAGGAATAGCTGTAGCACAAAAGAGTGGCCTTGTTTTTATTGCTGACTTTGGCGCTATGCAAGTAACGACTTTTGGCGCTACAGCCGCGGGCGATGCAGCGCCTTTAGGCACAACTATTACAGAAGCGGCGCCGTGGGATGTTGATTATGATGAATCTAACGACCGCCTTTATGTAGCACTAACAAATGGTGATGTAGCCGTTTATGATAATTTTGTTGGTGGTGAATTTGCCGCAATGCCAAGCCGCACAATTACTCCAAGTAATAATGATGGCACGCAAATATCTGTAAATATTCACGGCATTGTTTATGACTCAAATACTAACAAACTTGTTTTGTCTGATGTAGGCAGTGCCTCAGACGCAACCGATGGTTCGTTATTTGTGATTAATAATGCTTCAACTGCAGAGGGCTTAGTAAGCGTTGCACGAAGTATTGCCGGTCCAGCAACAATGCTTGGTAACCCAGTTGATATTAGCCTTGAAGGTAGTGACTTACGTGTAGCTGAAAAATCAAATGATGCTGTTCTTGTGTTCAGCAATATATTTTCAGGTGAGAGCGGCGATATCACTCCTGATTTAGTTACCTCAACAATTAAACCTGAGTCAATTACTAAACTGGGTATACAAAATGAGATGGCTGATATTTCAGATAGTGATACCGCTAATATGGCGCTGCTAGGTGTTGCTGTAAGTAGTAATCCGGGCACTGCAGGTGAAACAACTGGGCAAATTAGTCGATTAAGTTCACAACTTAACACAGAAATTGGCAACTATAATGCAAGTCAAACTATCGAAAGTGTAACTTTTGATAAAGCGGGTAATAGTTATACAACGTTCGATAACAGTACAACCTCAATTGGCGGTATTGTTATTTCAAATAAAGTGGCAATAAACAGAGATGGGCAAACTTATAATACGAACCAAGACAGCATTATTACTGGTTCGAATACAGGCCTTATATCTCCTAAAGGTCTTGATGTGGCTTCTGATAGCGGTATGATTTTAGTTGCAGAAAATAATGCAGATACTCCAAGCATTTCAATATTTTCAACTTGCACCACAGGGGATGCAAGCCCATTAATGACGCTTACGTTTGCAAACGATGCTCGCCCTTGGGATGTTGATTACGATGCAAACACTGATCGAGCTTTTGTAGCACTAACAAATGGAACCGTTGCTGTATTTGACGAAGTTAAAAGCAAACTAATGGCTGGTAGTACTAATATTGCAGTTGAGGATAGGCTTATAACGCCAGCAAATGCAGGTACAGCAGTAGCAGCACCAAGCAACATGCACGGCATCGACTACGACTCGCTAAGTGGCTCGCTAATACTCTCTGATGTTGGTAGCGCAGCAGTTGCTGACGATGGCAAAATATACGTATTGAATAACGTAGCAACTGCATCGGGCTTGGTAAACATAAGTACCACTATTAGCGGTCCAAATACCCTACTGGGTAACCCTGTTGATATTATGTATACCGGAACAGATTTATACGTAGCTGAGAAGTCAAATAATGTGGTTATGCGATTTAATAATATTTTAAGCAGTGCAGGCGGTGATATAAGCGCCGATACCAGTACGGCATTTACAGCCCCTGAGTCGATTGCAATATTACCAGCTTGGCTTAACAAATAGAGTTAACCTCACCATGCCTGACCAATAACCTTGGTCGGGCATTATCGCATCCACACTTTTATATCTGCCAAGCCATTACTTTGTAAAATACCTAATTGCTGATCAACATTAGAGTTTTGTTCAAACTCAAATGCATCGAGCTGATCATCAAACGTAATATTAGCCACACCATCACCACCGCGCTTTTTAACTTGATGCAGTGCTATATCTGCTAAGTTAATAGAGGTTTCCCAGCTAATTACCTGTCCGCCTAGTAAAGGTAATGGATAAAATGACCAACCAATTGATGCCGTGATATTAGTTGTTTTTCCATTTGGTAATTGGAACGAATTAGCCGCTATTACTTTACAAAGTTCTGAGGCATAGCTATCTATTTTATTGCATTTAAAGTCACGTAATAATAATAAAAACTCATCACCACTCCAACGTGCCACATAGTCAGAGCCCTGCGTACGCGAATTTAACAATGCAGCCATTTGCTGTAAGCAGCTATCACCTGCAATTGGGCCATACGCATCGTTAATACGGCTGAAGTTATCAAAGTTAATAATTACCAGCACCAGTGACTTACCTTGTGCCTGCAGCGACTGTGAATTACGTTGAAAGTGCTCAATATCTTTAGGGAGTTGATCAAACAAAAAGCGGCGGCTACGTAGCCCTGTTAGCTCATCTGAGTGACTCACTAATTTAAGCTGTGAATTCACTTGGCCTAATTTATCATTAGCTTGGCGAAGCTCTAAGGTACGCTCAGTGATTAAGCCCTCTAATGCTTCTTGTTTTCTGCGTTCTTGTGCTCTAAACACCCAAAAAATGAGATAAAAAAGCAAAATAAAACCACTGGTAATTAAAAGCCTAAAGTAAATTGTTTCGTCAAAGCGCTCAGGCACTACAAAACCGTATTCTACATCTTGCGCTTTAGCCCAGTCTTCACCTTGGCGCTTAGCTTCTAATTGAAACAAAAACGAGCCAGGAGGCAAGTTAGTATAAATAGCTTCACGTCGCGTATTTGCATAGCGCCAGTCACTATCTAAGCCACTTAGTTTATATCTAAATTCAATGCTGTTTGGTGCATAGTAATCAATAGCTGTGTAAGTTAGCGTTATATCACGCTCGTCTGTTTCTAATGATGGTTTTTTACCAAGCGCAGCGGTAGTTAAATGACGAAGTGGCGTTGTTATTGTCTCTATTGTTGGCTTTAATGCAAGCACACCAAATAGCTCTACATTTTTAGGTATTTCAACAACACCTTGTAAGCTTGGGTACCAAATAGAATTTCCGGTGTCTGCTACCGCATCATGCCCAAGTCCACTACAACATTGATTCGCTTTACCATCAAGTTGACGGTCAAAAGATGAAATTACTTCTTCAACTTTTAAGCTTTTTATTTCTGTTTTAAATTGCTCTACAGGCATTCTGTAAACACCTTTCATGGTGCTTACCCAAACATGCTTTAACTTTTCATCATATTCTAGGCTAAATATAGAACCATACGGTAAACCATTAGCTGCATCGAGCTGACGCCATTGCCCTTGCGTACTTCTGTAAAAAAGCCCGTCGTTAAGAGAGCCGATTAAAATACCCACGCCATCTATATGTAGCACGCTAGTTACGTATGCGCTTTCAAGTGTTGTTTGGTCGCCAATTTTTTCAATGCCACGGTCTGTAAAGTAATATGCGCCCTTACTAGTACCAATCACACCAAAGTTTGTTTTATCTAATACGTAGGTAATAAACTTACTACCTAAAAAAGCGTTATAGGCAAAAGGCGTTAAACCAGCATAATTTAATCGATATAAACCGCGTCCGGTACCAATCCAAAAGCCGCCTTTACTAGAGCGACTTATTGCAAATACCGGATTATCGCGAAGTGCTCGACCTGGGACGGTGTAAAGTGTCTTGTTTTCAAAAACAAATAAGCCGCGCCCTGTGGCTATATATAATCGCTCACCATCAAATTGTAGATCGTGTACTGATGCGTATCCATATTTACTACTTGGGACTAAATTAATAAAACTTTTATCTAAATCGAAATAACCAATGCCGCTTTTATTCGCAACCCACAGTTTACCATCGGGTGCTTGGCTAATAGCCATAACAGATTCGGTCATGTTTGAAACTGCTGAATGCCTTTCGACTCGTCCTTCATGAGCAAGCCACAAGCCTTCACTAAAGCTTGCTAACCAAACGTTATTTTTATCATCTCTAAAAATATCAGCAAACCATATACTTTGATCGAGTTGGCTAGGCTCTACCCATTGCCACTCACCGGTTTTATCTCTGAATAATAAGCGTCCATAGGTCGAAACCCACAAGCCACCATCGGTATCACTCATAAACTTATAAACGGCTGAGTTATTTGCATTAGGTAGAGGAAAAGGTCTTAGCTCGTCATCTAAATCTAAAAAGTATGCACCTAGCTCAGAAGCTATATACAAATTACCATTTAAAAATGATAAATCGTGCACTATGGTTTGCGCTAGGCGCTCTGGTAAAGATATTTTTGCGGTAAGCTCTAAACGTAGTTTAGAAAAATCTGATGAGTTTTTTGTAAGGCGTAATAAATGACGATCATTAACCAGCCAAATGCCTTCAGGAGAGAGTGCCATTTGGCTAACAGAGCCAACTATTTGTGTGATCACAGTAGCATTAACAATAGGTAGAGGACCATTTACTTCAGTGCGTAAATCAACTTGCCCTCTATCTACATAGTATAAGCCGTTGGCCGCAATCCATATGCTACCTTTAGAGTCCTCAAGAATATCCCTTACTGGACCTTTAATATTAAATTCTTGTGCTGCAAATGTGGCTGGGTTAATAACTACCAAGCCACTTTTAGTGCCTACCCATAACAAACCACTAGAATCGACTAAAAGCTTATTAACACCATTACTAGGCAAGAATGGACTATTTTGCGTGTTGTAATTTGTAAATGTTGTACCATCAAAACGGCTTAAACCAAATTGCGTACCAAGCCACATATAGCCTTGCTGATCTTGCACAACACTTTTAAGTGATTGCGACGGTAGGCCATCTTTTATATTCCATTGCTTAACTACGTAATCAGTAATTGAAGCCCAACTTGGCGTCGCGCACAACATAAGTACACAAACCAGTAAAAATCGCATCATATTGCTGCCACCTAGTTAAACAAATCAAATATAAAAATTAAAAGGGCAGTAAACCCACTTTTATTAACGCTTGTAAACATATAAGCGAAAAAATACCCGCAAGTATATCGTCGGCCATTATACCTAAACCGCCATGTACTCGTTTGTCTAGCATACGGATTGGGCCGGGTTTTGCTATATCAAAAAAGCGAAATAACAAAAAACCTACGAGTAATGTTTGCCAGTTAAGTGCTGCGCCAATCATAGTGATGTAATAACCCGCCACTTCATCCCATACAATAGCAGGATGATCGTGCACGCCTAAATCATCAGCCGTTTTACCGCACGCCCATATACCAAATATACTGATCACAACGGCAAATACAATTTGCAGCCATAACGGATAATACATGGTCATAAAAATGAATGGCAAGGCAGCAAATGTACCAAATGTACCGGGCGCTTTAGGGGCAAGCCCAGTCCCAAAGCCCAGACCAAAAAACTGATGTGGACGCTTTAAATTAAACTTGCGGTTATTGTTCAAACCAGCTCCTTTGCAAAGTGCTCAAAACCCTGCGGTTCAAAATCAAACTTTTCACCGTTGTGTAAAAGCTCAATTTGGCCATCGCCACTTTTAACTTGGCCAATGCATGTTGCATCTACACCATACTGGCGTAGCTTTATTTCTAACATACTTTTATTGCTATCAGGGACCGTAAAAATTAATTCGTAATCATCACCGTAACTGAGAATAAATGGCAGCTGCTGATTAAAATCAAGGCTTGCTTGCATCGCATCTGAAGTTGGAATACTTTCAATATTCACCACTGCACTTACTTGTGACATATCGAGTATATGACTTAAATCAGCGATTAAGCCGTCCGACACATCGATAGCCGATGATGCAAGGCCTCGTAATACCTGCCCTGCAGCAACACGTGGGGTTGGAAAGTCAAAGCGTTTATTTACGTACTTTAAATGCTCTGGCTCAATACTTATACCTTGTTTGCGAGACTCAATTGCAAGTCCAGCGTCACCTAGCGGACCCGTAACATAAATCCAATCACCCACTTTTGCGCCACTACGACGAAGTGCAGTACCTTCGGGTACAGTCCCTTTCGCACAAATAGTGATGGTTAGTGGGCCCTGAGTTGTATCGCCACCTATAATCTGCACATTAAAATATTCAGCAATTTCATGCATGCCATCAGTAAACTCTTCAATCCACTGTGGGTCAATACTTGGCAAAGTTAACGCAACTGAAACCCAAGTCGGCTCAGCGCCCATGGCCGCTAAATCACTTAAATTAACAGCAAGCGCTCTGTGACCTAATGCACGAGGGGAAATATCATCAAAAAAGTGTACGCCAGCAACAAGAGTGTCTGTTGTAACGGCAAGTTGGCAGTTTTGTGGAACGGTTACTAAAGCGCAATCATCCCCTATACCTAGGTTTACATCACGACGGGTGATACCGCGACCTTTAAAGTAGCGGTTAATTAATTCAAATTCCTTCATACACAAAAAAGCCGGCCTATGCCGGCTCCCCTCTTTAACGGTTTACTTACTTGCGTAAATGCTTAACAGCTTTATCAAGTACACCGTTTACAAATTTATGGCTGTCTTCAGCGCCAAAAATTTTGGCCAGCTCAATACCTTCGTTAATAGCAACTTTATAAGGTACGTCTTCACGGAACTTAAGCTCATAGCTGCTTAAACGTAAAATTGCACGCTCAACCATATCTAAGTCATCAAACGGACGTGTTAAATGTGGTGATACAGCTTCGTCTAGTTGCTTGTAATTTACAGCAACACCCGTCGCTAGATCTTTAAAGTATTCAACATCAATTTTAGTAACGTCTGTTTCGATCAACATTTGTTGTTCGATATCGGCAATTAAATTGCCACTTATTTGCCAAGAATAAACGGCTTGGAGTGCTAAGATACGTGCTTTACGCCTTGCTGCTGGTTTCACAAAAATTCCTTAAACTTAAATTTTATCTAACACATTAACCATTTCAAGCGCGCCTAAAGCAGCTTCGCCGCCTTTATTGCCCATTTTGGTGCCAGCACGCTCAATTGCTTGTTCAATGCTTTCTGTGGTTAATACGCCAAATGCAACCGGGATATCATACTCAAGTGATACTTGCGCAAGACCTTTGTTTGATTCGCCAGCAACTAGGTCAAAGTGTGGTGTACCACCTCTGATCACTACGCCTAATGCGATGATTGCATCATACTCTTTTTTTGCCGCAACGCGTTTAGCCGCTAAAGGTAATTCTACCGCGCCTGGCACATAAATAACGGTAATGTCGTCATCTGATACGCCACCTGTGCGTTTTAGCTCATCAACAGCACCTGCAAGGAGGCTGCTACCAATAAAGTCATTAAAACGAGAAATGACAATGGCAAATTTTTTGCCTGGAGCGTACTTATTACCTTCAATAATTTTCATTTGATAACCCTAAAAATAAGTTCAAGCGGTTGCGATTGCGCAAAAATTGCTGCGCATCATACCATAAAAATAAAATAATAGCCTAGTTTAAGCGTGATGCTTATTGTGGCTCAACGTAATCAACAACTTCTAAATGAAAGCCCGAAAGTGCATGGTACTTTTTAGGGCGACTCATTAATCGCATTTGTTTAATTCCAAGATCGGCAAGTATTTGCGAACCTACGCCAACAGTACGAGATGTACCTTTGAATTTACGTGGCGTAACGCTTTCGCCAGCATCAGCTGCTGCAAATGCTTTCACAGTTGCCTCTAACTCTTCAGTGCTTTCTTGCTTACCTAAAATAACTAAAGCACCTTCATTTTTAGCGATATAAGCCATTGCTTCTGAAAGGCCCCAGCTACGGTCAGCACTTCTGTCTGAAAGTAGAATATCATTAAAGGTACTTTGCAAATGTACACGCACATTTGTCGGCTCTTGATCTTTTATATCGCCTTTGAGTAATACGTAATGTAATTGGCCGTCAATTGTGTCTTTGTAAGTAACTAAATCAAATTCACCATGAACAGTTGGTAACTTACATTTTGCTACTTGCTCAATTGTTGTTTCGTTTAAGTTGCGGTATTCGATTAAATCAGCAATGGTGCCAATTTTAATATCGTGCTCTTTCGCAAAAACTTCTAAATCAGGGCGGCGTGCCATAGTGCCGTCAGCATTAAGTATTTCAACAATAACAGATGATGCTTCAAGCCCAGCTAAACGCGCTAAATCACAGCCCGCTTCAGTGTGTCCTGCGCGAGTTAATACGCCACCAGGTTGCGCCATAATAGGAAAAATATGTCCAGGCTGAACAATATCACTTGGGACTGCGCCTTTAGCTATAGCCGCTTGCACTGTACGTGCTCTGTCTGCTGCTGAAATACCGGTTGTAACACCTTTTGATGCTTCTATCGACATTGTAAAGTTAGTAGAAAATGCTGCACCATTGTTTTTAACCATTAACGGTAAATCAAGTTGCTCGCAACGCTCTTGCGTCATGGTTAAACAAATTAAACCACGGCCATGGGTAGCCATGAAATTAATCGCTTCTGCGCTAATATGCTCAGCTGCTATTATTAAATCGCCTTCATTTTCTCTATCTTCATCATCCATTAAAATAACCATTTTACCGGCTTTAATATCGTCGATGATTTCTTGCGCGCTGTGTAAATTCATAAATTTGCTCGTGTAAGTTGTCAGTTTCGTTATTTAATAAAACCCGCTTTAGCGAGTAAGCTCATCGAAATATCAGAGCCCGTTGGTTGCTCTGCACCCTTTATAAGGCGCTCTAAATAACGTGCAATTTGATCGACTTCTAAATTAACTTGGGTACCTACTTTAAAATGAGCAATTGTGGTTTGCTCACTCGTGTGTGGGACAATTGTTAATTTGAATTTATTACCCTCTACAGCGTTTACTGTCAGGCTTATACCATCAATACATACCGAACCTTTGTAAGGAATGTATTTCATTAAATTTTCGTCAGTTGTAAGCCAATATTCTGTTGCTCTGGCGTTTGCTGTAATACTTGTAATTGTTGCGATACCATCAACATGGCCAGACACTAAATGACCGCCTAAACGAGAAACAGGTTGCATGGCTTTTTCAAGATTCACCGTTTGTCCTAAAGCATAGTGAGCAAAACCGGTCAAACTAATCGTCTCATTAGATAAATCCGCACTAAAACCATCAATATGTTTATCAACTACAGTTAAGCAAACACCATTAGTTGCAATGCTGTCACCTAACTTTACGTCTGTCATATCAAGATCAGTACTTTGGATACGAATGGCTAAGTCGCCTTGTTTTTTTTGTAATAAAGCAATTTTGCCTGTGGCTTCTATTATCCCAGTAAACATAGCACTACTCTTTTTATTAAGTGATTTTAATGAGTTTTGACGCGGTGATACGTAAATCGTCACCAATGCGCGCACATTCATTAAATGTTAAATCAACGGTGTTCTGCATACTCGTCAATTCAGGAAAATTAACTAAACTTTTTGCATCATGGCCCATTAGTTTAGGCGCTAAATAAAAAACAAACTCGTCAACTAAATTAAGCTCTGTCATTTTACCAGCAAGTGTTGCGCCAGCTTCAAGCCAAACATTATTAAACTGCAGTTGCCCAAGTTTTTCTAAAACGGCTTGTAAATCAACTTTACCGTTACTTTCACTAACTTCAATATGCTTTACAAAATGCGGCCATTGCAATGATTTATCAACCTTAGTCGTAAATATTATTACATCACTTTGGATTTCAAATAAAGCAAGGTCAGGTGTTAAACGGTTTTGAGAGTCAATTATAACACGCACGGGCTGGCGAAGCGGCAAATCAGTAGGCAGTGTGCAAGGCAGCTCACTTAGTCGCACATTAAGTTTAGCATCGTCTACTAGCACTGTATCGGCACCGGTTAAAATAGCGCAGCTTTTCGCTCGGTATAATTGTACGTCTTGTCGAGCAGCAGGACTTGTGATCCACTTACTTTGCCCATTTTTAAGCGCCGTTTTACCATCAATACTCGCTGCCATTTTGCAAATCACATAAGGTAAGCCTTGTTCCATACGCTTAAAAAAGCCAACGTTAAGTGCGCGAGCTTGTGATTCGAGTAACCCGTAAGCAACGTCAATACCCGCGTCGCTCAGTATTTTAAGGCCTTTGCCAGCAACTTGTGGATTTGTATCAACCATAGCAGCAATTACTTTTACCACACCGGCAGCTTTTAAGCCTTCGGCGCACGGTGGCGTACGGCCATAATGACTACACGGTTCAAGCGTTACATAAGCCGTTGCACCTTGTGCATTTTTTCCAGCGACAGCCAGTGCATTTACTTCTGCATGGCCTTGACCTGCTAATTGATGAAAACCCTCACCAATTATTTGATTATTTTTAACTAAAACACAGCCAACATTAGGGTTAGGTGTGGTAGTAAACCGGCCTTTTTTGGCAAGTTCTATGGCGCGTGCCATATACATTTCATCATGTTCAGTAAAAGGAACTTGGCTTTGCATTGTTACTCCCCTAAGCGGGCAATTTCTTCGCCAAATTCGCGTATATCTTCAAACGAGCGATAAACAGAGGCAAATCTTACATACGCTACTTTATCGAGCTTTTTGAGGGCTTCCATAATGCATTCACCAACCAAATGGCTTGAAATTTCTCGCTCGCCTGTAGCACGCAACTGCGATTTTATTATATTCACTACTTCGTCTACTTGCTCTGTGCTCACTGGGCGTTTTTCGAGTGCGCGATTTAAGCCATTTAATAATTTATCTTCGTTAAATGGTTCGCGGCTGCCGTCTTGTTTAATAACACGAGGCATAACCAGTTCAGCGCCTTCAAATGTAGTAAAGCGCTCATGGCAGTCGTTGCACTCACGGCGCCTGCGAACTTGATGGCCTCCACCAACAAGGCGTGAGTCAATAACTTTAGTATCTTTTGCGGTACAAAATGGACAATGCATAGCTCGGTACTTCCGTTTTAAAACAAAAAAGACCGCTAAATAGCGGTCTTTTATCTTAGCAAAAAAATAGGGCCTGTTGACCTTTCAGGATTAAATTTGTTCTATCTATGGGTGATTTAATCGCGGCGCGAGGTTTGTAACCTAGTGGGCTAAGTAAAAACCGAGCAACAAAGAGTAAATCGCCCCTAGGACGAACCCGAGGGCAGTGCATGTTTGGCATTTATGCTGCGTTATCGCCTATTTGTGTGGAGTAACCACACTACATAGACTCTGCCTTGCCTAAAAACCAAACATACTACTGCAAATTAAACCTCGAAAGATAAACAGGCCCCTAGCCTATGTGATCTAAATTACTGCTGCTTATGCAATTAAGCGTAAACAGGTAATTTTGCACAAATTGCTTTTACTTTTTCTTTAACTTGCGCCTGTACAGATTCATCAGTGATGTTATCTAGTACGTCACAAATCCAGCCAGCAAGCTCTTTTGATTCTTCTTCTTTGAAACCACGACGAGTGATTGCAGGAGAACCAATACGCAAACCAGATGTTACAAACGGAGAACGTGGATCGTTTGGCACTGAGTTTTTATTAACTGTGATGTTAGCGTTACCAAGGGCTGCATCTGCATCTTTACCAGTAATATCTTTATCGATTAAATCGAGTAGGAATAAGTGGTTTTCAGTTTTGTCAGATACGATTTTGTAGCCGCGCTCTTGCATTACAGCAACCATTGCTTTTGCGTTTTTAACAACTTGTGTTTGGTATACTTTAAATTCTGGTTGAAGCGCTTCTTTAAATGCCACTGCTTTTGCTGCAATAACATGACATAAAGGACCACCTTGGCCACCAGGGAAAACTGCGCTGTTAAGCTTTTTATAGATTGCTTCATCGCCACATGCAGAGATAATTAAACCACCACGAGGACCAGCAAGTGTTTTATGCGTAGTTGTAGTTACAACATGTGCATGAGGAACTGGGCTTGGGTAAACGCCTGCCGCAATTAAACCTGCAACGTGAGCCATATCAACAAACAGGTAAGCACCTACTTTGTCAGCAATTTCACGGAATTTAGCCCAATCAACAATACCTGAGTACGCTGAGAAACCACCAATAATCATTTTTGGTTTATGCTCAAGTGCTAGTGCTTCAACCTGTGCGTAATCAATTTCGCCCGTTGTTTCATCTAGTCCGTATTGAATTGCATTGTAAAGCTTACCAGAGAAGCTTACGTGTGATCCGTGAGTTAAGTGACCACCATGAGCTAAGCTCATACCAAGTACAGTGTCGCCTGCTTCTAATAGCGCTAGAAAAACAGCAGCATTAGCTTGCGAACCAGCATGTGGTTGTACGTTTGCGTAGTCAGAACCAAATAACTCGTTAGCACGGTCAATTGCTAATTGCTCAACAACATCAACGTGCTCACAACCGCCATAATAACGTTTGCCAGGGTAACCTTCTGCGTATTTATTTGTAAGCTGTGAACCCTGCGCTTCTAGTACACGTGGGCTACAGTAGTTTTCTGAAGCGATTAGTTCAATGTGCTCTTCTTGGCGAGCAGTTTCTTTGTTTATCGCGTCAAATAACTCTGGATCAAAATCCGAAATATTCATGCTACGTTCTAACATTGGGGTCTCCTAGGGCAACGTGTATGGTGTTTTTTAGAGGCTTTATTGTACGCTTTAAACGACTCTTTGCCTACGCTCTTAAGTTGAGGATATTTAAACAGGGATTGAAACTATTTCACAGACTTTTTAAGATGATATTTTCTTATAAAACCATAACGATTTTAAATGAATGCTATTTCCTACATTTAATTAGTAAATGCAACTCACTAGATTTAAAAGCCTAAAGTTATAAAAAAAGGCGGCTTAACCGCCTTTTTGAATTAATTAACTTAGCCAAGTTTAGCAAGTATTTCTGTACGTAATGCGTCGTAATCGGCCTTTATATCGCTTGCTAGGCATGGTTTTGCTAGTGCGTCGCTAAGTGGTTTTGGCATACCTAATTCAATATTTAAAATACCCTCTACGCTTTCTTTAAACTTAGCAGGGTGAGCTGTGGCTAAAAAGATACCCGCGGCCCCTGGCGCTCGATTTTCAACAAGACCTTGGTACGCAATAGCAGTGTGAGGCTCTGCAACATAACCCGTTTGTTGAATTTTTTTCATCACCGATTGCGTGTCTTCCTCGTTTACGCTAGTTGAATAAAAATTATCGTAGCTAAACCAGTTATTATCTAACATTGTTTGCACACGCGGCCAGTTGTTTGGCTTGCTTACATCCATTGCATTTGAAAGCGACTCAAGTGTTGCGTTTGGCGTCCAGGTTTTATCAAGCATAAAGCGCGGCACAGTATCATTTTGGTTGGTGGTTGCACTTAATTTACCTACAGGTAAGCCAATAACCGCACCAATCATTGCAGCACATACATTACCAAAGTTGCCACTTGGCACTGATATATGCGCTGTTGCGCGTTTTTCTTTTGGTAGTTGTGCAATGGCCTCAAAGTAATAACAAACCTGAGCAACTAAACGGCTAATATTAATTGAATTAGCAGAATTAAGCCCAAGTGTTGATTTAACTTCTTCATCTAAAAAGGCATTTTTAACCAACTCTTGGCAATCATCAAAACTGCCATCAACTGCGTAACAATGAATATTGTTACCTAACGTAGTAAATAGCTTTTGCTGAGCAAGTGAAATTTTGCCTTTAGGATATAAGATGACAACATCGATATTCGGCTTGTTATAAAAAGCATGTGCAACGGCTGCACCAGTATCGCCCGATGTTGCGGTTAAAATAGTTACTTTTTCATCTTTATTAAATTGCGCTAAACACTCAGCCATAAAGCGACCACCAAAGTCTTTAAACGCAAGCGTAGGACCATGAAACAACTCTAAGCAGTATGTATTCTCTTCAACTTCCACCAGCTTAACTGGAAAGTTAAATGCATTTTTAACCATTTGTGTCACAGTGTCGCTAGGCAGCTCATCACCAATTAGGTGAGATAATATTTTGCCACTGCGTGTAACAAAGTCCATATCAAGCAAAGCATGAACATCGGACAGTGGGGCAAGGGATTCAGGGAAAAACACACCTTGATTACGACCCAAACCTGTTTTTACGGCTTCAACGAACGACACTTTTTGTGAGCTATCTTTTAAATTATGTAATTGCATGACTACCTATCCTATAAAACTGTTAATTGACGCGTGCCGTCGTTATCTAATTTACAAATGTGGCAAAAGCCTTGCTCGTTAATGTAATTTGCCTCTAACCACTGCGCGCATTGCTTTGCAGCTTCAAGTGTTTTACATACACTAAACAAGGTAGGTCCTGCGCCCGAAATACTCACTATTTCAGCGCCCAACGCTGGTAAGCTTGCTTTGGCTTCACTAAAACCTTTAATAAGCGGTGCGCGGTAAGGTTCTGCTATTTCATCTTTCATTATGCTCAGTGCATCGTCAAAACGATTAGTCAACAGTAAGCTACTAAATGCCGATAAACGCTGTGCAAACTCAACACTTGCATGCATGCTCAACTCTTTTGGTAAAACCGAGCGCGCTTTTGCAGTGTTGAGTGAAAAACCAGGGAACGCAGCAACGTAGTACCAATTTTCATCAACAGGCAGTGCAATCGATTTATCAGGGATTAAATCACCTGTTAATTGCAAACCACCTAAATAGCATGGCGTGATGTTGTCGTAATGACGACCACCGCTCACTACAGCTTCAAAGTCAGCCATAAGCTCAATAAGCTCAACCTGACTTAAGTTAGTTTGTGCAAACTTATCAAGGGCAGCAAAGGTAGCCACGACCGAGCATGCACTAGAACCAAGTCCAGATCCAATTGGTAAATTCTTTTTAAGCTCGAGCTTTACGCTTGGCATATCAGGCGCGACATGCGCTCTAAAATGTACTAAACACTGGTACGCTAAGTTTTCATTCGCCTCACTTGGTAACTTGTGAGCGTAGTCGCCAGTACAAATAAATTCGTCACTTGGTGCTGCACTTACAACAGCTACATCGCCTAATAAACTACCATCGATTGGCGCAAGCGCTGCGCCAAGTGCATCAAAACCCACTGCAAAATTACCAATAGACGCCGGAGCATATACTTCAATCATAACGAGCTCCTAGCGCGATAGTGTTTTTAAAATATCAGCAAATACACCCGCTGCTGTTACTTCAGAGCCGGCACCATAACCACGAATTACAAACGGACGTGGCTGGTAGTATTGGCTTAAAATAGCAAGCGCGTTTTCGCCATCGCGAATTACATTAAGCGCATGTTTTTCATCAACAGCCTCAATACCTACTTTACAGTGACCTTCTTTAATTGTACCTACATAACGAAGTACCTTTCCTTCGCTCGCAGCACTTTGAATGCGGTCATTAAAATCAGCATCTAGGCTTGGTAGTTTTGCCATAAACTCATCAACGCTATCACCTTGTGCAAAACCTTGTGGTAATACTGACTCAACTTCAATATCGCTTAGCTCCAACTTCATACCGGCTTCGCGAGCAATGATCAGTAACTTACGTGCTACATCGGTACCCGATAAATCATCACGAGGATCTGGCTCAGTAAAACCGCTTTCTTTGGCTTTAATAGTTGCCTCAGAAAGTGATAAACCATCTTGAAGTGCGCCAAACATATACGAAAGTGAGCCTGATAAAATACCGCTAAACTCTAGTAACTCATCACCGGCACCAAATAATGACTGCAAGTTATCGATTACTGGTAAACCTGCACCAACGTTAGTTTCGTATAAAAATTTACGATTATTCTTTTGCGTAGCAGCTATTAAATCTTGGTAATACGTGTATGAGCTTGTTGTCGCTTTTTTATTAGCTGCAACCACATGAAAACCTGCATTTAAAAAGTCTACGTACTGCGCAGCAAGTGCATCTGAAGATGTACAATCTACTAATACCGGATTCACTAAGTGGTTTTGCTTAACAAATTGCTCTACTAATTTTAAATCAAATGCTTGCTCAGATGAGGCCAATTTTTGCTGCCAATCACTAAAAGCGATGCCTTCGTTATCAAGGTGTAATTGACGAGAGTTAGCAACACCATACAAGTTAAGTTTAATATTACGCTTTTCAAGCCAAGCTTGCTGGCGCTCAAGCTGATTAATAAGCTCTTGCCCTACTAAGCCACAACCTAGTAAAAACACATCAATTGACGGCACATGCGTGAAAAAGTTTTCATGGCATATTTTTACAGCGTCATTACATAACTCACCATCAATTACCGCAGAAATAGCACTTTCTGTAGAATCCTGTGCAATTGCCACAATATTTACTTGCGCTTGTGCAAGCGATGCAAAAAACTTAGCCGCTAAGCCACGGTGTGCGCGCATGTTGTCGCCCACTAAAGTAACAATGGCTAAATTACGCTGTACTTGTACAGGCTCAATAAGCCCTGCTTGTAATTCAAGCTCAAATGCAGTTTGTAGCGCATCCAGTGCAAGCGCTAGGTCTGTTTCGTGCACACAAAAACTAATACTAAATTCACATGATGATTGCGTGATCAATACAATTGATACGTTATCGTGAGCAAGCGCGTTAAATACCTTAGATGCCATGCCTACTTTACCTTTCATGCCTGGGCCTGAAACAGTTAACATTGCAAGGTCTTGTAAGCTAGAAAGCGCTTTTACGGGCTCATCAGATGAATAATCATTACCAATTAATGAGCCTTGTGCGTCTGGGTTATGCGTATTTTTAATTTCACATGGCACGCCTGCTTTAGCACACGGTAAAATTGTTTTTGGATGAAGTACTTTTGCACCAAAGTAAGAAAGCTCCATCGCTTCTTTATAAGATAAAAAATCTACTTTAGTGGCTTTTTTAATATAACGAGGATCAGCGCTATATACGCCATCAACGTCAGTCCAAATTTGGCAAATCTCAGCTTCTAAACATGCCGCAGCAATAGCTGCTGAGTAATCTGAGCCATTACGGCCAAGCGTCGTAAGCTCACCTTTATCATTACTCGCCGTAAAACCAGGCATAATATAAATAGTTGCAGGGTTTTCTTTAAGCACAGCTTGAAAGCGAGCTTTACTTGCCACTAAATCAGCTTCTGCATCAATGTAGCCACCAGTTGAAGCAATACAGCTTGTTGCTTCTAAGTACCTTGCATCTTGTGAGCTCAATAAAGCCTGCATTAAAGAAACGCTAACGCGCTCTCCAAAGCTAATTACAAATGCGCGAACTTGATCAGGGCAACACTGTATAAGCGACACGCCATCTAATTTATTTTTAAGCTCGCCTAGGTCTGGCCAGCTTGTAACGACTACGCCACTTTTTTCAACGTCAGCTTTTAAGCCTTCACAACGACTCGCTAATGCTTGCCATTGCTGCGAAAAATCTAAGCCTTGCTCTGCAGCACTTGCAAGTGCAACTAGCGAATCGGTCATTCCACCTGGAGCAGAAAGCACCAATAACATTTCATCTTTTAACTGTGCTTTAACTAACTGAGCTACCTGTTGTAAGCATGCATAATCGGCAAGTGAAGACCCACCAAATTTTAAAACTCGCATTGTTTATGTTCCTCATCCCATAAAACGAAAAAAGGCCTGTGTTCTAAGTGAACACAGGCCTTTAAATTTGTTGCACCGACCTATGCCACTATCCAGTAAGAATGATGGTTGTAATAATAATGGTCAGTACGCGATTAATTGTTTTCATATGTTAAGACTGCCTTAACAAAGGCTATGCTGTCAACCCTAAATTAAAAGATAAAACAGCCTTTTTTAACATGAAAAAACCTAATGAATGCCAAATTTATGCAATATTTCATTCAAGCTTGATTTATTAATAGGTTTATCAATAAAATCAATTGCGCCAAGTTGGGCGACTCGTTGCTTCATTTTTTCCTGTATATCAGCAGAAATAACCAACACAAAGCACTCTATTTTTTCTGTTTTTATAGTTTCAAGTACTTGTATACCATCAACCTCTGGCATGGTGAGGTCTAGGCACAGTAAATCAAAGTTTTGTGCTCTTAAAAGATCGAGGGCGTTTGCTCCATTTATAGCTTGTTGTATATCTGCGTCTATACACTCATTTAAACACCGCACGACTTGTTTACGAGCAACAGCAGAATCATCACAGACTAATATCGAAAATTTCATCATGTTTACTACTACACAACCATCAAAGTTATTAAAAGACCATCTTTCTTTGCACTCAGGACACTTTAACACGCATCTAAATACTTAGCGCATTAATAATTCAATGCAATGATAAATATAGAATTAACTCATTTAAATATGATTAACGAAACTAAATTCTAATCAAACTTACAAAACTTAACGTCTAGCAAATTTACTAATTCATAGCTGAGTTTAATTACATTAATACTACATACCGACTTAATTAGATTTATCTTATTAAATTTTAACTTTTTTATTTATTTTTAGAGGTTTATTGACTAACTTTTAAATTACAATAGTAACGTTACAAAAATAACAAAGGATGAACAAGTCACTCATGTTACAAAAAAGCCTTTCTAAGAAGCTGCTAACAAGCGTTTTATCCGTTTATTTTTTGCTTACCTTCGTAGTGACTTGCGGACAGGTGCTTGCTGAATATCTCAATACTAAAGACTATATACGTGATGAATTAAGTACATTACAAAAAACCTTTAGTCGTAGCTTAACACGTGCAATTTGGGAGCTTAATACCAAGCAAACAATTACAACAGCAGAAGGTTTACTCGCCATTCCCATGATTGAAGGGATTATTGTTCGAGACGACAGCGGCGAAATTATTTCACAGTTAGGGCGCTCGCTCGACATACATAAGCTATATAACCAACAGTTAGTACAAGAAGAAGCTATTTTAGAAGACGCGAAATCCGGTCTGTTTGGTTACACCTTTCCACTTATTTTTGAATTTTCTGGCCGTGCTACCCAAGTGGGCGACGTTACCTTGTTCTCTAGCCGAGAAGTTGTTTTAAGCCGAATTATGGTATCAATCTACTTTTTGATTGGTAATGCGATGATTAAAACTACCTTTTTAATCATTTTATTTTTAATGGCATTTAGAAAGCTTCTTACAGATCCCTTAGCTGAGCTTACTGAGCAACTAGAAAACCTAGAATTAGATGAGCTAGAAGGACAACACATAGAAATAGAAACAGAGGAGCATAACGAACTAAAAGTAATGGAGCAGTCGTTTAACAAACTAATAGATAAAGTGGTTCAGTACAGAAAAGAGCTTGAGCACACCCAAAAAGAACTTATTATTAGTAACGAAAAGCTCGATCATCACAACATACAACTTGAGCAAGACGTAGCCCGTAAAACATCAAACTTAAGCCAAGCAATGATGGAATTACAACAGCAAAAATACGAACTTGAGAAGCAAAAAATTGTGCTCACTGAAGAAATAGACTTACGCCGCAGCACAGAGCAAGAGCTAATTACAAAACAAACTGAATCTCAGCGTTATATAGAGGAATTAAGCCTTGCACAGGAACGTTTATTAGGCACAGAGAAGATGGCCGCACTAGGCGGGCTTGTGGCGGGTATTACGCATGATATTAACACCCCTATTGGGATAGGTGTAACGGCAATATCGTTTTTGCAAGAACGCTTAAATAAACTCGAAAGTGCTTATAGTGAAAAAACACTTTCACCAAAAGCACTAGAAGAATTTATTAACGAAGCAAAACAAAGTACAAGCTTGTTAACCACTAACTTAGATAGAGCCTCAGAGCTTATTGCTAGCTTTAAGCAAATAGCGGTCGATCAGGCCAGTGAAGCTGTAAGAACTATTAACTTTAAAGATTACACTAACGAAGTAATACGCTCACTGCATCCAAAACTAAAAAAGACATCCCATACAATAAAATTAGAATGCCCTGATGATTTAGTTTTAAATTTACCGGCAGGCGCCATCAGCCAAATTTTTACTAACTTAATTATGAATTCACTCATTCATGGCTTTGAAGGTAAAAGCAACGGTGTGATGAATATCAAAATAAGCGCAGATGACACTAACTTAACGATTGATTACAAAGATGACGGTAACGGAGTTACCAGTGAGCAATTGAAAAAATTGTTTGACCCATTCTTTACGACTAAACGCGATGAGGGCGGAAGCGGATTAGGTACCCATATAATGTTTAACTTAGTTAAACAAACTCTTAGTGGATCTATTGATGCAACGAGTGAACCTGGTAAAGGTCTGCGTTACTATATTCAATTTCCAAAGAACATGGCTAAGCCAATGCCTATTTTTGATAAATATGAATAAAAAAGTATATGCATTAAATTATTAGGGCGTGTTGTTCTTTGGTGGTTGAATTTGCAGCAATATGTTTGGTTTTTAGGCAAGGCAGAGCCTATGTAGTGTGGTTATTCCCCATAAGTAGGCGATAACGCAGCATAAATACCAAACATGCGCTGCCCTTTGAGCTCGATCTAGGGACGATTAACTCTTTGTTGCCTACATGGATGTAGGTAAGGGGCGTGAGCAGGACGCGGAAGCTTTGCTCGGTTTTTACTTATTCTTACATGGATGTAAGCCAGTAGAATAACGCAGGAGCAGTTACCGAGCCCACTAGGTTACAAACCTAGCGCCGCGATTTAATCTTCCTTGGATTGAACAAATTTCAATCCATAAAGTTCAACACGCCCTAGTAACAAATCAGTCATTTCGAGATGCTGTTTTTATTGCTATGATTGGACAAATTTTTCAAATGGATCAATTCCCCTATGTGGTTTAGTAACCTTATTTGTTACCGCTTTAAGCAAGACGTTTCATACACCCAAGAAGATTTTGATAAAGCATTAGAGCAAGATTTATTTCGCCCATGTACTGGTCAAGAGCTTGCAACATTTGGTTGGACGAAAGCGTTTGGAAAGCATGGCGAAACACTATCGCATTTTTCTCAAAAAAGTATTTTAGTTTGCGCAAAACGTGAAGAAAAAGTACTCCCAGCTTCTGTTATCAACGAACTAGTTGCTGAGAAAATTGATCAGATAGAAGCCGAAGAAAACCGCCCTGTTAAAAAGAAAGAAAAAGACGAATTAAAAGAAAACATTCTTCATACTCTTCTACCCCAGGCATTTAAAAAGTCGAGCTTACAATTTGCCTTTATTGACCAAGAAAATGGCTGGGTGGTTGTAAATAGTGGCAGCTTTAATAAAGCTGAAGAGCTACTGGCACTACTTCGTAAATCGTTAGGAACGCTCCCAGTTGTACCTGCGTTTGCTAACTACGACCTAGATGTATTCTTAACTGATTGGTTAACTAACTTTAGTACACCAGAAGGCTTTGCTATTGGCTCTGACGCTGAGCTTGAAGAAGCTGACGACAGCGGTGCACAAGTAAAACTAAAAGGCCATGATCTGGCATGTGATGAGGTTAAATCGCACTTAGAAAGTGGTAAACGCGTAACTAAACTGGCACTTGATTGGCAAGAACGCCTCAAGTTTATGCTGCAAAACGATGGCTCTATCAAGCGTTTAAGCTACTCTGAAACTCTAAAAGAAGAGAACGCAGATATTCCTAAAGAAGATATGGCTTTAAAACTTGATGCTGACTTTATTTTAGCTTCTGAGGAAATAAAGCAATTACTTGAAGAACTAACTGCTGGCTTAGGTGACGTTGAAGATTTAGAAAAAGCGTAAATACCACAACCTACATAAATATTTAAGCGCTTTGAAGCATTAAATAGACCCACATATAAGCAGGTTGGTATAACAGATAAAAAATCCGATAGCAGTTTACTGCTATCGGATTTTTTAATGGAATTTTTAGAAGCGCTTATTTATATATTTGTTATCCGCGAACAGAATTTAGCTAACGTTCGGCGTATTAAAACCTAATGTAATCATCTTTTAAGTAAGAGCTTACAGCAAGGTTCAAAGGAAAGTTATGTAGAGTGATATGAGATTATCTGTATTCACTTCAAGCCGGAATGCACAAAAACTGAAATTTTGATTTTAATTAAAACCATTAACTTACTTTGTGCAGATAACTTATTTTAGCTTTTAGCGTCTTCAACTTTAGGTTGGCGATATATTTTTATAATGTGGTATAAATTTACAAGCGACAATAAGCCGTTGGTAAAAATAACAGGCACTGCGCCAATGGCAACACCGTATGCGGTAAATACAATACAACCAAACATGTTGTACCAACGTAGTTTTACTACATCTGTCATTGTTAACGATGCAACCAATAAAGCTGATGCAATATAACCTAAATATTCCCAACTCAATTGTTCTCTCCTAGCCTTTAGGTTAGCATTACATGTACTGCTAGCTTATGGCACTTATAAGTATTGCAAAGTTACAACAAAATAAAAAAGCTAACCTGCTTAAAAAACCTGAAAAAGTTTGCCGGAAAATACCAGCAAATTCTTAAATCATTACACGGGAAATGAAGGTAAAATAATACTCTTAGCAAAGCTAATAATATTAATAGCAAGTTAGCGTAAATTCTTAGTGTCTTAATGCTATCGTCATTAAGATGTAATAAATAGGACAAATGTCCGAAGAGCACATTGATGTTTCAATACCATTTTTCTAGTTACCTTGTTGATCAGCTTTTAACCTTTGCCGGTAGTAGCTATCAACAATCAAAAAAAGAAGTCCTGATCCATCAAGATCAGCCTTTAAGCAAGCTTGTGCTTGTACGCAGTGGCACTGTGTCGTTTAGTTACGACGTAGGTAATGGACGACGCCTGCTGTTAGGTCAATTGGATTGTAACAATACCCTTATTGGTGAAATAGAAGCGCTAAATAATAATCCATGTATTTATACAGTTACGTGCTTTAGCGATGTAACCTATAACCTTATTGAATTAAGACATTGGCGTGCTCTGCTACTTGAAAAACCAGAACTGAGCTTATACACCGCACAAACCATTGCGGCTAAGTTTCAGGAAAACCAAAAAATCAATTTAGATAAGTTATTACTACCACTTAGCTATAACATAGCTAAAGATTGCTTACTAAGGGCCGAGAACAACAACCCTACGCTACTTAGAGCCTACCCAACTGTAAATGCTGAAGCCGAACGCTTTGCTACCACTGAGCGAGCTTACAGACGTGTTGTTACAGAACTCGTAGAAAAAGGCTTAGTACTTAGAAGCAACGATGGCTTACAAGCCGTCGATATACCAAAGCTAAGTGAATACGTAGATAGCTTTGCTCAGCTTTAAAATAAAAAAAGGCCTTCACGGCCTTTTTTTATTTATGCAAATTACTAATTACTTCTCTAGCAAAATGTCATGAATTTTCGCAAGATCAGATTTACCAGCAATAATTTCATCCGGTGTTAAACCCGATAGTTCATGCGGGAACACTAACCACTCTTCAGACTCATGAATATAATAATCTGGAACAGTGTCTACTTTTGAGTTTTTTGGCTTGTAGTACGGACATGCAATACGAATATCACGTGGCAAGTTTAAGCGCATAAGCTCTGAAAGCTTTTCTTTTAATGCAACAATACTACGACCAGAGTCAAATACATCATCAACAATTAATAATGAGTCGCCTGCATTTGCGTTCTCAACAATGTAATGCAAACCGTGCACTTTAATTTCTTTAGATTGTTTACCAATACCGTAATAAGACGATGTACGTACTGCAATGTGGTCAGTCTCAATGCCTTTATAATCGTAATATTCTTGAACAGCAATACCGATCGGGGCACCACCTCGCCAAATACCAATAATAAAATCAGGACGAAAGCCATCTTGGTATACTTGTGCCGCTACGCGGAACGAATCTTCAAGCAGCTGTTGAGCTGTGATGTAGCACTTATCTGACATAATTAGAAACCCCAGTGGTGGATATAAGATTTGAGCGCAGCTTAGAGTTAAGCAAAAATTAAACTCAAACAGGTATTGGCGACGGATTTTACCGCAAATGAAATAAAATTGCTTGCCTGTAAATTAAAAAATAGGCACCCAAAGGTGCCTATTTTTAGTGTAAAAAGCATAATTTAGTAAATATTATGCTTTTTCTTGTAGGGTACGAGCAACCGTACGCATACCTTGAGTTGTTGCGCCCGCTGCCCATTGGCTTGTACTGCCCATGTTAAAAGCAGCAGCTAAATCTATGTGCACCCAGCCTTTGCCATCGTTTGGCACAAAGCGTGATAAAAAGCCTGCAGCATTCGATGCACCGCCGTAACCGCCACCCTTTTGTGCACGGCTATTTGCCGTATCAGCATAAGGAGATGGGCAGTTTTGTTGATGCCATTTTTCAAGAGGAAGTGGCCAAGCAGCTTCCATTTCTTGAGATGCAAAACTTTCAACTTCACGTGCAAGTTCTTTATCAAGTGCAAATAATGCATTGTACTCTTGGCCAACAGCAACAAGCGCTGCTCCAGTTAGTGTTGCTGCATCAATGATAAGTGGAGCGCCAGTCTCTCCTGCTGCCATTAAGCCATCAGCAAGTACTAAGCGACCTTCAGCATCCGTGTTTACAATTTCAACTGTTGTGCCATTTTTGTAAGTAAGAATGTCACCTAATTTGTATGCATGACCCGAAATTAAGTTCTCAGCACAACATAAAAACAGCTTAATACGTTTTTCAATACCACGGTTAATAGCCAATGCTAAACCTGCTGTTACTGTTGCAGCGCCGCCCATGTCGCACTTCATACCAAGCATACCTTCGCTTGATTTAATTGAGTAACCACCTGAGTCAAACGTAATACCTTTACCTACAAGCGCAGCACTTACTGGTGCATTTTCGTCGCCTGTTGGGTTGTAATCAAGCTCAAGCAATACTGGTGGGCGAACACTACCGCGACCAACTGCATGAATACCAATCCACTGTTGTTCTAGTAACGCATCACCTTTAATAATTTGGTAACTTACATGTTCAGGCGCTAATGATTGAATAAACTCAGCTGCTTTTTCAGCTAGGCTTTCTGGGTATATGTCATCGGCAGTACCGTTAACCATTTCACGTGCCCAAATTGCTGACGTTTTTAAGTGAGCAAGTTCTTTAATATCTGATTGTGCGTTATCAACAAACTCAACACCGTTTAATGATTTTGGTGTTACAAAGCCTTGGTAAAAAGCCCACTGGCTTTCTGTACACCAAGTATCACCTGCTAATTCAACATTTTTAACGCCTTGGCTTGCAATAGTACGGCCTGCTTTTTGAACATTTTTTAATGTGTCTTGCTCAGATAAATGAACAGTTGCACCGCGCTCGTTAAAAGACAATGACGCATTATCGCCCCAATGACTCGCTGCTGCTTGTTCGCTTAGTTGAACAACAAATTTTTCACTCATGTTAGAATTCCCTTGCACTTAAATGTGCCACCGAGTTTACTATAGAGCGCTTAAGTTCCCAACAGCTTGAGATAAATAACATAAATCACACTGCTGAGCAGTGTTTACGCTTTGGAAGTTATTATGAAGTACACGCCAGCGCTGCAACCAGCCATATTATTAAAGCGCTACAAACGCTTTTTAGCTGATTTACAATTAAGTGATGGCAGCGAATTTACCGCCCACTGTGCAAATACAGGTAAAATGACGGGATGCGCTGAGCCAGGCTTTACTGCTTTTTATTCAACGAGCGATAACGCAAAACGAAAATACCCGCATTCATTAGAGCTTACGCAAAATAACTTATCGCAGCTTATTTGTGTAAATACAGCGGTGGCTAATAAAGTAGTAGAAGAAGCAATAAACAATAATGTGATAAGCGAACTACTCGACTACAGTCAATTGCAAAGCGAAGTGAAGTACGGCAGCGAAAACAGTCGTATCGACTTTTTACTCACAGACGAAAATAAGCCCGATTGCTATGTAGAAGTTAAGTCAGTCACATTATTAAGCGAAAATGCACCACAAAGCGGGCAAGGCTACTTTCCTGATGCGCAAACACTGCGTGGACAAAAACATATCCGCGAACTAATAGAAATGATCGAACAAGGCCACCGAGCAGTATTACTGTTCGCTGTTTTGCATGAGGGAATAAATACCGTAAGTGCAGCTGCGCATATTGATAAAAAATACGCCACGTTATTAAACCAAGCAATAATAGCCGGTGTTGAAGTATTAGCATACAAAGCCAAAATTTCAGCTAATGGAGTCTTACTTCATAAAAGAATAGCATTTATAGAATAGTGTAATAAACCAACGGATTGAACTAAGCGTAATTTACAAAGTACTCCAATTATAGAAAGTGGTAAAAAGTGAATTATTAAAATTAACTTGTTTTTAAAGCTTTTGCCCATATAACAAGGCAAGTTTTAGAAAGCGAATATGTGAATTAATTAAAAGTGTAAATAAACTATTAATACACTTTTTTACTCAGTAAGCATGGTTGAAGCTAATTCGATTAATTAAAAATAAATTTGCCTAGGGTATAAGATTCTGTTATTTATACCGCCGGCTAATGCTGAGGCATTAAATTAAGGATTTAGGAGAGAGTTATGCCAGACCAAAAGAAACATGGTTTATTGGCTCAAGCCGGTTTAGAACCATACCAAGAAAAACCAGGCGAAGAGTACATGAATGATGCACAACGTGCTCATTTTAGAGCAATTTTAGAGACTTGGCGTAACGATTTACGTAACGAAGTTGATCGTACTAAATCGCACATGCAAGACGAAGCTGCTAACTTTCCTGACCCAGTTGACCGCGCTGCACAAGAAGAAGAATTCTCTTTAGAACTTCGTACTCGTGACCGCGAACGTAAATTAATCAAAAAAATTGAAAAAACAATTAATTTGATTAAAGAAGATGATTTTGGCTTTTGTGAGTCTTGTGGCATCGAAATTGGCATACGTCGCTTAGAAGCACGTCCTACTGCCGATTTATGCGTAGACTGTAAAACACTTGCAGAAATCAAAGAAAAGCAATCTGGACGCGGCTAATTAAAACTTATTAGTTAGTTATGTCTCCTACAGCCGTTACTGCGCCTATGCGTAAATATCGCGGTCGTTTTGCGCCGTCTCCTTCTGGGCCATTACATTTTGGCTCACTTGTAGCGGCTGTGGGTAGCTATTTAGATGCAAAAGCTAATCAAGGAAAATGGTTAGTTCGTATTGAAGACATTGACACTACGCGCGTGGTTAAAAACGCCGACTCCGATATTCTAAATACCTTACAAGCCTACGCCCTTTATTGGGATGAACCTGTTGTATACCAAACACAGCGCCTGTCTTTATATCAAGATATTACCCACTCACTTTTAGAGCAAAACCTTGTTTATGGTTGCACCTGTACTCGCAAGCAGATAAAAGCCATTGGCGGTATTTATCAGGGGCATTGCAAAGCACTTAATCATCATACTCAATCCGGCGCGCTTCGTTTAGTTCAGCAACATCCAACGACTCAATTTAGTGATTTAATTCAAGGTGATATATCGGTAAATAGTGCATTATCCCACGAAGATTACTTAATTAAACGCAGTGACGGTTTATTTGCATATCAACTTGTTGTGGTCGTCGATGATATCGATCAAAGCATAAATCGAATTGTAAGAGGCGCAGATTTAATTGAACCAACAGCTCGGCAAATTAGTTTGTTTAAACAACTCGACAGCCCTGTACCTGAATTTGCTCATTTACCTTTAGCGGTTGCCAAACCCGGTTTTAAACTATCTAAACAAAATTATGCCCCCGCCATTTGTAAGCAAAATCCAAAGCCTGCTTTAATTAGCGCTTTTGAATTTTTAGGGCTACCTGTTATAGCTGATTTAAGCGACTTAAATATAGAACAATTAATCGATTGGGGAATTAAAAACTTTAGCTTAAAACAGGTCCCCCAAGTATCCGAAATACAAATTTCTCAACATCCACATAGCCAGAAAGTCCAATTTACACATTTAAGTAAATAAAATAGCTAAAAACGGCTTAATTTCAACACATCAACTTAATTTTTAAACCCTGCTGGTATATGATAGCCGCCTAAATATATGCTAATTACGTCAAACAGCTTGTACTGGGTTATAACCGCCCTATTTGCTGTAACTTTTGATTGCGATGCAGAGTCAATCACACCTTCTAGGAGACAGACTATTATTTCCAAGCTTTTTCAATTTTGCCGACAAATAATCGGCCCGAATACCAGTGCCGAAAGCGCTTCTGTAAGCAGTGAACCTATTGTTGTCACTCGTGGTGAGCATGGTATTTCTCGCAAACAATTTAGCCCAAATGCAATCAAAGTATTATACCGCTTAAAAGACGGTGGCTACGATGCCTACCTTGTTGGTGGTTGTATTCGCGATATATTGTTAGGCCAACAGCCAAAAGATTTTGACGTAGTTACTAATGCAACTCCAGATCAGGTAAAAAAACTATTTAGAAACTGTCGCCTGATAGGTCGTCGCTTTCGTCTAGCACACATTGTATTTGGCCGTGAAATTATCGAAGTGGCAACAATGCGTGGCCACCACGAAGCGCAAGAAGACAAAAATCAAATAAGCCAATCAAGCAATGAGGGCCAACTACTACGTGATAACGTATTTGGCAGTATTGAAGAAGATGCAGAGCGCCGCGACTTTTCAATCAACGCACTTTATTACTCAATTAAAGATTTTAGTATTCACGATTACGCCAACGGCTTAGCGGCAATTAAAGCTAAACAAATCGAGCTTATTGGCGACCCTGAAACGCGTTACCGCGAAGACCCTGTTCGTATGTTACGTGCAGTACGTTTTGCCACTAAGCTTGATATGAGCATTGCGCCTAAAAGTGAAAAGCCAATTAGCGAGCTTGCAAGCTTGCTTGATAACATTCCGCCAG
The DNA here is from genome assembly GCF_014163935.1 of Pseudoalteromonas sp. SR41-7. Lineage (NCBI taxonomy): Bacteria > Pseudomonadati > Pseudomonadota > Gammaproteobacteria > Alteromonadales > Pseudoalteromonadaceae > Pseudoalteromonas > Pseudoalteromonas sp. SR41-7. The sequence continues at coordinate 67,071 of NZ_JACJEF010000013.1, read as the reverse complement.
CACGTTTATTTGAAGAAATTCTTAAGCTATTTTTAAACGGCAAGGCCGAAGCTAACTTTTTAATGCTGCGTAAATACGGCTTATTCCGCTCACTTTTTCCTGAACTTGATAAAATTTTAGATAAAAACCCAAGTGGCTTAGAGCACACGCTTATTCAGCAAATGTTTCAAAATACCGACAAGCGTATTAATGCCGATAAAAAAGTAACACCGGCGTTTATTTTTGCTGCCCTACTTTGGTTCCCACTGCTTGAGCGCACTAAAAAAATTCAAAGCCAAGAGCAACTATCTGAATACGATGCTTTCGCACAAGCAATGAATAAAGTACTAAGCGATAATTCACAGCATATAGCTGTTCCTAAGCGCTTTACTTTAGGTGCTCGCGATATTTGGCATATTCAGCACCGCTTAGATAAACGTGCTGGCCAACGTGCATACAGGCTAACGCAACAGCCTCGCTTTAAAGCCGCTTACGACTTTTTATTATTACGCGTAGATGCAGGCGAAACTCAGCATACAGAGCTTGCTCAGTGGTGGACACAATACTTAAGTAAAGATATAAACGGCCAAAAAGAGATGGTTAAAAGCTTAGGTCATCAAGGTGGTCCTAAGCCGCGAAAGCGCCGTCGCCCTACTAAAAAGCCAACTGAGTAATAACATGCATTGTGTTTATTTGGGTTTAGGTGCCAACCTAAACTCACCAAAAGAGCAGCTTGATAACGCGATAATTGCGCTTAAAAAGCTGCCTAATTGTGAATTTGTAAACGTATCGCATTACTATGCAAGTAAGCCTATGGGCCCACAAGATCAACCAGACTATATCAATGCCGTAGCCTGTATTAAAACGACCCTTGATCCAGAGCAATTACTTGATTTAACACAAAGTATTGAGCTTGAGCATGGTCGAGTAAGAAAAGCTGAGCGTTGGGGTCCACGCACACTTGATATCGATACCCTATTATTTGATGATCAAATTATAAATACGGCGCGCTTAACCGTGCCTCATTATGGTTTGAGTGATCGCGAGTTTGTGGTTTACCCACTATTAGAGCTTGCACCTGAACTTATTTTACCTAGCGGCATTGCATTAAAAACCATTGCAAATAACTTACCGCTCAACGACTTACAACAATTACCTCTGTAATTAACCTAGGCTTTTGCCTGCGAGGATATTATGTCTAAAATAACCGTTTCTACTTTAAATAAAATGAAAGCAGAAAATAACAAAATTACTGCATTAACAGCCTACGACGCTAGTTTTGCAAAGTTATTTCATGATAACGGCGTTGAAGTTATTTTAGTGGGCGACTCATTGGGCATGGTACTACAAGGCGGCGATGACACCCTTGGCGTAACAAATCAAGATATTGCATATCATACCCGCTGTGTACGCGCTGGTAGCCGCGAATTATTTGTAATTGCTGACTTACCTTTTATGACCTACTCAAGCGTTAGTGATACCTGTAAAAATGCAGCTGAGCTTATGCGCGCTGGCGCAAACATGATTAAACTTGAAGGCGGAGAGTGGCTTTACGAGAGCATTAAAGCACTCACTCAACAAGGTATCCCAGTTTGCGGGCATTTAGGCCTTACACCACAGTCAGTTCATGTATTTGGTGGCTTTAAAATACAAGGTCGCGAAGAAGATAAAGCACAAAAAATGATTGATGATGCGAAAGCACTTGAAGCTGCTGGCGCGCAATTATTAGTACTTGAGTGTATTCCAAGTGCCCTGGCAAAACGCATTACAGACGCTTTAAGTATCCCGACTATTGGTATTGGTGCAGGCAGCTTAACTGACGGCCAAATACTGGTAATGCATGACCTGGTTGGTATTTCGGCAGGTTACATTCCTAAATTTTCTAAAAACTTTTTGCTCGAAACAGGCAATATGCCTGCAGCCGTTCAAAAGTATTGTACAGATGTTAAAAGTGGCGCATTTCCAAGCGCTGAACATGAGTTTAAATAATGCAATCAATAACTGAAATCAGATCGTTACGTAGTCAAATTAAAGCATGGCGCCAAGCAGGTCTTAGCGTGGCGCTTGTGCCAACAATGGGCAACTTGCACCGTGGGCATTTTTCGCTAGTAGAAAAAGCAAAAAGCTTGGCCGACAAAGTCGTTGTAAGTATTTTTGTAAACCCAATGCAATTTGGTGCTAACGAAGATTTAGATAACTATCCTCGTACGCTAAACGAAGACAAACAAGGCCTTGCTGAACTAGGCACTGATATTGTATTTACCCCAAGTGTAGAAACAATCTACCCTAACGGACTGGGTGCACAAAGCTTTGTAGATGTACCTGACATTTCATTAGGCTATTGCGGTGGCTCACGTCCAGGTCACTTTAGAGGTGTTGCAACAATCGTAACTAAGTTATTTAACTTAGTGCAACCAGATTACGCCTGCTTTGGTGAAAAAGATTTTCAGCAACTACAAGTAATCAAAACTATGGCACGCGACTTATCAATTCCGGTTGAAGTCATTGGTGTACCTACAATGCGAGAAGTTTCTGGCCTTGCTATGAGCTCACGTAATGGTTACTTATCTGATGATCAAAAAGCGACTGCAACCGTATTATTTAAAGCCCTTAATACGTGCGCTGAGCAACTTAAAAGTGGCGAGAAAGACTTTGTAAAACTTGAAAGCTTAGCTAAACAAAGTTTAGAGAAAGCAGGCCTAAAACCAGACTATTTTGAGATTGCTCAACGAGATACATTAAAAACTGCTACAATCGAAGATACTCAATTTGTTATTTTAGCCGCAGCCTATTTTGGTGGTGTTAGATTGATCGACAATATCCAAGTCGAAATTTAATATTATTGCGACTCCATTTTAAGGATAAGAAGCATGCACACTTTAATAAAAACAAGCGTAGTCGCCCTTACTTTTGCACTATTGGCAGGTTGTCAAAACCAAGTTGAAAACCCTGAAATGAATCAGTGTGCTCAACAAAACTACCAGTGTGAAAGTAGTTGTGAACAGCAAACAACTGCTGAGGGCTTAAAGCAACAAGTATGCTCTGGCAAATGTGTTGAGAGCTATAATCAATGTAAAGCACAAGCCGAAAAATTAGGTAATATTTAATTCCTTAAAGTTTTTAGTTTTAGGCACAAAAAAACCGCTCAATGAGCGGTTTTTTATTGCTTATAGTTTATTAATTTAAACCAAGCTTCTTAAGTTCTGTTTCTACTAGCTTTGCAGAAAGTGGTACATAACCATCTTTTTCTACAATTTGCTGACCATCTTTTGAAAGTACCATTTTTAAGAATTGCGCTTCCATTGGAGACAACGGCTTGTTTGGGTGCTTATTCACATAAAGGTATAAAAAGCGAGATAATGGATATTTACCTTGTGCAACGTTATCAAGTGTTGCATCAACAAAGTTATCGCCTTTTTTAGCTAGCGGTACTGTACGTACGCCCGATGTTTTATAACCTATACCTGAGTAACCAATTGCATTTAATGAAGATGAAATTGACTGTACTACTGATGCAGAACCCGGTTGCTCATTTACGTTATTACGGAAATCACCTTTACAAAGTGCTTTCTTTTTAAAGTAACCATACGTACCTGATACTGAGTTGCGTCCGTAAAGTTGCACATCTTTAGCTGCCCAATCACCTGTTAGACCAACATCGCTCCAACGGTTAACTTGTTCTGGTGCGCCACATTTACGAGTAGATGAAAAGATAGCATCTACTTGGTCAATACGAAGACCTTCAATTGGGTTATCTTTATGTACAAATACAGCAAGTGCATCAATAGCTACGCGAACTTCTGTTGGCTTGTAACCGTAACGTTTTTCGAACGCTTCGATTTCTTTAGATTTCATTTTACGGCTCATTGGACCTAGGTTAGCTGTACCTTCGGTAAGTGCCGGTGGAGCAGTAGAAGAACCTGCTGCTTGAATCTGAATATTTACATTTGGGTAAATACGTTTGTACTCTTCAGCCCAAAACGTCATCATGTTGGCTAAAGTGTCAGAACCTACTGATGAAAAGTTGCCTGAAACACCACTAATTTTTTGATACTCAGGAATATTTTGGTCTAGAGCAACTGCTTGTGCAGATACGAAAGTTGTAACAGCCACACCCATTGCGGCAACTAAGTTTTTAAATTTCATGTAGAGTTCTCCGGTTTGTTCGTTCCATTTTCTAACTGCTGCCCACTCTAAAGTGAGTACATGACAGTTACATTACTCTTAAATGACACTTTTATGACTTGACCTATTAGCTTAATTATTTAGTCAGCGAAACTATCTTATCTATTGAAAATTCAAAAGAAAAACACGATCCTTTGTTAACTTCACTGCGAATATTTAATTTACTATCATGGCGAGTTAACACATGTTTTGTTATAGCGAGCCCTAAGCCTGAGCCACCTGTTGTTCTACTGCGAGCTTTATCAACACGATAAAAACGCTCAGTTAATCGGTTAATATGCTCAGGCGCAATACCATCACCATTATCGGTAACACTAAAACACGCTTTATTGTTTTTGCGCTGCCAGCAAACTTCTACTTTACCGCCTGGTTTTGTGTAATGAATCGCGTTGAATACTAAATTAGAAAACGCACTACGCAGTTCATCCTCAGAGCCTTTAATATCAAGGGTTTTATCAATATCAAAAATAAGTTCGTGGCCTTTGTCTTGATTAATTGAGTTTGCTTCAGTGTGAATATAACCAAGTAATTGCGGCACATTTATAGCTTTATCGTTGTCTTGGCGCCGTGCACCTTCAATACGCGAAAGCGATAATAATTGGCTGACTAAGCTATCCATGCGCTTACATTGTTCAAGCATGGTATTTTGCGCTTTGTTCCACATTGCTGGCGGCGGCATCATGTCGCCATCCATCATCTCAAGATACCCTGTAACCACTGTAAGCGGTGTACGTAGTTCATGCGACACATTGGCTACAAAGTCTTTACGCATCTGTTCAAGCTGTTTTAAGCGCGTTACATCACGTACCACAACCATAAGTTGCGTACTTGCATATGGCATTACCCTAAACTCAAGCACCTGCTCAATACTGTGACCGTTATCCAGCTCAAGCGCCTCGTCAAATTCGCCTTTGTGCATGTATTTAGCAAACTTAGGTTCGCGAATTAAATTATCAAGGCGCTGACCATGATCGGTAGGCCACTGCAAACCAAGCACTTTAAGGGCTAATTGATTACACCACACAATACTTAAATCGTTTTGTAATACCACAACCGCATCAGGTACCGCTTCAGCCCCATCGCGAAAGCGACGAATTAAATCTGCAAGCTCATTACGTTTTTTACGATTACGGTGCTGGAGATGATAAATACCTTCGAACACTTGCTCCCATGCACCCTCACCCTCTGGCGGATTAAAGCTGCGTTGATTAAGTAGCCAATCGCTCAAACGATAAAGTTGATGGTAGTGCCAAATAAGGAGGGAAAAAGATCCTAAAAATAAAAGCAAAAATGGCGCGCCAACCAGCACACCAATTAATAGTAAGGGTAAAAAATAGATAAACAGGCGTTTAACTAACGCCTGTTTATTAACAACTCGATACATACACTCACTTTACCTTAGAGTAGTAATACATGCGTATTTTACACATTAGCTAAGTTTTAAGCTGATCACAGCTTACTTGAAAAACGATACCCAGCGCCACGTACTGTTTGCACCAAACGGTCATGTCCAAGTGGGCCAATTGCTTTACGCAGGCGACGAATGTGCACATCAACCGTGCGATCTTCTACGTAAACGTTAGTTCCCCACACATGATCAAGCAGTTGTTCACGGCTATAAACACGCTCTGGGTGAGTCATAAAAAAGTGCAGTAATCTAAATTCGGTTGGCCCCATATCAAGCTCGTTACCTTCTGAGGTAACACGATGCGAAATAGGGTCTAAACGCAGGCCATGTACTTCAATAGCTTCTTCTAATGAGGTTGGCGATACACGACGAATAACCGCTTTAATACGTGCCATAAGCTCTTTAGGTGAAAACGGCTTAGTGACGTAATCATCTGCACCTACTTCAAGACCGCGTACTTTGTCTTCTTCTTCGCCGCGAGCTGTAAGCATAATAATTGGGATTTGGCGGGTGTGTTCGTTTTGCTTAAACTTTTTAGCAATTTGAATACCGCTTCCACCTGGTAACATCCAATCAAGTAAAACCATATCTGGGTAAGGTTCAACCATAGCTGCAATAGCAGAGTCGTAATCTTCTGCTTCAATTGCTTGAAATCCATTTTGCTCTAAAACAAAAACCAACATCTCCCTGATAGGAGCTTCGTCATCTACGACTAGTACTTTACGTGACATTCCAATTTATCTCTTACGCTATCGAATTAGTTTTCATTATTATGACTAAGTATGACATTTTTATGAAAGTGTAACGTGTAAATTAAAATGGTGGTAAAAAAAACACAAATTAGTGACAAAAAACCTCATTAACGTCATATTTTTAAAACCTTTTTAATATTTAACGTAATAAAAAGAGATTTACGATAAATTTATGTAATAGCTAACTTTTTGAAATTATCTTTTTTGTATCGCTATTTAAACCACTAAACAATATCAAACTAGCTGGGATCATTGTTTTACTAACCAAGACATTTTTACAGATCGATCGTTTAAAAGTAGCTTTAAAGCCATTTTAAAATCAACAAACCCGCCTGTGTAACAAACAATACGTTCAAAAATAGATCTAAATTTTACTAAGCTCCAAATAAAGGATCAGATTTTTACCAAGCCGATCAACCCTCAGATCAGAGTTGTACCTAGTCAAAGCCATAAGTTGTTGATTGTTTGTACAAATAAATAACGATCAAATTATCTCAGAACCCATATATAGCATTAAAGTGTATTTGGCTTAGTAAAGTAATGATCCGAAAAGGCTGTGTTAGTAAATGCGTGATCCCAAAATTCCGCGTTGGTAATGCAGTGATCTGATCAAAAAACCGTAATCTGTAATATAAAAAGGGCTGACATTAAAAAAGCCAGCAACAAAGTTACTGGCTTAGGGCCTGTTGACCTTTCATGATTAAAATTTGATCAACCCAGGGGCGATTTAATCGCGGCGTGGGGTTTGTAACCTAGCGGGCTAAGTAAAAACCGAGCAAAGCTTCCGCGTCCTGCTCACGCCCCTTACCTACATCCATGTAGGCAACAAAGAGTAAATTGCCCCTAAGCAGAACCCTTCGGGCAGCGCATGTTTGGCATTTATTCCACGTTATCGCCTATTTATGGGGAATAACCACACTGCATAGGCTCTGCCTTGCCTAAATACCAAACATACTGCTGCAAATTCAACCTCGAAAGATAAACAGGCCCTAATAATGATCAATTATAAATTGATCTATTATCTAATTTTAGGGTCTAGTTCGCCGCTTAAGTATTTAAGGTGCATTTCATCAAGTGAAATTGGCTTAATTTTACTAGCCTGACCAGAAGTACCAAACGAGTTATAGCGTGCAACGCAAATCTCTGTCATTGCTTTTGTAGCTTCAGCTAGGTATTTACGTGGATCAAAGTTAGATGGGTTAAGCGCCATATGACGGCGAATTGCACCGGTAGATGCTAAACGTAAATCGGTATCAATATTTACCTTGCGAACACCAAACTTAATGCCTTCAACAATCTGCTCAACTGGCACACCATAAGTTTCTGGAATTTCGCCACCGTACTGATTAATAATTTCTAACCATTCTTGAGGAACTGAAGATGAGCCATGCATCACTAAGTGCGTGTTAGGAATACGGGCATGAATCGCTTTAATGCGATCAATCGCTAAAATGTCATCTGTTGGTGGGCGAGTAAATTTATAAGCACCGTGTGAAGTACCGCAAGCAATTGCAAGTGCATCAACGTGTGTTTTATTTACAAAATCAGCCGCTTCTTCAGGGTCTGTTAGCATTTGATCAGTTGTTAATATGCCTTCTGCGCCAACGCCATCTTCTTCGCCAGCTTCACCTGTTTCAAGTGAACCAAGTACACCTAGCTCGCCTTCAACCGATACGCCACAGGCATGCGCCATCGCAACAGTTTCGCGCGTTACTTCTACATTGTATTCGTAGCTTGAAGGGGTTTTGCCGTCGCTCATTAACGAGCCATCCATCATTACTGATGAAAAACCAAGCTGAATTGAACGCTGACATACACCTGGCGACGTGCCGTGATCTTGGTGCATTACAACTGGGATATGTGGCCATTCTTCAACGGCTGCTAAAATCATATGACGAATAAATGGAGCACCAGCATAAGCACGTGCGCCAGCTGATCCCTGAACGATTACTGGACTGTTTGTTTTGTCAGCCGCTTCCATTATTGCGCGCATTTGCTCTTGATTGTTAACGTTAAAAGCAGGTACGCCGTAACCATGCTCTGCTGCATGATCTAAAAGTTGTCGCATACTGATTAAAGCCATTGGGTATTCTCCAATTTATCGACAGTAGTTCCCTACCATCTAGTTTGAACGGATGTGTTAGTTTGGCGTTATAACAACGCCACGAAAAACCACTGCTTTGCAGTAATATTCCGTCTAAATTAACGACTAAATTAGGGTGAGAGGTATTTAGTAATTAATTGTCGGTGAGGGCTATTACACCCTCACCTTACGCGACTAAAATTACTTAGCGCGCGACTCTAGCATTTCAACTGCTGGAAGTTTTTTGCCTTCTAAAAACTCTAAGAACGCACCACCACCAGTAGAAATATAAGATACTTTATCGGCAATGCCGTATTTATCGATTGCGGCTAAGGTATCACCACCACCCGCAATTGAAAACGCATTTGAGTTAGCAATTGCTTGTGCAATAGCACGAGTACCATTACCAAATTGGTCAAACTCGAACACGCCAACTGGACCATTCCATACAACAGTGCCTGCATTTGCAATAATTTTTGCAAGCTTGCTCGCTGTATCAGGGCCAATATCAAAAATCATATCATTGCTTGTTACTTCGCTTACATCTTTAAGTGTAGCTACAGCAGATTCAGAAAACTCATTACCAACCACTACGTCAGTCGGTACCGGAATTTCACCATTATTAGCAATCGCTGCTGCACATAAACGGTTCGCTTCATCCATTAAATCAGGTTCGTAAAGCGATTTACCAACTGGGCTACCTGATGCAGCAATAAAGGTATTTGCAATACCGCCGCCGGTAACTAATTGGTCAACAATTTTAGAAAGTGAATCTAAAACGGTAAGCTTAGTAGATACTTTAGAACCACCAACAATCGCTACTAATGGACGCGCTGGATTATCAAGTGCTTTTCCTAACGCTTCAAGCTCAGCCGATAACAATGGACCTGCACATGCCACATCAGCAAATAAACCAACGCCATGGGTAGACGCTTGTGCACGGTGAGCCGTACCAAATGCATCCATTACATATACATCACACAGTGCTGCTAGTTGCTTAGATAGCGCTTCGTCGTTTTTCTTCTCGCCTTTGTTAAAGCGCACATTTTCAAAAACAACCACTTCGTTATCAGCAATATCAACACCGTTTAGGTAATCTTTTTCTAAACGTACAGTTTGCTCTAGGGCATCGTTTAAGTAATCAGCTACAGGTGCAAGCGAAAACGCTTCATCGTATTCCCCTTCCGTAGGACGGCCAAGGTGTGACATAACCATTACTTTAGCGCCTTTCTCAAGGGCTAGTTTAATAGTAGGTAGTGCTGCACGAATACGCGCATCTGACGTCACTTTACCTGCTTTAACTGGTACATTTAAATCTTCACGAATTAATACGCGTTTGCCGTTTAAATCTAAATCTGCCATTTTTATGACCGACATGAACATCTCCTTAGTTAACGATACTGAACCTGAAAAATACGTTTAAAATTATTATATTAATAAATTACTTATTCACTGCCATCATAGCACGCGCTGTGTCGAGCATACGATTAGCAAAACCCCATTCGTTATCACACCATACTAATAACTTTATCAGTCGTTTGTGACTAACACGTGTTTGTGTGCCATCAATAATACAAGAATGTGGGTCGTGATTAAAATCAACCGATACAAGCGGCTCTTCGGTATAACTTAAAATACCTTCTAAGCGGTCTTTTGCTTGTGCTTTAAGTGCATTATTTACTGCATTTAAATCTACATCGGTATTAACCGTTACACTTAAATCCATTGCCGTGACATTTATAGTAGGTACACGTACGGCGATGGCTTCAAAACGGCCTTTAAATTTAGGTAAAATACGGTCTATACCACGAGCGAGCTTTGTATCAACTGGAATAATTGATTGGCTTGCAGCGCGAGTACGGCGTAAATCATGATGATAACCATCAATCACTTGTTGATCGTTCATCGACGCATGAATCGTTGTAATAGCGCCCGACTCAATACCAAATGCATCATCTAATACTTTAATAACCGGCACAACACAGTTAGTTGTACACGATCCGTTAGAAACAATTGTGTGCTCGCTTTTAAGCTCATCGTCGTTAATGCCATACACAATCGTAGCATCAACATCGTTATCGGCCGGATGCGAAAACAACACCTTTTTAGCACCTGCGGTAATATGTAACTGCGCATGTTCACGCGAGTGGTAAACACCCGTACATTCAAGTACAACGTCTACATCGAGCGTTTGCCAAGGTAATTCAATTGGGTTTTCTTCACAAAAAAGTGCAATGGTATCGCCTGCAACACTAATGGTGTCTTCACCAAGTTTTACAGGAAAAGAAAAACGACCGTGGGATGTGTCGTATTTTAATAAATGAGCAATAGCTTCAGGATCAGCAAGTTCGTTAATCGCAACAATTTTTATATCGTCGCTCAAACCAGACTCGTATAACGCGCGGACAATATTTCGACCAATACGACCAAAACCATTAATTGCAAGTTTGATTGCCATGAAATATAAAATCCACTCTTTTAGCGTGCAGATAAAGGCAATACGCCTTTTAGATGTCTGTATTGTAATCGACCTTGCATCTGATTATAAGAGGGAAGCATTAGAAACTTTAAATTAACGTTGAAGAGCTTAGGCATTGCAAGCTCTTCAAGGGGTCTGACTTTCAAAATTAAGTTTTTTATACTAAATTTTTCAAAGCGTTAATTATATCTTCTGGCTCAGAACGAGTACGATAATCAACATCAACATAACGCCAAGTCACTTTACCTTGTTTATCTAAAACAAAGGTGGCAGGGATCGGTAAAACACTACTATTGCCATTGTTAACCGACTCTAAATCTAGGCCTCGGTCTACTCGCATATGCTCGAGTAAAAATGTGGGCACTTGCCATGCTACGCCGTAGCTTGCTGCTACATCGGCATTTTGATCACTCAGCACTAAAAAATCCATGTTACTTATATCGCTTTCGCTCATTGAGCCGTCGGGTACTTGCGGGCTAATAGCCACCAGCTGCGCACCTAAAGCATGAATTTCAGGTAAACGTGACTGCAGTGCTTTTAGTTGTAAATTACAGTACGGACACCAACTACCACGATAAAAAGTAACAACCACAGGCCCTTTAGCAAGTAACTCAGTTAACTGCACCGATTGACCATGTTGATTTGGTAACTCAAAACTTGGTGCAATTTGGTTTAAATCAAGTGCATTAGCACCTTGTTGAAACGCTTTTGCTTGTGCAATCGTTTCATCAACACCTTTCATAAAATCAGGATTACCTTTGCGCCCTGCTGCTACTTTTGCCTCAGTTTGTGCTTTTAACGTGTTGATTTCATCGCTCATAATATGGCTACCTTCAAATTAATCAAAAACTTAAAGCCAGCTTACATTATGAAAATGTATTTGAAATGAAAATTTTAACTTAATCATTTACTTCTAAATCAAACACCACGTTTATTGATGATTTAAAGCTTACCGTTTGTTGTAGATAATTTTTGCGAGCTTTAGGAAAGGAATCGCTTATTGGATTTACTCTATCTATTTTTTTAACCGCTGCACCAAAACCACTGTAAACACTTTTTTGAGTTGAGCTAATAGTGCGTACTTCACCCACTTTTGTATCAAAGGAGTTAGCAAGCATATTTGCTTTTTCTTTTGCGTTATTAAGTGCTTGTTGTGTAGCTTGTGCTTGTAACAGCTCAGCTTTTGAAGATAAAAACTCAGTACTTTGAATCGCATTTACTTTTAAATTCAATAAAAAATCACTTAAATCATTCACTCTTTCATTATTTTTTAGTGTTACTTCAAAAATCCTTATAGCTGCGTATTCAGCGGGAGCCTGATGCCCTGTTTCAATGTAATCCATACCCGTTTTTTCAACTTTAACACTTGAGGCGACTACATCATCGGCAGTTATTTCAAATTGACTTAGTCCGTCAATTAGTAAATTAACTTTATTATCAAGATCGTTCTTAGCTGCTAAAGGTTCGTTTTTAATACTTATAATTTGAAATAGTATTTTAGCTATATCAGGAACGGCAAGCACCTCTGCAGTCCCTTGAACCGAAATTTGACGGCTTGTAGGTAAGCATGAATTAGCAAAAGTGATGAGTGGGAATAAGGTTAAGAAAATGGCAGTGATGAGTTTCATGATCGTCCTTGAAGTGATTAGTTAGATAATGATTACGTAACTGTACCTATAGTTATACGGATAACAATAAAAGTAAACTGCTCTTTATTGTAGGCGGGAGTTTATCTCGCGCGGCATAAAGCCCCGCCTTCAGCCAACCTACATCAACTCGCCTACTTTTAACTCTTTGCCACGGTTTATTTGATGACACTGGGCTAGCAGTAACTCGGCAGTGGCTTGTGCATCGGTCAGTGCGTGATGGCAATGATAGCTTGGTAACTCATAACGTGTGCGGCAAGCATTAAGGGTTAAATCATCTTGTTTTATTTCAGTTGAATGATGGAGTAAGCGCTTTTGCTCAATATGCAGTGTGTCGATTATGAGTTTAGGCCGTATTGTTATATTGGCATTTTTAAGCGCTATTTTTAAAAAGCCCCAGTCGAGCATGGCATTATGAAACACTAAAATACAGTCGCTAAAATGGTTACTTAATTGCATTAATATACTGTTTAGGCTTAGCCCCTTTGCTATAGCATCATCGCTAATCCCATGAAAAACAGGACTTTGCTCAAGGCTTTTTACGTTTTTATTTATAAGGTGCTGCGACTCGCTCATTTTTATACATTGGTTATCTATTATCACCCACGCTACCGATACAATTTCGTGCTGTTTTGCATCAAGCCCAGTGAGCTCTAAATCAATCACTAAGTAACGTTGTTGTAAGGCATTTTTGCCTAGTAATTTACGGCGCTTTAAATACCGAGTGAGCAGCTTTTTTACCATGTTAGTAATCCATCATTATAAACTGCCGCGAGCAAACTTAAACGCGGCGGCTTGCTGCGCTTGTTTAACAAGGTAAAACGCTTCTTTTAGTTGATGGCGCTCTAGTGAGTTTAATTTATTAGGGTTAATGCAATTACTCGGTAAGCCCTCTTCGTTTATTTGTGTACTCAAACGAAGCTGCGTTAAGAACCGCCAGCAGTCTTTTAGGTTGTATATATCTTCTTTGCTGATCAGTTTATGTTTTAGTAGTGCGTCCAACCGCTCTTGTGTGTTGGCGCGCCTAATACCCGCTTTTAAAGCGTATAACCGCACTATGTCATTTATAATTACGACACCACGTTTTTTTAAATCTATGTATTTATTATTTTGATCTGTTTTTTCGGTTTTAAATTTATTAAATAAACCAATTGGCACGCTGTTGCTGCTTATGTCGGTTGCCATTGCGGCATAGAATAAGTCGTTACGCGATATACGAATTAGTTGCTCGCAAAAAGCCGTGTATAAAGCGTTTGAACCTTCAATAAATCGCAGGTCAAAAAATATCTTACAGTTAAGCATTGCATTGGGTGTGGGGCTTTTTATCCATTTAAAAAAGCGCTCGCTCCAGTCGTTTACGCTCATACGGCACTCATCACTGCTTGCCATAATATTACCTGGGCAACGCCTAATGCCGCACTCAACTAAATTCTCGCATACAAACTCCCCCATACTTTTAAAGTAAGCGTGTTGCTCGGTGGTTAAGTCGTTAGGGAGTAATAAGCCGTTATCTTGATCTGAATGCAGGGTTTGTTCTTCGCGTGCTTGCGAGCCAAAGCAAATAAAACTAAAGCTGGTTGGCGCTGCGCCATGCTCTTCTTGAAATAAGTGAATCAGGCGCGATGTAAGCGCATCGGTTAAACCACTGAGTAATTTACCAATTAGCGATATGTCGTCAATGTTGTACGAAAAACTACGCAAAAGTTCGGGAATTTCTTTAGCGTAGCGTTTTAAATCAGTAACAGTGTGCGCTTTATATATGCGCCCAATAAGCTGTACGGGGTCACTTTTTTGTTGGCGCAGTAAATCGGTGCTGGTTATCATCCCTATCGGGTTATGGTTTTCGTCAAGCACGGGCAAATGGTGAATATTGTATTTAAGCATTAAGTGTAGCGCCGAAAACACCCGGTTATTTTCAAATATAAACTTAGGTTTGGCGGTCATAATACTGCTTACTGCGTCTTGTGGATCTACCTCGTCGGCAAGTACTCGGTTGCGTAAATCGCGGTCGGTCACAACCCCTACTAAGTGCGCGTGCTGCGTTATCATTATTGACGATACGCCATGCTCTTTCATTTTTTTAGCACTTTGCCTAATACTTGCATCGGGCGTAAGCGTAATTGCTGTGCGCGTCATCAGCTCTGATATTTTACGTTCCGACCAGCTATCGTTTTTACTTTTATAATGTGATGACAATAACCGGTTAGCGTGAGCGCGTACAAAGTATTGCTCAAACGATTTATATTCTCTGCGTAAAAAATCAAAATGCGTTTGAGAGAGCATATACACTATCCCCTCTTTTTGTACTTCTAACCTATTTTGAATTGCCTCACCGGTTAACAGCGACGGAAAACCAAAATAGTCACCTTGCGCTAAGCGCGTAACAACATCGCCCTTGCCATCAACTAGGTCGTACAAACCAGAGCGAATTAAAAATAGTTTAGGGTTTTCACTTTGTAACCACTGAGTCTGGTTTTCGCGGGTAAGGTAAATAATATCAAGATGATTTACAAAGTATTCGCATGCGCTGCTATCAAGCATAGTAAAAGGCGCTTGCAAACAAACGTATTGGGCTATTTCTTGTTGTTCTACACTCATTGTATTCGCTCTTTAAATGGTGATGTACCAATCTAATGTACTTATTTATTAAACAAATAAAAAGCCCGACTAAAGTCGGGCTTTGGGTGCTTTATATTTTTTTACTATATCTATAAATGTTGCCTAGTGATCGTGCGCTTCAGCTGACCCTTTAGGGTTACGAATACCTTCTACCATTTCTTGAATTTCAATAGGTGTAGCTTGAGTAAATTTAAGAACAACTGCAGCTACTACAAAGTTAATAATCATACCAATCAAGCCAATACCTTCAGGCGAAATACCTAAAAACCAATGTTCAGGATTATTAAGCTCAGGGCTTACAAACTTGAAGAAGATGATATACGCAGCGGTAAAGCCAATACCCGTTACCATGCCTGCAATTGCGCCCTCTCGGTTCATTGTTTTAGAGAATATACCCATAATAATTGCTGGGAAGAAACTCGCTGCCGCCAAGCCGAAGGCAAATGCCACTACCGATGCCACAAATCCAGGCGGGTTAATACCAAAGTACGCGGAGATAACAATAGCGACCATGGCTGCCAACCTCGCTGCAAGTAACTCTTGCTTGTCGGTAATATCGGGCTTGAGGGTTCGCTTGAGTAAATCGTGCGAAACGGAGGTCGAAATAACCAGTAGTAAACCTGCTGTTGTAGACAATGCAGCGGCAATACCACCAGCAGCTACGAGTGCAATTACCCATGCTGGTAAATTAGCAATTTCTGGATTTGCTAATACCATAATGTCGCGGTCTACATTTACTTCGTTAGCACTGTTCGGATCGGTGATTTTACCCGCCGTGTAGAACATTTTGCCATCGCCGTTTTTATCATCAAATGTAATTAAACCTGTGCGTTCCCAGTTTTTAATCCATCCTGGTGCTTCTGCGTAAGCTGTACCGCTACCGTCTTTACCATTAATAGTATCAACCATGTTTACGCGAGCAAAGGCTGCAACCGCAGGTGCTGTTGTGTAAACAATCGCGATGAACACAAGAGTCCATGCAGCAGAAATACGTGTGTCTTTTACGCGAGGTACAGTGAAAAAGCGTACAATTACATGTGGTAAACCAGCAGTACCTACCATTAACGCACCAGTAATAGCAAATACGTCAATCATGCTCTTAGAGCCTTCGGTATATTGCGCAAAACCAAGTTCAGCGCTTAAGCCATCTAATTTATCAAGTACGTACACGCCGTCGCTGCCAATTAGTGTGGCACCAAAACCGGTTTGTGGGAAGAAGTGACCCGTCATCATCATCGAGATAAAAATGGCTGGTACAAGGTAGGCAAATACAAGTACACAATACTGCGCTACTTGTGTGTAGGTAATGCCTTTCATGCCGCCAAGTACCGCATAAAAGAATACAATCACCATACCAATGTAAACACCGGTTTCAATTTCTACTTCTAAAAAGCGTGAAAATACCACGCCTACGCCACGCATTTGCCCTGCTATATAAGTGAAACAAATGAATATGGCACAAAAAATAGCAACTAAACGCGCGGTACGTGAATAGTAACGGTCGCCAATAAAGTCTGGCACAGTAAACTTGCCGAATTTACGTAAGTAAGGCGCTAAACACATGGCTAATAGTACATAACCACCTGTCCACCCCATTAAGTAAACACTGCCATCGTAACCTGCAAACGAAATAATACCCGCCATTGAAATAAACGACGCGGCGCTCATCCAATCGGCAGCTGTTGCCATACCATTAGCAAGAGGAGGTACGCCGCCGCCCGCTACATAAAACTCTTTGGTTGAACCCGCTCGGGCCCATATTGCTATGCCGATATAAAGCGCAAAGCTTAAACCAACAATTAAGAACGTGAGTGTTTGAACATCCATTGCTTAGCTCCTATTCGTCTACGCCGTATTTTTTATCTAACGTATTCATTTTGAAAACGTACACAAAAATCAAAGCAACAAAGGTATAAATCGCGCCTTGCTGGGCGAACCAGAAGCCAAGTTTAAACCCAAAAAAACGTACTTCATTAAGTACATCAACCAGTAATATGCCAAAGCCAAAAGACACGACAAACCACACTGCTAACAGTTTAAATAACAGCGAAATGTTTTCTGCCCAATAAGCTTTTGCTTGTTCTTCATCTTTAAAAGCCATTTTTGTTTTCCCCTTTAAGCACCGCAATATCGCGATGAGTGGTTTTTTATCTTCGCTTACCAATTTAGCAACGCTGGTTACATATTGAATTGAGACCATAGTCGTAACAGCTTGTTAACGTTTACGTAAACTGCATTTATCATTCAAGCGTGCTTTATATATTTTTATATTATTTCAATTGCTTAGGCTGTTTTTGTAAGCTGGCTTTATGATTAAATTGATAAGTTGGTCATTAATGCGACATTAGTCTAATGCTCAAGGGTGTTTTATTTTTACTGTTAATATTCAATAAGATATAAATAAAATAAAAGTTTTATTTTAAATTCAACCCTCACACTTAACCTCAGTTCTGGTATTGTGTTAATCCCTCATAGGGATGAGGGACTATTTAAAATAATAAGGTTTAATAACAACATGACTGCCGTACTCATTATTGTTGCTTTAAGTTATATAGGTGTGCTGTTTTGGCTTGCCAATTGGGGCGATAAAACAACCCCTTTAGCAAAGCGTATTAGCCATCACCCATTTGTGTATTCACTCTCACTCGGGATTTACTGTACCTCTTGGACTTATTACGGTTCGGTAGGAACAGCCGCCACCAGCAGTTGGAGTTACTTGCCAATATTATTAGGCCCTGCGTTGCTGTTTTTATTCGGCCAAGGATTTTTACGTAAGCTGGTACTGGTAAGTAAAAAACAAAATATAACGACTATTGCTGACTTTATTTCAGCTCGTTACGGCAAACGTCAAACTACAGCAATAATGGTTACTGTAATCGCATTACTGGCAACCATTCCCTACATTGCACTGCAATTAAAAGCGCTTAGTACAAGCTTTTTACTTTTGCAAAACAGTAATAAAATATCCGGCGATATGCTCGCGCTTTCTGCCACACTAATTATGGCTTTATTTGCTATATTTTTTGGTACTCGCAAAGTTGATGTAACTGAATATCGCTCTGGCTTAATGCTCGCTGTTGCATTTGAATCTATGATTAAACTTATTGCTCTTATTGCCGTTGCGGGGCTTGCAGTATTTACACTTTTTAATTTACCCGAAGCCACCACGAACAAAGTAACTGAGTCTATTTGGGGTCACTGGAGCGATTTTAACTTTTTTAGCTTTAACTTTATTGGCCAGTCTTTAATGGCTGCAGCGGCTATTATATGTTTGCCTCGCCAGTTTCATGTAACCGTGGTCGACAACCAAAACAAACGCCACTTACTTACCGCTCGCTGGGCTTTTCCGCTGTATTTACTACTAACAGCCGCAATGATTTTACCTATTGCGACTGCGGCCATTCATCCTGAAATTGGCAGCGGCTATTCACCCGACAGCTTTGTACTTGCCCTACCGCTAATTAACGACAACGCTTTTTTAACCACCTTTGTATTTATAGGTGGGCTATCGGCCGCCACCGCAATGATAGTGGTAGCAACGCTTACATTAAGCACGATGATCTCAAACGATGTGGTACTGCCGTTAATGCTGCGTAGAAAGTTTAAACGTAACTTAATTACCAGCAGTTATAAGTCTCGTATATTACTTGTAAGGCGCTTTGCTATTGCAGGCATATTAATTTTGGCCTATTTCTATCAGCAATGGTTTGGCCATAGTAGCGCACTGGCCAGTATGGGCTTGGTCGCATTTTCACTTGTTACCCAATTGCTACCCTCTATTGTGGGTGGTTTATATTGGCGAAAAGGTCATGCTTATGGGGTGTATGCGGGTTTGGTAGCAGGCTTTATTTGCTGGATACTATTTTTAATGCTGCCAATACTCGATGCCGGCGCAACCCTTGATAGCGAGCTGCAACAAACGCTTATAACGCGTGGAACCTTGATAGCTTTGTTTGCCAATATTGGTTGTTATATTAGTTTTTCACTTGGGGCTGAGGAGCGCTTAATTGATAAAATTCAGGCCGCTGCTTTTGTTAACCCTAAAGATCAGGCTATCTTATCAAGGCGCTTAAATAAAGACGTAAAAGCCACCGTTTACGACTTTAAAATACTACTGCAAACATTTCTAGGTATTCAGCGCAGCCAACAAGTACTGGCCCATTACGCACTCGCCCATCATTTAAGCGATAACAACGCACACCCGGAGCCTGAATTTATAGCCTACTGCGAACGCGCGTTAACAGGCGTGCTTGGCGCATCGTCAGCGCAAGCGTTAATACATACGGTATCGTCGGGTAAGCGTATGGCGTTTGAAGAAGTTGTAAACTTTTTTGACGAAACCACACAAGCGCTGCAATTTAATCAAAACCTGTTATTTACCTCACTCGAAAATTTAAGCCACGGTATTTCAGTTGTTGATAAAGATTTAAAACTCGTTGCATGGAACAAACGCTACAATGAAATGTTTGGCTACCCTGAAGGCTTTTTAGAAGTAGGCCAACCCATAGAAGACATTATTAGATACAACGCTAACCGTGGTGAATGTGGCCCAGGCGAAATAGAACGCCAAGTAGAAAAACGTGTACAGCATTTAAAATATGGCAGCTCGCATCATTTTATTCGCCACCGTCGTAATGGCCAAGTATACGAAATGATTGGTAATCCGCTGCCCGATGGCGGATTTGTTACCAGCTTTTCAGATATTACAAACCACATAAGTACGCAAAATGCGCTTGAAGAAGTAAACATGGATCTTGAAAACCGCATAGAAGCACGTACTCAAGAAGTGCAAACTATTAATAAAGACTTACAAGCTCAAATAGATAGCCGCGTACAAACTGAGCAAGCACTTACTTTAGCTAAACGAGAAGCAGAGCAAGCCAACGACAGTAAAACGCGCTTTTTAGCACTGGCGAGCCACGACATTTTACAGCCGTTAAATGCAGCACGTTTATACCTTGCCGCCATTGACGAAAAACAGCTCGACAGCACTAACCAAAACAGCTTTGAAAAACTAGGCGATAGTCTCGATTCAACCGTGCATTTAATGTCGGCATTGCTTGAAATAGCTAAGCTTGAGCAAGGCGCTATGACCCCTACCCCTCGCCACTTTTATATTGAAGATATTTTAGCGCCACTACAAAGTGAATACGCTATTTTATCAAGTGATAAAGGCCTTAAGCTTAGTGTGCGTTCAAACCAACAAATTGTGCACAGCGATATAACCTATTTGCGCCGAATTATTCAAAACTTGGTCTCTAATGCAGTTAAATACACCGACAATGGCCGTGTATTAATTGCCTGCAGGAACCGAAAGCACAATTTACGAATAGAAGTATGGGATACAGGCCCCGGTATTAGCGAAGTAGAGCAAGCCAAAATATTTAACGACTTTTACCGTGTGGAGTCGGGCGATAACAAAGGCGTAGGCTTAGGCTTAGGTGTTGTAAAACGTATGGCTGACTTATTAAGTTTGCCGCTTGATGTGCATTCTGAGCCAAATAAAGGTAGCCGTTTTAGCATTGAGGTACCTTATGGTGACGAGCAGTTTGTACAACAAAAAAGTACTACAAACAGCCTAATAGAAAACCGTGCAGCAATTAATATTGTTGCCGTAGACGACGACCCTGAAAATTTAGCAGCAATGGCAAGCTTACTTAAAAAGTGGCAGGCTAATTACACCCTTTTTGATAACGTAGATAATGTACTGGCGCATGCTAAGCAAAACGGTACACCCGATGTTATTTTAATGGACTACCAATTAGGCAATGACTGCGATGGCATAACGCTAATTAAAACCCTGCGCGAAATTTGGCAAAGCCAAGTCCCTGCTATTTTAATTACCGCCGTGCGCGACACCGAGCTTAAGCAAGAAACCAAAGCCGCTAATATTCATTATTTAAGTAAGCCAATTAAACCGGGCAAACTAAAGGCACTGCTTAATCACAGTACATAGTGATCTAGTTAAAAGTATTCTAGTAAAAAGTGTTCTAGTTAAAAGCTATCAAGTAATAGCGTAAAACAAAAAGCCCAGTATCTTCACTGGGCTTTGCTTTATAAAGTGTTCATAAAATTAAACTGGATTTACTCGGCTTCTAAGCTTTTGGAACAACCAACTTAACCCCACCAATGAAAGCCCTAATCCAATAAACGAAAGCGCTTTAAGTAAGCCCTCCAAGTTAGCCATATCAATTAAAAACACTTTAACAATAACGGCAGCTAGTATGCCCAGGCCTACTTTTTGTATTAATAATTGATTTTTTAAATGCCCAAAAATAACAGTACCCGCCCCCAATACTAACCAAATAACAGAGTAGCTATAGAGCTCTGCATTGCTTGCGCCTTTTGATAAGTAAATGTAAGGACCTTGCCAGTACTGACGAATAAAGCTGTTTATTGCCAATAATATAAAGCCACCTGCAACGGCCAATATAAATGGCGTAGCTTTAGCATTTATTGGTTTTACAAGCTTGGCCAGCCAAAGCGTTAATCCTGCAGGTACTAACCACAATAGTAATAACCAGTTAAATATTGGCAGCTCACCTATGTAAAGTGATTCAAATAATGGGTTATCGTCAAGTAGTGTTTTAATAGCAAAAAGCCCTGCTAACCCCGCAAGTGCAAAACCCGCCACTTTATATAACTTAGCTAAAGTACCGGCAAGTTTTGCTCTGTGTAAATACACACACCCTAATGCCAGCCAGTTACAGGTAAGGAGTATTTGTTCGTAAAAGTTAAGTGAATCAAATTGCGGATAATGCCCTACTAACTGATAACTTGTTTCGGTAGTAATAAAAAGCGCTAAACAATGAAGGGCTGCACCTTCGAGCCATATTTTAAGTTTTGATGAGTCAAAGCACTTAGCTGCGGCAAAAAATAACGAAATACATAACGGATAAACCACAATACTCCAATGTAAGCCAAATACCGTAAGTGCATCGTAACTTGGTGTCCAAGGTGCGAGCGTTAAGCGCAGTAATAACGCAGCAACCAAGGCTTTTATAGGCCAATGCGGCATAGGCACGTTATAGCGTTTAATAAGTACGCTTATAAGTAATACTTGTACAGCAAGTGCAATGGTTAGGCCGCTGTCACTTAGTAGCATGGTAATTGCTAACGTAATATTGGCATTAGCCCCTACCCAATAAGTAAAACGCTGAAAAAGCGTTGTATTATGTTGCGCACACTTTATTAAAATAGCCGCCACTACAAACAATGCAACGGCCCAAAGTGGATATGCAGTACTTAACGCGGAATTAGGAATAAGCGTATATAAAGTAGCTATCATTACAAATACACTAAACGCTCCCGTAATATGAAACGCTAAACGCTTAATCTGTTTTTTACCGTAATAAAGCCCAAAAGCGGTAAGTAACAATCCGAGTAATAAACCCAAACCGTATTCATTTTTGAATATAAAGAGTGCGTCATCAAATAGGTTTGGCGAAAGATGCGTGCGCTGAGCGCCTAATACTAATAGCGTTGAAATAACTAACGCTACGCCCTGCCAAATATCCCAACGGCTATTTTTAAGGACTAAAAACAACACCAATACAATACTTAACACGCCGATTGCTTGCCACTGCATATCAAAGTGACTGATCAACATAGTAAATATTAAGGGCGCAATAAAGGCGAGT
Organism: Pseudoalteromonas sp. SR41-7; assembly: GCF_014163935.1. Taxonomy (NCBI): domain Bacteria; kingdom Pseudomonadati; phylum Pseudomonadota; class Gammaproteobacteria; order Alteromonadales; family Pseudoalteromonadaceae; genus Pseudoalteromonas; species Pseudoalteromonas sp. SR41-7. The sequence goes on along the minus strand of NZ_JACJEF010000013.1, from coordinate 44,280 downwards.
AGTAATGCATGATCTGGAAGCACTTTAATTAAGCGTTTTAAACTGTGCGGGCGATGTTCAATAACATTTAGTTTTAGACCTAAGCGCGGTATAGCAATTAACCCTACAATACTAAGTAAAGCAAATGCCCCCATTAACCAAACGGTATTAGCTTTAAGTAGCGTAAAACCAACTAAATACCAGCCAATGTGCCCAACCCATAATAAATACCACAACCAAGCTCGCTGTACTTTATGTGCAACTAACGCAGCCGACAAACTTACAAAGCCAATATACATTAACAGCGCAAATAAGTTACCACTGCCAGTGCTAACCCATATTGGTACGCTGTAAGCGCCAATAATACCAAGCACGGCCAATAGCGGGCCTAACCTAAGCGCCATCGCGCTTGCACTAATTGCTATAATAGCTAACGCAAAAAATGCCACGGTAGGGCTCAGCATGTCGTAACTGCTGTAAGCTAAAAGCGTTAAAGCAAAACAGGTAATAAACCCACCACTTGCAAGCGCTGCGGGTATGTAATTATTAAAGCCTTCAAATACAATGCGTTTATGGTGTAAATAAGCTGCGGCTGCAATTAAGCTAAGCCCAAATAATCCACCTAAACTCAGCCTCATTACAGGTGATAGTAATCCCGCTTCTAGGCTGTATTTAGCTAAAAATATGCCCCCAAACGCAAGCGCTATTGCGCCTATCCAGGTCATCCAGTTTTGCTCAAACCCTGCGCGCAATTTATTAAATAGTAATTCTATGGCTGATGCTTCAGCTGGTTTGGCTTTTTTAGGAGGTGCTGATAGCTGATTTATTACAGGTGGCGACGCGTTTTGGGACGTCAAGCTTGGCTGTGCTTTATGAGCAATTGGCTCTGATCTTGAAATCGCTGCCTGAGCCGTAGATGCTTCACTTTGAGGTTCACTTTGCGATATCGATTTATGTGTTTGTAGATGTGTTATTTTGGCCCTTAAAACAGCAACTTCTTGTTTTAATGCATTTAACTGCACTAGCGCAATTAAGCCGCAAATAGCACCGGCAACTACAACCAGTATTACTATGACGGCTAACCCAACTAAATCATCCATGGCACACTCTTATTAATTATTATGCCCTGAGTGTACCTAATTATTAATGAGTAGGTAAATTTTGTTCAATAAAAAAGCCTAAGCACTTAAAGTGCTTAGGCTTTATGCTACTTTATATGTTTAGGTTTATTCAACACTATCGGTAATAGTGCGCTCTAGGGTCATCTTATAACCTGAGCTTGTTGTTTCATCATGCTCTAAAATCAATATGTAGTTACCCTCTTGTGTAAAGTCCATATCGCTTTGTTGAATAAGCACAATTTGCTGGCCGTTGTCTTCGTAAACAACATAAACCGTGTAAATTTCGTTATCTACAACCTGCTCTTCTTGGTCATACTTATCTAGGCCATCGACTACGTTACTGGTGTCGTCTACCGTTTCGCCGTTAAGTGTAAAGTACACATCTACATCTGAAACCGACTGCCCTGCGTAGCTTTCAATTAGGTTTACAACCGATACCGTGTGGCTGTAACTGCTTGGTGTTAGATTTTCTTCAACGCTCATCATACGTAAACCGTTATCTGCGTCGTTATAGAAAATACCCACCGCACTTTGCTCGCGCTCTAGCGTCATTAAAAAGTTATCAGCTAGTTTTGTACCTTCTTCATCGTACATCGCTACGCTGTAACTATTAGGCGAAAGTTCAACATAATCGGTATAAGAGTCACTAGCGACTGTATTTGTTGTATTTACAGTTGTACCGCGTGTAGCAGAAAAGCTTACTGGCGAGTAGTCATCAACCGTATTTATAAAACGTAATTGCCCTAGGGCAGATTGATGTTTAAGCTCAGTAACGTAGTTATTATCGGTTACTACATCAAGCGTAATACCGCCCTCTTCTGTTGCATAACTTGGGCGGATCATTGCTACATAACTTGCTTCATCGTATAAATAAACAGATGACGACTCGTACACAACATCACTGCTGCCCGCTTCTGTTATGTAAATAGTGTAATAACCTTCATCAACGCTTTGCAGATCTAACTCACTTAAATATTGAGCCGATGAGAAAAGTGTCGCGCTTTCAAATACGCCATCATCAGTTGCTAAGTAAATATCGTAGTTAGTATCCTCACCTACAATATTGTAAAACCCTAAGTTAAACTCACCCGTATCGCTTGAGATAGGTACGCTAAGCTCTGTAAATGTAGGCTCATCAAAGTTACCACTCATTACTACTAACTGTGTTTTGTCACCCTTAATAGAAATTTCTTGATCGCTAATTGTTATATAGCTGTCGTTAGCATCTAGATACTCAAAACTTACATCATAAGTGTCTGTGCTGTAGTTATGGCGAGTAGTTACATCAGCAAAATCAGCGCCTGAGCGCTCTGTTTCTTCAACAAACAAACGTGTGTATGGGCTATTGTAAGAGCCGTTATACAATTGGATGTAACCTGTAGAGCTTGAGCTATCGTCAGAGCCACAGCCCGACAAAATAGTAATTAGACTTAAGGGTAATGCAGCTTTTAAAAGGGAGTTGGTCATTAAGGTTATTCCTTATTATTAATATCTCCATTATGACCCAAACATTCTATTTTAATTTCATGATTTACAAAGCATTACCCTCACTGACATTTCCTTACGAAAACGTTAAAAAGTGTAGTAAATGTGCAAACAATAAGGACGTGTTTTTATATAATTAAAAACGCTTACGGGGCAACTTCAAAACGATCCCGACCTGTTTTTTTAGCTACGTATAGAGCTTGATCGGCACGCTTCATGACTTTATCGAGGGGCTCGTTAGGGGTTTGTTTTGCTACGCCAATACTTACTGTTAAATGGCGCGTATTTTTAACATTGATAGTGTGCGCAAGGTCTATTAATTGCTGACAAAACTCACTAACTTGCTCTATATTACTTGTTGGTAAATAACCTCCAAACTCCTCACCGCCCAAGCGAGCAAACTGCGCGTTTCCTTCAAATGCATTATTGTATGTAGTTGCTAACTGCTGAAGAATTGAGTCGCCCACATCATGGCCAAACTCATCATTAATAGACTTAAAATGGTCTATATCAATAATTAAAATAACATAAGATACAATGTTTGCACTTTTAACATGTCGATAAAAATAGCGCCTATTATGCACTTTCGTTAAGTCATCTATTATTAACTCTGCGGCTAACCTATTATTAATACTTTGTACAAAGCGCATAGTTTTAAATAAACCATAAGAAGTTAAAAGCATGCCGCTGGTTCTACATAAGTCTTCAAAATAAACACTTACCCAGTAAGGCTGTACAACTAACTCATCAAGCACGTCTGCCGTGGTACCAATACTCCATAGTAATAAACCAAAACTAGAAAAAATATATGCTTTTTTAGATAGCTCAGAGCATTGAACCATCCAAAACAGAAATATAATGACAGTTAAATTAATAAAATCGGTAGTAAAACCGTACACATTGTTTTGAACTTGTAAGGGAGGAAAGCTAGTTAGGGAGTAGGCTGAAAAAATAGCAATATAGATCAATAAAGCTAAACTTAAAACTTTATTGATCAAAGGCATTTTATAAAAGTTAGAAAGTTTAACGGTAAGTTTTACTGTTTCAATCATATTAATTGCTAGGTTTTTCAGTACTTCATTTGAAAACTATAGCACAATAATAAAAACCATCACGAAGATGAAAACCGTAATCCCCCTCAAATTTAAACTTAAACTACGGTACTAAGTCCCCACAATCCCAACACTAAAATAGTAATGCCAATCATCGCTTTAGTTTTATGTTTACTAATGATTCGCTCAGCTTCATTACCTGCATAATAAACAATAATAGCCAGACCAAAGTAACGAATAGAACGCGCGATACCCGAAGCCAATAAAAATAGCCAAATAGAATACTTAGTCGCGCCTGCTGCAAGCATCGCTATTTGAAACGGAATTGGCACAATGCCAAGCGTTATAACAAACCAAAAACCTTGATCTTGCATTTGCTGCTTAACGTTTTCAAATTGCTCAGGGCTCGAAAACGTATTAATAATCCAATCACCAACCGCATCAAATAAATAATAACCCAACGCATAACCAAACAATGCACCCACTATGCAACCTAAAGTCGCCATTAAGGCGATAAGCCATAGCTTCTCTCTACGAGCTTGCATTAGCGGTACTAATACAGCCTCAAGTGGAATAGGCACTATGGTTGACTCTAAAAACGACGCCACTGTAATACCGCTAAGCATATGCTTAGAATCAATAAAATTACGTGTTTTTTCTTTTAGCTTTTTTTGAATTGCCATATAATTTTCCTTTTATAGTGCCAAAAATAAAGTGGTTAGTTTATTTTGGCACATCCACGTTAATATAAACTTAAGCAATAAAAAAGCCCGTATAAAACGGGCTTTTTAAACTGTATTTGTATAATTATTTAAAAACCGGCATTATATAAATCAAATTGCTTTTCTAGTTCAACAGAACTCTCTCCATCAACTAACGCTATAACTCGTGTTTTTCTGCCAGCTAATACTTTAGGAATATCTTTTGAATCAATAAATGTTTGCTCAGTTATTTCTATATTTTTAACACCTTGCGCTAACAAAGCCGCTTTAACTGTTTCAACTCGTTTTAAAGCAAGCTTACGGTTATATTCTAATGACCCTTCTAAGCTAGTATCACCAATTAATAAAATAGTAATACCTGGCACATCAACAACACTATTAGCAAAACTTACTACTTTTGCTTTTGCATCATCCGTTAGCGTCGATTTATCGTAACCAAATTCAATAACAACGTTTCTTGATGTCGTTATTTTTTGCTCTTTAGGGCAACCATCATTATTTGTTTTGGCTCTTATCGGTGTTTCAGCACACTTGTCTCTTGCGTTAATAACACCGTCGCGGTCTTGGTCAAATAAATCTTTTGATTGAACTTGATACTCATATTTTTTTGCATCGCTAGCACAGCCAGACAGTAATAATGCAAGACTTAAAAACATAATGCTTTTCATATTATCTATCTCCTAGTAGCCATGCTTCAGGTTTATCAACCCTAAGAGCTCTAACTAAACGCCCTGTTGCATTTACAAGCCTAAAGCTTGCTTTGCGTTGATCATAAGCCGATTCAATATAGTTACGACGCGCTGTAAACAACTCAATTTGCGAATCAAGTACATCTAATAACGAACGACGACCTAATGAAAATTGGCGTTCATACCCTTTTTGAGCAACTTCAGCATAGCCAACATTTTCTTCGTAAAAGCCTTTTTGCTCAGCTAAAAACATGTTTGCATTCCATGCAAAGGTTGTCGCTTCTTCGACTTGCCGGTGAGTTGTGTCTTTAACTGCTACGGCTTCTTGGTAACGCCATTTTGCCGCTTCGGTATCTGCATTTGTTTTGCCACCGTTGTATAAATCGTAACTCATAGAAAGCATTACTCGGCCGTTATCATCACGACCAGGAGAGCCCGAAATATTATCGTTATCAGCTACATCAAACTCTAAACTAACCTTTGGCCAATAACCGCTTTTCTCTCTTTCTATTTGTTTATTTGCAGCTTCTATATCAAAAACAGCAGCCATAATTTCTGGATGTGATTTTTTAGCGACTGCTATAGCATCACCTAAAGTGGCTGGTATATATGTTTCATCCACTTTAGGAATCATTAAATCATCAGGGTACTGACCCACTAAATCATAGTAATTTGCTTTAATATCTTGAAGATTATTTTTAGCAGCTAAAAAACCAGATTGTGATGTAGCAAGTCTAGACTGTACTTGAGCTACATCGGCATCGCTTGATAAACCACGTTGACGTCGTTGTTCAATATCACTTAATATTTTTTTATGTATGTTGATATTTCGCTCTGACAACTCAACTAACTCAACTGATTTAAGCAAGTCTAAATATACCTGTACAACTTCAAGGCTAATATTCTCTGCAGCAGATATTAAACCCAATTGGTCAGCTTTTGCTTCGTTATCTAGTCTAGCAACTTCAGATGATGTTCTAAAACCATCAAATAACATTTGTGTTATTTTTAAACCTATTTCTCTACGATTTAATTCGCTATCAAGTTCTCGGCCTGATTTATAGTTTACGCGCTCGTATCCATATCCTGCATATAAACGAACTTGTGGTAAATACTCACTAAACGCACTGCGTTTATCGCGGTATTTTGCTTCAAAGCTCGCATATTTCTGCATTAATCTCGGATTAGTGTTTAATGTTTCAGCTACAGATTGCTCAAGCGTTAACGCATTCGATAACCCTGGGGCTAAGGCTAAAACAGAGAGTAGTCCTAATTTACGCATTTAATATTCCTATATTATGGTTCACGCATTGCATTGGCTTTTGCTCTAAGCAAAGGTTTTAGCCAATAATCTAAAACAGTTTTTTTTCCAGTAATAACATCTACTTGCGTTTGCATCCCTGGGATTATTGCTTGCTCTGCTATTTGGCTTATTGTTGTTTTAATATAAGCCTGATAATAAGCAGTTCCATCTTCTAAATACTGAGCATCTGCACCAATATAAGTAACTTCACCTTCAAGTCCACCGTATATTACAAAGTCATAAGCAGTAAACTTAACTTTAGCAGCCATGCCCACTCGAATAAAACCGATATCTTTTGGTTGAATTTTAGTATCAATTAAAAGCAAATCGTTTTGAGGGACAATTTCCATCATCACCTCGCCGGGGTCAATTACACTGCCAATAGAGCGTGATACAATATTTTTTACGGTACCACGTACTGGCGATCTAACTTGTGCTTTTATAAGTCTATCTTCGAGTGATTTGCTACTTTGTTGAATTTTAGCAAGCTCGTTACTCACTTCATCTAACTGATTTTGTGTATCCGCTAAATAATCAAATACTATCGCTTTTCGCTCTTCTTTTACCTGACTTTTTGCCGCTTTTAATTGCTGTAATAACGCATTGGCTTGGTTTAATTCACCTTGCATGCCAATTTCGTCTCGTTGCAATTTAACCAACTCCATTTCGGCAACAGCACCCGCATCTACAGCACCTTGAGTTAACAGTACTTCCCGTGTTGTGAGCTTTAGCCTTTGCTTAAGCGCAGATATATTTGCACGTTGCTCTACACTGGCTTGCTCCTGCTGGAGTAGGTTTTGCGTGCGCTGCTGTAGCTGAGACTCAAGCTGTGTAAGTCTTGAAGTATACGTATTGTATGCCTGCTTATACACATCTACAGCAATATCTTTTCTAGGTATTTCTAAGCGTTCTATATTAGCGCCAAAACTGCTTTCTTCATTTAAAGTAACGCTTTTCAATTCAGTTACTAGACGGTTTCGTCTTGCTAATAACGAACCTTTTTCTTGACTAGATTCAGCATAAGCAGCAGCAAATCGGGTTTCATCAATCAGTAAAAGCGGATCACCCACCTCTACAATTTGCCCTTCACGTACTAAAACTTCTTTTAAAATACCGCCATCAAGGTTTTCAATAGTTTGAACACGTTGTACTGGTATAACAGCACCTTGACCTACAACAACTTCTTCTAGCTTAGCAAATTTAGCCCACAAAACCACAGCAAAAAGTAATACAAAAACTATAATAACCAATCTTTTAGCTTGTTTTGCAGCTTGTAGCTGCCCCATATATAAATCAGCCATTGGTTGAAGAACTCCCAGTCTCTGTATTCACCCTTGTCACTTTTTTACTTACTAGTTTTACACCACCATGCACTTTATTACTAAATAATGAGCTTGGTGTTTCTATACTTTTTAAGCGACCGTGGTCGAGCACAAATATTCTGTCGCATATAGTCAGCATATCTTTACGATGACTCGAAATAACCACCGTTTCAGTGCGATCCTGAAGGGTTTTAATGAGGAGTTTTTCGTGGCCTGCATCCATAGCCGACGAAGGTTCATCTAAAATAAGTAATGCGTTATCGTCTTTTAATAAAGCACGCGCAATACATACAGCTTGACGTTGTCCGCCCGATAAAAACCGACCAAACTCGCCAACCTGTGTTTCCAGCCCCGACTCCAACCGGTCAATAAAACGACTTACGCCAGATTTAACTAATGCATTGGTTAAGTTTGTTGGGGTTATATTTTGTGCGCCTAGAGTAATGTTTTCAAGCACTGTGCCATAAAACAAGCTTGGGCTTTGTGCTACCCAGCCACTTTGCTTGCGTAGCGCACTTAACGACCAGTGCCTTATATCTATGTCGTCAATTAAAAGCTGACCTGATGTAGCTCTGTACTGCCCAGCAATAATTGCAAGCAAGGTAGACTTACCAGAGCCTGCACGGCCATATAAACCTATTTTTTCGCCCTGCTTAATTTCAAAGTTAATACTGTGCACTGCCTCAAGTTCTTGCTCATGGTACTGAAAGCTCAAATGGCGGGCTGTAATATTGCCATTTACAGGCGCATTAATCGTGTTTTCGCCACTTTTTTGTTCTTGCTCAAGCGCCATTATATTTTTAACCGACTCAATGGCTGTTTGTGTTTGTTTATATTTTAAAACAAGCCCAGCTAAAGCAGAAATAGAACCCGATGCGCGCCCACTCAGCATAACAATAGCAATCAGTGCGCCCATGCTAATGTCGCCGTTACTAATTAAATAAACACCAAACACAATAAGCGCAATACTGGTAAATTGGCTAAGGCTTGCAACTGTATGCGTAAGTGTTGTGGCGCTATGGCGTGATTTATTTTGCCAATCAACCATTTGTGCGAGTGTTTGTTCAAGCTTTTGTTGCGCGCCTGCTTGGCCGTTCATTTGCTTAAGCTCAACAAGCTGGTTCAGGTTTTCGATTAAATACGCTTGGCGCTGGGTCGATAACTTAGATGCCTGTTCAACACTTTCACTCAGTCTTGCTTGTAATACCGCGCTTGTAATAACAACCAAGGTAAGTACTACAACCGGAATTAAAACAATTAAGCCACCTAGCCAAAAAATAAGCGCTAAAAACAGCAGTGTAAAAGGTAAATCGATTACCGATACAAGCGTCGCTGAGGTTATAAACTCTCGCACGCTGTCAAAGTCTTGCACTTGCTTTGCATAAGCACCTGCAGAGGCTGGGCGCTGCTCAAGGCGCATACCTAGCACTTTAGCGTACAACATACTGCTAATACGTAAATCTATTTGCCTGCCAGCCGCATCGGTTAAATGCCCGCGCGCTTGCTTTAATAACCAATCAAACACAATGGCTATTGTTGCGCCGGTTGCAAGTACCCATAAGGTATCGAGCGCAGCATTAGGCACAACGCGGTCGTATACGTTCATGGTAAACAACGGCACTACTAAAGCTAATAAATTAACGGTTAGCGAGGCGAGTAACAACGAATTATAAAATGGTTTAACCTGATCCCATGCAGGCTTTAGCCAACTAGGAATACGTGTATGAAGTTTTTCTGAGCGTTCATCAGTTACATTATCGTGCGACAAGTACCAAATAAGCTCTTTATCAATATCACTTAATTGCTTAGGTTTTGCTTCATCAAGTGAGCTAAACGTACTTTTACCATCGTTTTCAAAAAACCAAAAGTAGCCTTCTTTATCAAGCACCAAAGCAGGGTAAGCATAATGTTTTGGCGTAGTTTGCTGCTGCGCACTCACATTAATATTACTTAATGCTTGCTCTAAATGATGCGCCGAAAACTCATTACTTGGCAAACCAAGTAATAAGTTTTCGCTTTGATGGCGTAAATGCAGGGCATCTGCAATGTGCTTACCGAGTGCCAGTATTTGCTCTCGGTTTAGGATTAGCTTCATACGTTTTGATCGCCGTTGGTCATACTTGCAATCGTCTCATCATGTGCTGTGTTACCACTGCCAGACATATCGCTATAATCAGGCCCACTGTCGCCGCTCGCACTTGCGGTACCCGCTGAGCTAGTTGTAGCCGACTCAGAAATAGTTACATTTACTTCCTCAGGCGAAGCTTCTCGTGTTTCACCGTTAAGTGTTGAAAATGCAGTTAACGTTAAGTCAAAACTATCGCCAGCATCCGCATTTACAATCTCAAGGGTTTCAATATCAGCAATATCAACGGTCCACGTATCACCTACTTTATCTCCAAAGTTAAAGCTGTATCCATCAGGTAAGCCAGTAATTTCAATATAGCCGGTTTCATCTGCTGCAGGGTTTTGTAAATCAACATCAAGGTTAAGTGCAATATTATTAGTTGAGCTACTGGTTACATCATTAGCGGCTGTCCATAACGGCGCGTCTGCTTGTGGTTCTAACTCTACAATAAAGTCTGACGTTTCAGGTGTGCCAGTTACAGTAACGGTTTCACCATTAATAACTGCGCTATCCATAGTCGCTACCTCAACGCTCATATTAAACGTGCCAAACGCAAGGCCACCGGCGTTAAAGTCAAAGTTTTCTATACCACTGCCTTCTTCGCTTATTACGGTAGCAATATAGTTATTACCCTCTTGTGCAAAGTTAACTTTAGTACCATCAGCAAGCTCTATATAGCCATTTTCTAGCTCAGCTAATGCCGATGAGTCAGAAGTATCACCATTAATAATAACTTTAAGTTGCACTTGCTCAGTGCCATCGGCCTCAGTGCTAAAGGCAGCAAGATCAATAGTTACGTTGCTATCTTCGTCACCTGAATAGTTATCTTCTGGTTTTTGACTAAAATCAAGCGTGTCTGCTACAGGGTTAACACTCACGTTAAAGCTTTGTGATTGCTGTAATAACTCGCCCTGTGTACCATCTTGGCTAATTGCATTTAAACTTAGTGTTATGTCTCCACTAAAATCAAGAGGAGGAAGTAATACAATATTATCTGCATTCCCTTCAAGTAAGCTTCGAGGAATAGTCCAGCTCGTTGTGCCATTTTCTGAGCCGTCATCACCATTATTAATTATTTGTAGCTCTTCACCTGTTACCGCATCAATAAGAGTGGCACCTTTTGGTACACCGCTAATTGTAAAATAGGTAGTTTCGGAGTCATCTAGCGAAGTAGCCGCTAATCCCGTAAGTATAATTTCGCTGTCTTCATCGCCAGTAACGCTATTAGCAGTAAGCATAACACCGTCTGTTACAGGTGTTACATTTACTGTAATTGTTTGGTTAATAGTAGAGCTCGCTTTTACTTCACCTGTCGAAAGCGTAGCTCTATCTACTACTGTAGCGCTAATATTAATATCAAAATCACCCTTGGCATTTTCAGGAGGGTTAATCCCAACACCGGCTAAATCATCGTCAAATGTACTGCCATTACCTTTGTATAAATAACTGCCATCAGTTTGTAACTCAAAATTATCTGAAGGGTCATATAATGTACCTCCATCTGGTAACTCAATTGTTATTGGCTGAGTAAAATCAATTTCTTCAACACCACCATCTTCAGTATCTGTACTTTCGTCTGTTGAGGTAAACGTAATACCAAGTGATGTATTTGTATTGTCTTCAGTAATCGTTTGCGTTGCAGCAGCAAGGGTGCCACCATCAACTACAGGGTTAATATCCACACTTAATGATTGGGTTATATCTATTTCGCGGTCGCCACTTGGGTCTACGGCAACTATTTTTACTGGAATTTCTAATAAGCCAGAGTAGTCACTGTCGTTACTGTTAATAACCATTGTACTTAGCGAGCTTTCAGGGATTATGTACTCTATACCAGTGTCTGTTTCTACCGCAATTATACCATCGCCCTCAATAGTGAAGCCTTCTGGCAAACTGCTCTGCTCAACATAAATAGTAATTACATCGTTATAGTTATCATCAACATCTTGAGATAAATCTTCACCTAAATTAAAGTCACTTTCCTCAAAAGTAACGCTACCGCCTTCATCAGCCGTAACATTTTCTATTTGTAACGTATTAACTGGCGATGCAGTAGTCGTTTCTCCTTCGCCATCAATATTAAACCGTACTTTAAAGTTTCCGCTAATAAGGGCGCTGTCGTCACCGTCTTTAACGCGTGCATTAACTGTCACATCAACGTCAGAACCAGTAGATGAGTTAGCTTCAATAATTACGTTATTAAGCAAATCGTTTATGCTGTCTTTAGCGGCGTCACTTGTACCAGCGTCTATAGGAATAACCCAGCGACCAGTCCCATCTGGCGAGGCTATGTTTTCACCATCTTGCATGTAAATAACTTTTAATGAGGAGTTTTTTGGCAAGATAATTTCGATATATGTTATATGCTCAGAACCATCAATATCCTCTTCAATGAATGATGCAACGCCAGTTAAATTAATTTGACGCTCATTAGCACTTCCTTCATTAGTAATGGTTTCATCTGTGGTTTCGATACGAGTAACAGCGCCGTCAGCCTCAATGCTTGGGGCTACATCTACTTTGCCATTAACAGTTACCGTAATATTTGCACTTATATCACTTGATACAGCAGCAGAAGTATCTTGTACGGTGTAAGTTATCTCAACACTAAGCTCGCCTGAGTAATCTTCATCAGGTTTGAGTGTAACACTATCTGTATTTAAGTAGTCGGTAACATCTATTCCACTACCAACAGCTGTTTCAACACCGTTTATGTAAAGCGTTGTACCATCTGGAATACTATTAATAATCGCTTTTGTAATACTTTCAGAACCATCTACATCTGAGAGGTCGGGATTTAATTTAAGTGAGATTTGGCTGTCTTCATTGCCAACAACATTTGTATTTAAGTTAGTGGAGTCAATAACCGGCGTAAATGTAACACTTGCCTTAATTTCCGTGTCTTTTGTGTTAAATTCACCTGTATCTGGCTCAGTAGTCACCACTGTAATATTAAAGTCAACGTTACCGCTAAAATCGGCACTTGGTTTTAATGCATAATTACCAGACTCGCTGGCTAACAAGCTGTACTTAGGGTTGCCATTAGCGCCAATACCTACAACAGGTAAATTAGCAGGCTCTCCCGTTATTGCATTTACAAGCGTTACACCATCGGGTAATTCTGAAATTACTAAACTAACGGTTTCTGAGCCATCGGTGTCTTCACTTTCGAATAAAAAGTCGAGCGTGAGTAATTCATCTTCTACACCGGTGGTATTTTCTAAAGTAAGCCCTGAGTCGTCATATACCCAGTCATTATTGCTTGTTAATACGGGTGAATCTGCAACACCCACTACTTTAAAGGTAAATTCTTTTACGCCGGTTTCTGCACTATCAACAACATTACCATCTACAACTTCTTCACTAATTGCGTTTACTTTAAGTGCAATTTTTTCTTGCGCTAAATGCTCAGGTAACTTAAGCGTATAATTTGCTAAGTCAGTGTCAAAAATAGTGTAAACACCATTAACTGGGGTTACTTCATCTCCATTACCATCTAATAATGTAACAACTTGCTCATCACCATTAGCATCTATAAATGTTGGTATTTCTATTTCGTACTTGAGACGCTCAGAACCATCTGTATCAACGAGCAGTCCGTTTATTAGGTCACTCAGTTGAGGGTTTGAATCTTCGTTAATTGTATCAACGCGCACAGCTAGTTTTGGCGCGTCGGCTACTGGATTAATCGTTACTGTAACCGTTTGTTTGTCAGCTGTTGCTGTGTTGTTATTGTCTTTTTCTGTACTTGTTGCTTGAATATCAAACGTATATTCGCCAGTTGAATGTAATTTGTTACTAACCGTTAATTTGTTAAGTTCACTTTGTGTGAGTATTGCGCCTTCGGTTATTGTTCTGCCACCAATTTTAAGTACTAAGTTTTCATCTAAACCTGAAATTACATAAGTCAATTTCTCAGAGCCATCAGTATCAGTTAATGCTGCACTAATAATGAGGTTTTCAGGTGAGTCTTCATCTAGGGTGTATTGGTAAGCATTACCTGTATCCCACTCTGGGGTATCGGCTACTGATTCAACTGAAATGGTAGTCGAATCGCTTAACTCTCGTGGTGTTCCACCATCTTTGATAGTTATTGTGGTTTCAACTTTAAATTCAACCGTATTAGAAAAATCGGAGCTGTTTTCTGCTGGTTGATAAGTTAAATTAGCAACTGTCACTGTATCATCAGCGTTAGTAGTTAATGCAGCGCCTGTAAATACATAATAGCCATTCACAATTGTAACATTGGCATTGTTTGTAGCTAAACTACCATTGAGGTAAAGCTCTCCGCCTTGTAAAGACGCCAACTCAATTTTTATTTCACTGACTGTCTCTTCTTGGTCAGAAATATCACCTCTATCAATGGTAATGGTCACTTCACTACGTGTATTGTTAGCGTTACCGCTACCGTCAGTGGCATCTTCATTAATGTCAGTTGCTTCAACGGTTAGCTCACCTTTGTAATCACTTATTTTTAAATCAATACTTCCTGTTGCTTTATCAGCATCATTGTCGATAACGGTATAGCTAATTGAGTCTGTAAAATCTTCGTTATCGCTTTGAGCAAACTCGTCAGTTGTAATCACTACTTTACCGCTTTCGTATACTCTTAATGTGCCAGATGTATCACTGTCACCCTCACCTTTAAAGGCAACTTCTTTATAGTTACCGGTTGAATCAGAGCCTGAGTCAAACGCAATGTACTTTGTACCACCATAAGTAAATGAAGCTAATTTAGCACCATCTGCACCTGGGTTATTGGTGTTACCAACAAAGTTACTGCTATTAATATCAAGCAGTTCGAGTGTTTTACCGCCGCCCTCAACAAGGTTAACAGCGACAGGTGTGGTATCTACTGTTGGTGTATCATCAGTTACTGTAATAGTTACTGCTGCGTTATTAGTATCGCCATCAGCATCAACAGCAGTTACATCAAAGCTGATATCTTGCGTATTTGTTCCGTCAGCATCAGGGTGTTTAATTGCTGTAAATTGCTCGTAAGTGTAAGAGCCATCAGGATTAAATTTAACGCGTAAAACATCTTCGCCATTTGCTGTAGCGATATACCAGCCATCAGCGTTTTTATCGTTTAATGTAATTGGATTATTTCCATCCGCAGTAACGTAACTTCCGCCGTTAAAGGTTGCTATAAAGTTATCTGCAAGCTTAATTTCTACAACTTCATCAGAGCCTTGCGTTACTGTAATTTGCCCCGTAGTTGTAATTGGGTCATTATTTCTAAGGTTAGTCTCATCAACACTTGCAGCTGAGTCAGCTATTACAGGATCGGTACCGTCGTTTAATGTCACCGTGACGTTACTTGTAACCTGTGAGTTATCGGTATCTTTTGTATATACTGGGATCACGATTTGAGGTGTATCAGTACCATTGATATGATCTATTGCACCTGTTATTTCAAATGAAATTGAGTAGGTTTCAGACGTTTGTGCTGCTACATCTACATCTGGTAGCGTAATTTTAAAGACCTCGGTTGAAGTGCCTTCTAAAATACCTTGTGCGGTACCGTCGCTATTAACTTGCCAAACAATATTTGTGGTGACAGCATTACCGTTCTCATCGAGCGTAGTTTGCGTTAGCTGATTACCATTACTATCAAGCACCGCTGCCCCATCAGTAATACTAACTTGCATGTCCACTACATCATCAAGACCTGCTGTTACTGTAAATGAGGTATCAGTATCAGTATTTGCTTGGCCATCTCCATCTTCGTTATTGTCAGCCACGCTGTTAGGTGTTTCAGAAACATTTAAAGTAATATCATTTTGAGTATGCTCTGCCCCGCCATCATTAACGGTAATGTTTAATGTGGTCGTATTACTGTCCCCATCATTATCTATCACTTCGACTTGCAATGGTACGCCGGTACCTTCTATTGTGTTGTCAAATGGACGGTAAAGCGTAAACTCGTATGTTAAGTTTTGATTACTCGTGCCATTAATGTCGGGTAACGTCGCTACAAAAATTGTTTCTGTACCTTCGCCAGTATTTGCCGTTATCGTTCTTCCATCATCACTTAAAGTGTATACAAGCGCGACACCACCGGCAGTTAAATTTGGTTGTGAATCACTAGAGAATGCTAGCGATGTTATTGTGTCACTGCCAACTGTTGTGCTCACGGTACCTTGCTGAGATACGGTGGTATTATTAGCGGGGTCTAAACCACTTTCGTCAATACTAATAGGTGTTTCTGAGGTATCTTCAACCTGAGGCCCACCGCCATCTTGAACGGTTATGGTTACGTTACCCGCACCGCTGATTGCTGTACCATCACTGTCCTCCCCATTAATAGAAAGCGCAAAATCAATATTCTCTCCATTAGGGTTATCAAGGGGTAAGCTTACTGTTGTTTGAACCTTAGCATCTAAATCTTTGCCATTTGCATCTTGCGTTGCACTTACGCTAAAGCGAATAACTTCGCTGCCATTAGCTGAGCCTGTAATTGTTTTTCCGTCTTCACTTAAAACAAAGGTAATAGCAGAGCCTGAACTTGTTAAGTTAAGCGAATCTAAACTTGAAATAGTGTCATCAAAGGTGATTGAATCGGCAACTAATGCATCAGAGCCTGCCACAACATCAAAGTTTTTGTTATTCGTGGTAATAACGCCGTAGTCACTTTCAGTGTAGGTGGTTGCTTGGTTAGTAAAACTGCCCGCACTGCCATCTTGTACTGTAAATGTAGCTGTACTGGTAGAGCTACCTACACCGTCGCGATCTGCTATTGTGTATTCAATAGTAAACTGTGGTGAAGGCGTTGAGTCTCGCTTATCAAGCGCGTTAAAGCTCCATGTGCCATCGCTGTTAACCGTTAAAGTACCTTCATCGGTTACTATCGTGGCTGGTGTACTTGTGGTTACGTCATAATCAGTGCCATTAAATGTTACACTTGTAACGGTTGGTGCGCCCTCTACTACACTGTCGTTTGTGACTAAGCTACCTGTTGATACTCTACCTGCATCAGTGTCTGCTTCGGTGACTGTAAAGCTGTCGTCACTGCTTTGTGGGGCAGAGTCGGTAATAGTAACGGCTGTTGGTACAACGACTAATTCGGTTGTGCCATCGGCATCTGTTTGTAGTGCATCAACAAAAATATCAGTAAGTAAGCTTTCACTTTCGTGATCAATAGGTGCATGTAGCGTAGTGGTAAGTTCTCCACCAGCAAGCGCCACACTTAACACTAAGTTGCCTTGAGAGTCTTTAACTTCTAACGATAAACCGTCATTTGCTAAGGTAACCGAAACAGGGCTGCCGTCTACCGTTAAGCCTTCAAGGCCAGATTGGTTTGTACTTAATGTAAGGTCAGCGTTATCTATTTCTATTGAACTAGTCGCTGAGCTTGTGCCGCCATTTGCAGTATTACTTTCGTTTAATGTTTGGCTATCAAGCGCATCTAATGTGGGTGCGATATCTTGCGCTGTGTTTCCTGCAGAATCGGTAACGGTTGCTGTAATAGTCCACGACTGTGTATCATCAAGCTCAGATACATCTATACCGTTAACAGTCCAAGTTCCACCATTTGCTACTGCTGCAGTCACTATTTCACTAGTAGTGCCATCAAAAATCGTAAGTGTAACGATAGAACCTGGTTCAGCATCGGTTGTACCATTTAACGTGGTTACTTCACCGTCTTTAAATGATCTACTGTTAATGCCGCTTTCACCAGTATCAATATCAATATTAATGGTGGTGTCTTTAGTGAAAGTTGTTGAATTAGTCGCTAAATTGCCCTCAATATCAAGTGCGCTCACTTCTGCGGTAATCTCTCCATCAGCAAGTTCTGATATATCAGTGGCATTAATTACCCACTCACCCGCGGCATTAATAACTACATTTTCGACTGTGACTTTGTCACCATTTACATCGGTAAAGACCACCGTGGCGGTTTGATTTTCATCAGCCTCTTCTATTACACCGCTTACTACAACATTACCCTGCTCATCAGTATTAACAACGTCATCGCCTGCTGCCATTTCAATGGTGGTTGCTGCGGTTTTATCGTGAATGGCTGTGTCTGTATCGGTTGCGGTATTGCCTGCAACATCACTTACGGTGGCTGTGGCGGTTAATGTACCGTCATCTAGCCCTGATAAATCAGCACCGGTAATCGTGTAGGCATTATTAATAACCGTCGCTTCAAAGCTGCGCTCATTACCCGCTGCATCCTTTACAACCACCGTGACTGTTTGGTTATCTTCAACGCCGGTTGTAGTTCCTGTAATTTCAACGCTTACGTTTTCACCATTGCCGTTTATTACGTTGTCGCTTGTATCGTTTATATCTACCGTTACGGCAACTGTGGTGTCTTTAGTAAAGCTGGTTTCGTTTGTGGCTAAATTGCCTTCAACATCTAATGCGCTAACACTTGCTGTAATTTCACCATCTGCTAGCGTTGAAATATCCGTAGCCGCTATTTGCCATTCACCATCTGCATCAATAGCTACGTTTTCAACAGTAACTTTGTCTCCGTTCACATCGGTAAAGACAACCGTGGCAGTTTGGCTTGTATCTGCTTCTTCTATTACACCGCTTACAACTACATCACTTTGCTCTGCGGTATTAATAACAGTGTCGTCACCTGTTGCAACATCAATGCTGGTTACGGCTGTTTTATCGTGAATGGCGGTGTCTGTAGCGGTTGCTGTATTGCCTGCGACATCACTTACCGTGGCTGTGGCGGTTAATGTGCCATCGTTAAGCTCTGATACGTCTGCGCCTGTGATTGTGTACGCTTCATCAGTAACGAGTGCGGTGAAAGTTTCACTATTTGTGCCATCACTGACTACTACGGTGACCGTTTGCCCATTTTCTACGCCTACGGCAGTGCCGTTTATAGTAACGTTTGTATTTTCACCAGCACCATTTATTACGCTATCGTCTGTATCAACAATATCAACCGTGACATTAGCAACAGTATCTTTTGTTAGGCTTGTCGTATTAACCGCTTCATTACCTGCGTTATCAAATACGCTAACACTTACAGTTATGTTGCCATCTGCAAGTGAGCTTATGTCTTCGTCACTTACTTCCCATGTGCCATCGGCATTTATGGTTACATCATCAACGGTCACTTTTGTGCCGTCTTTATCTGTAAAGGTAACGGTTATGCTATTGGTTGACTCTACATCATCAACCACACCGCTTAAGCTTACCGCTTCGTCCTCGGCTGCGTTTATTAAAGTATCATCCAACACTAAAGTGGTGCTTGCTTGGGTGTCTTTAGTAAAATCTAGCGTGCTTGTTGCTACGTTACCCGCTATATCTTGTGTGCTTACATCTACTGTATAGTCGCCATCAGACAGTGCATTTAAAATACTGCTATCTAATTCCCAGTTGCCAGCATCATCTACACTTGCAGTGCCATTAAATACAGTATTGCCGCTACTGTCTTTAATAGTAATTGCTACGCTTTGGTTAGCTTCTACGTCGTTTACTGTGCCTGCTACTTTCGCAGTGCTTTGCTCAGCATTGTTAATAACAGCATTATCGCCCACATTTACCGTAACAGCGCTTTGTGTATCTTTAACAATGTTAAGATCTGCATTGGCAGTGTTGCCTGCGGTATCAGCGGTTGTTGCTGTAACAGTCAATGCCCCTTCATCAAGGGATGTCAAATCGAGTGAGTTACTTTGCCATGTACCATCAGCTAAAATAGTCGCTTGCCCTGTTACCGAAGCATTACCATCGGAAACAGTAATATTGACGATTTTACCTTCTTCAATATTGGCACTTTGACCATTAATAACTACAGCCGATCTTTCTGCATTATTGATTAATAAATCGTTATTTTCACTTGGTATAGAAATGGAAGCTTGGGTGTCTTTTTCAAAGGTTGTGCTATTTGTGGCTTGGTTACCCGCATTGTCGAGTACATTAACAGTCGCAGTAATAGTGCCATCGGCAAGGGTATTAATATCTGCACTATCAACTTCCCAGCTGCCGTCGTTATTAATCGTAACATTGTTTATAGTAACGAGTTCGCCACTTTCATCAGTAAAAGTAACTGTTGCTGTATTCGTCGGCTCGATATCAGTAACCTGACCACTCACAACAACATTTGTTTGCTCGTTCGCATTAACTAAGTCATCGCCAGCCCCCATTTGTATGGTGGTTACGGCTGTTTTATCGTGAATGGCGGTGTCTGTAGCGGTTGCTGTATTGCCAGCTTCATCACTGACTGTGGCTGTGGCAGTTAATTCGCCATCGTTAAGACCTGATAAGTTTGCACCGGTA
>NZ_JACJEF010000013.1:0-24131 GCF_014163935.1 Pseudoalteromonas sp. SR41-7 | reverse complement strand
CACCCGTTGTGGTACCTGTAATTTCAACGTTTACGTTTTCATCATTGCCGTTAATTACGTCATCGTTTGTATCGTTGATATCAACTGTTATTGCAACTGTAGTGTCTTTGGTAAAGCTGGTTTCGATTGTGGCTAAATTGCCTTCAACATCTAGTGCGCTCACACTGGCTGTAATTTCACCATCAGCAAGGCCTGAAATATTAGTGGCATTTATTGCCCACTCACCTGCGCTATTAATCGCGACGTTTTCAACCGTGACTTTATCTCCGTTCACATCGGTAAATACCACAGTGGCTGTTTGGTTAGCATCAGCCTCTTCTATTATACCGCTTACAACTACATCACTTTGCTCTCCAGTATTAATAACAGCGTCATCACCTGTTGCAACATCAATGCTGGTTACAGCGGTTTTATCGTGAGTGGCTGTATCTGTATCGGTTGCTGTATTACCTGCTACATCACTTACTGTGGCTGTGGCGGTTAATTCGCCGTCGTTTAGGTCTGATACATCTGCGCCTGTGATTGTGTACGCTTCATCAGTAACTAGTGCACTGAAAGTTTTAGTATTTGTGCCATCACTAACTACTACGGTAACCGTTTGGCCATCTTCAACACCTAATGCGGTGCCGTTTATGGTTACATTTGTGTTTTCGCCATTGCCGTTAATAACGTTATCGGCTGTATCTTGTATTTCAACGGTTACATTGGCGTTGGTGTCTTTAGTTAGTGTTTCGGTATTTACCGCTTCATTGCCGGCGTTATCAAATACGCTAACACTTACTGTTACGTCGCCATCTGCAAGTGAGCTTATATCTTCGTCACTTACTTCCCATGTGCCATCGGCATTTATGGTTACATTATCAACGGTTACTTTTTTATCGTCTTTATCTGTAAAGGTTACGGTAATGCTGTTTGTTGATTCTACGTCATCAACTTTACCGCTTACACTTACCGCTTCTTCTTCTGCTGCGTTTATTACTGAGTCTTCAAGCACTAGCGTTGTACTGGCTTGGGTGTCTTTTGTAAAGTTGAGGGTGCTTGTTGCTGGATTACCCGCTATATCTTGCGTGCTTACATCTACTGTGTAATCGCCATCTGATAAAACCCGTAAAATAGAGCTATTAAGCTCCCAGTTACCCTGCGCATCTACGGTGGTTGTAGCGGTAAACAACTCATCACCGTTATTGTCTTTTAGTACAATATCAACTTCTTGTCCTGACTCTACATCACTAATTGTGCCACCAATTTTTGCTGTTGCTTGCTCTTGTTCATTAATAAATGCGTCATCACCTACATTTACGTTAATTATGGCTTGGGTATCTTTAACTAATGTTGTGCTATTTACTGCTTCGTTACCTGCGTTATCAAACACGCTTACACTTGCTGTAATGTCGCCATCGGCTAATTCGCTAATATTTGCAGCGGTAACAGACCAATTACCATCACTGTCTAAAACAATGTTTTTAATTGTTTCTGTTTTACCGTTTTGATCGGTAAAGGTAACCGTTATATTGTTGGTTGACTCTACGTCATCTACTTTTCCGCTGAGTGCTACGGCTTCATCTTCGGCTGCATTAATAAGCGTATCTGCAAGCTCTATGGTGGTAGTTGCTTGGGTGTCTTTTATAAATTCTGCACTATTAACCGCTTCGTTACCTGCGTTATCAAATACGCTGACACTTGCGATTACTTCACCATCGGCTAGTTCGCTAATATTTGCAGCGGTAACAGACCAATTACCATCACTGTCTAAAACAATGTTTTCAATTGTCTCTGTTTTACCGTTTTGATCGGTAAAGGTAACCGTTACATTGTTGGTTGACTCTACGTCATCTACTTTTCCGCTAAGTGCTACGGCTTCGTCTTCTGCTGCATTAATTACATTATCGGCAAGTTCTAACGATGTAGTTGCTTGTGTATCTTTATTAAATGTAGTGTTGTTTACAGCTTCGTTGCCTGCGTTATCAAATACGCTTACGCTTACTGCAATTTCGCCATCGGTAAGTGTACTTATGTCACTTGGGTTTATTTGCCAGTTGCCATCGCTATCTACATCAACTTTTGCAGTAACTGAGTTGGTGCCGTCACTAAATGTAACGGTTACTTCTCGTGTAGCTTCAACATCGGTAACTGTACCGCTTATAATTACATTGCTTTGCTCGACTGCATTCACTACATCATCGTTTTCAGCGACTTCTATTGTGGTACTGGCTAGCTTATCGTGCTCGGCAGTGTCGTTACTTGTAGCGGTATTACCTGCTATATCGGTTACAGTAGCTGTTGCGGTTAATGTACCATCATTTAAAGCTGATATATCAGCATCTGTAATTGTATAAGCGCCGTTAATTACTTCAGCAGTAAATGTTTCAGTATTTGTGCCATCACTCACAACTACTGAGACTGTTTGACCGTTTTCAATGTTAGTTACATCACCTGTAATGCTAACAACTGTATTTTCTGAGTTGCCATTAATTACATTATCGCCTGTATCGTTTATATCTACAGTTACACTGGCTAGCTGATCTAATAAAACAGTGTCGTTTGCTGTGGCTGTATTACCCGCTAAGTCTAAAACAATGGCAGTGGCTGTAATTGTGCCGTTATTTAAGCCCAATATATCTACATTTTCAAAACTGTATTGACCGTTAGTAACAGTGCCTATTAATTCAATGTCTGGGTTTTCACCGTCAGATACGGTTACTGTAATTGATTGACCATTTTCTATGTTTTCAACTGCGCCGGTTATGGTTATTTGCGAGTTTTCGTTACTGCCGTTAATAACACCGTCGTCTGTTTGTGCAATATTTAAAGTTACGCTGCTTAGCGTGTCTTTTGTAAAAGTAAGCTCTGAATTTGCAGGGTTCCCAGCTGAATCTGTGACTGCTACAACTGCGTTAATTTGACCTTCGGCTAAGTCAGCAATTTGATCAGTAGTAACTTTCCATGTGCCATTATCGCTAACGATAGCAGTTATTACTTTAGACACACTATTGCTGTCGGTAAGCGTTAATGTAACTTCTCGCCCTTGCTCTACATCTACAGTATTACCCGTTAACACAGCACTCGCTTGCTCTAAGCTATTAATTACTTGATCGTCATCAGGCAGTGCAATATCAATTTCTGCTAGCTTGTCTAATTCAACTGAATCTTGCGCTGTTACAGGGTTGCCTGCTTTATCAGATACGCTAGTTGTAGCGGTTAATGTGCCATCGTTAAGATTGCTTGCATCAATCGGATCGGTCACGTATTCGCCGTTGGTCACTGTTGCAGTTGTAGTTACAGCTGGGTTAACGCCATCGCTAATGCTTACCGTAACCGTTTGGCCATCTTCAACGTCGGTAACCGTACCGCGTACAATAATTGCCGCGCTTTCGCCGTTACCGTTAATTACTGAATCGGCTGTTTTATCAATACTGGTGGTGATGGCAGCCGTGTTATCAAGCTCGACTGAATCTTGTGCTGTTACCGGGTTGCCTGCTTTATCAGATGCAGTCGCAGTAGCGGTTAATGTGCCATCATTAAGGTTGCTTGCATCAATCGGATCGGTCACGTATTCACCGTTTTGAACGGTTGCTTGTACTTCAACTGGTGGGTTAACGCCATCGCTAATGCTTACCCTAACCGTTTGGCCATCTTCAATATCGGTAACTGTACCGCGCACAACGATTGCTTCACTTTCGCCGTTGCCGTTAATAACACCGTCGGCTGTTTTATCAATACTTGTTGTAATAGCTGCGGTGTTATCAAGCTCTACAGTATCTTGTGCGCTTAGCGGGTTACCGGCCTTATCTGACACATTTGCTGTAGCAGTAAGTGTGCCGTCATTAAGTGCGCTTGCATCAATAGATGTTGTAACATATTCGCCATTTGTAACAGTTGCAAAAACTTCTATAGGATCGTTAACACCATCACTGATTGTTATGGTAACAACTTGCCCATCTTCAACGTCGTCAACTAAACCACTCACCACTATTGCGGCACTTTCACCATTTCCATTAATGACACCATCTTCGGTTTTATCAATATTAATAGAAAGTGAAGTTGTATTATCGAGCTCGACTGAATCTTGCGCTGTTACCGGGTTGCCTGCTTTATCAGATACGCTAGCTGTAGCGGTTAATGTGCCGTCGTTTAGATTGCTAGCATCAATTGGATCTGTGACATATTCGCCGTTATTAACAATTGCTTGTACTTCAACTGGCGGCTTAACACCATCGCTAATGCTTACCGTAACCGTTTGACCATCTTCAATATCGGTAACTGTACCGCGCACAACAATAGCTTCACTTTCGCCGTTACCGTTAATAACTGAGTCGGCTGTTTTATCAATACTGGTGGTGATGGCAGCGGTGTTATCTAATTCAACTGAATCTTGCGCTGTTACAGAGTTACCAGCTAAATCAGACGCTGTTGCGGTCGCGGTTAATGTGCCGTCGTTCAATGCACTAGCATCAATTGGATCTGTTACATATTCACCGTTTTGAACGGTTGCTTGTATTTCAACTGGCGGGTTAACACCATCACTGATAGTAACGGTAACCGTTTGACCATCTTCAATATCCGTAACTGTACCGCGCACAACGATAGCGTCGCTTTCACCATTGCCGTTAATAACACCGTCGGCTGTTTTATCAATGTTTGTGGTTATTGCAGCGGTGTTATCAAGCTCTACTGAATCTTGCGCTGTTACCGGGTTGCCAGCTAAATCAGACGCTGTTGCGGTCGCGGTTAATGTGCCATCGTTAAGGTTGCTTGCATCAATCGGATCGGTTACGTATTCGCCGTTGGTCACTATTACCGTTGTGGTTACTGCTGGGTTAACACCATCGCTAATGCTTACTGTAACCGTTTGACCGTCTTCAACGTCAGTAACCGTACCGCGCACAATGATAGCGTCGCTTTCACCGTTACCGTTAATTACTGAATCGGCTGTTTTATCAATACTGGCGGTTATTGCAGTGGTATTATCTAGCTCCACTGAATCCTCAGCGCTAACAGGGTTACCTGCTAAATCAGACACCGTTGCAGTGGCGGTTAATGTGCCGTCGTTCAATGCGCTTGCATCAATAGGATCTGTTACATATTCACCGTTTTGAACGGTTGCTTGTACTTCAACTGGCGGGTTAACACCATCACTAATTGTAACGGTAACCGTTTGACCGTTTTCAACGTCGCTAACCGTACCGCGCACTATAATTGCGGCGCTTTCTCCATTGCCGTTAATAACACCGTCGTCGGTTTTATCAATACTGGTGGTAATGGCAGCGGTGTTATCTAATTCAACTGAATCTTGTGCAGAAATTGGGTTGCCTGCCACATCGGACACGCTGGCGGTAGCTGTGAGTGTGCCGTTATTTAATGCGCTTGCATCAATAGAATCTGTTACATATTCGCCATTTTGAACAATTGCTTGTACTTCAACTGGCGGGTTAACACCATCACTAATTGTAACGGTAACTGTTTGACCGTCTTCAACGTCGGTAACGGTACCGCGAACAACAATTGCGGCACTTTCGCCGTTACCGTTAATAACACCGTCGTCGGTTTTATCAATGCTGGCAGTAATAATTGCTGTATTATCTTGCTCAAAAGAATCTGTAGCTTGCGAAATATTTCCGGCTGAATCAACAACACTTGCAGTCGCTGATATATCACCGTCTACCAATGCTGATATATCAACATCAGATAATTCATAACTACCATTTTCAACGATAGTTGTAACTTCTACTTTATTGCCTGCTGAATCTGTAAAGATAATAGTAACTTCTTGACCATCTTCAACACCATTTACAATACCGCTTAGTGATAATTCAGTATTTTCAGAACTACCATTAATAATGCCATCTTCAGTTTTATCAATTTCTAGGGTAAGAGTACTTTGTGTATCTTTTGAAAAATTAACACTTTGCGTTGCTTCGTTTCCTGCTGCATCAAAAATACTAATTTCAGCTGAAATTTCACCATCAAGAAGTGACTCAATATCGCCGCTAATTTGCCAGTTACCATTTTCATCAACTTGTGTAGTAACAACTACTTGTCCATTGTTACTATCTGTAAATGTAACAGTAACTAACTGTCCTGGTTCAATACCTGAAACAGAGCCGCTTAGAGTTACATTATTTTGTTCCGCACTATTAATAATACCGTCTATATCTTGCGCTATTAAGTTAGCAGCAACCGAGCTGTCGTATTGAGTTTCATCGGAGGCATTTGCTGGGTTTCCAGCAGAATCTTGTGCTGTTGCAGTGGCTGATATTGTTCCATCATTTAATGATGAAATATCAACACCCGTTAGTTCATAAGCACCATTAACAACAATCGCTGTTACTGTGATTGGAGGATTTACACCATCACTTAAAACAACAGTGACTGTTTGGCCATCTTCAATACCACTGACGGTACCTTTAATAGTAACGTTTGTATCTTCTTCGCTATTTATTACACCATCTTCGGTTTTATCTATTTCAACCGTAATCGCAGCCGTTGCATCTTGAGTAATCACTTGCGTAGTTGTTGCGGCATTACCAAGTAAATCTTGAGCTTCGGCCGTTGCGCTAATTTCACCATCATTTAAAGTCGAAATATCAACATCTAATTGATATTGACCATCGATTACGACAGCTTCAACAATAACTTCATTACCCTCTGAATCTTTTAGAATAACTGATACTGTTTGACCGTCTTCAATACCTACGACAGTACCAGTTATATTAACTAAATTTTCTGAACCACTTATTACGCCATCTTCAGTTTCGTTTACTTCAATAGTAATAATCGCGGTGGTATCTTTTAAGAAAGTTTTTTGAATTTGAGTATCATTTCCAGCTTCATCTATAGTGCTGACTAGTAAAGTAAAGCTACCATCTGCTAAATCTATAAATGGCTCAGGACCAATACTCCATTGACCATTAACTACTGTTGCTTCATAGGTTGCAACTACATTCCCTTCAGAATCGATTATATCAACGGTTACTAACTGTCCATCTTGAACATCTATAACTTCACCAGCAATTTCTAATGGAGTATTTGTATTTAAACCATCTTCAAAATCAATAAATATACTTGCTTGCGTGTCTTTAATTTTTGTTTCGCTAGCTGAGTCATCTTCACTGCCGCCGACTAAAGAAACCCTTGCGGTTACTTCACCGTCATTGAGTCCTGTAATATCAATATTTTCTACAGACCAGAAACCATTTTGAACTTCGGTTGTTATTGTTATTTCATTACCGTCTTGGTCGCTCAATATAATTTGAATCAACGTACCATCGGCAACATTTTCAACAGTGCCTGAAAACTCTAAAGCAACAGCATCATATTTATTTATATATATACCGTCACCGCCTAAACGGCCCACGTTAAATACAGGATCTCGCGTAAACTCAATAAAATTTGGATCTTCTTCTTTAGCCGTTGTATCTGGTGTGGTTTCATAACCAGAATCAGGTACTAATTCCTGCGCTTGACGCGAAATTAATTGAAGCACCATTGCTGCTTGGCTTCCATCAACTCGGCTAGTTTGAGTAGCATTATTGTCAACACTGAGTTGTTCAAACGAAGCATTTTGCCCTAAATCTGTAACAAGCTGTGCTATAATATCTTTTGGAACGATAAAATTTTGATCGCTCTCAGGAAATATAAGTTCGTTACCTTCTAGTTCAATAGCGCTACTATTTAATATTGGTAGGTCTCGTAATTCTTCTGGAACTGAGTCAACTTTAACCCAGTCACCATTTTCCATAACGATCCAAATATTATTTAGTAGTTCAACAATTACAACAGCTTGATTTATATTTTCCAAAATAGATCCTAGGCAATTTACAAAATTAGGTTAAATTAAACGACAATTTATTTGTCTTATAATACATGATAAAGCATTATAAAAAACAATTTTAAATTACATTAATTTAACATCGTTATTGCTATATATTTATATATAACCAGTATTACATAATTAACAAACAAGAATAAGTAATTCTTTATCACTAACAAAAAAAACAAAACAAAACTAAATGCTTACTTTAATTCAAAATAAAACATGCTTTATAATTTTTTACTTGTACTACTAACATTTAAATTAAATAGATCGAGCTCAATTAGTTAACAAAGTATAATAATAACGATCTTTAAATTTAATATGTATGAAAGCAGTCAAAAAAATATGCAAAACTCGCGTTTTATTCCGTTCAGAAAGCAAGATATTGTTGATATATGTAGCGAAGAGCTTAATAGCAGCACACAACAGACATCGTTTAAACAGTTTTGTGATTTATTAGTTAGCCTTATTCATTACGACTACCACACGGTACTTGAAGCACTTAAAAATAACTACGCGCCATTTAACCCTAATAGTGATACCCGCATACTTACTCTAGTCTCTGCTGAGCAAAAAGCACAATGCCAACGTGAGTTTGCAAAAGATTTTGCTAAGGTTTTAAATGCCGCTAATTTTGAAGTGATCACCAATGAAGACTTACAAGATGCATTAAATGAAGAGTCACTATTTAAGGTGCGCCTTGAAGTTGAATTTGACGACTTTGAAGAAGTGGTTTTTTATCGTCGTGGCGAATCACAACTTACTGAAACAATAACCAGCTTTTGGGGCTTGCGTAAAAAGCCCCTGCACTTTACCAATTACGACCGCGTTGCGGTGTTTATTCGCTTTAAAGATAGCGCTTATTTTGAAGCTAAAAATAAAACGCCTTTAGGGTTTGAGCCAAGTTCGACCATAGTTAAGCTGTTTCAAAATGTGCCAAAAGCCGATCTCGAAATGCTATTTCCTAACAGTGAAGTACGCATGCGCCCTATTGATAAAGCAATTATTGGCTCATCGGCTTTAATTGGCGGTGCGGTGGTACTTATAACTAAGCTTGGTGCATCAATTTTATTATTGCTTGCTCTGTTTGCTTTTTGGGGTGGCTTTAGAAGTGAAGCTGTCGAAATGACGCAACAACACTTTATTACCTTTGCTATTGGCATGGGGGTATTTGGCAGCTTTATTTTTAAAGAATGGAGTAAGTTTAAAAACCGTAAAATTAAATTTATGAAAGCACTTAGCGATAACCTCTACTTTAAAAACCTTGATAACAACGCCGGTGTTTTTCACACCCTTATAGACGCCGCCGAAGAAGAAGATATAAAAGAAGCGCTGCTTGCGTATACGTTTTTACTAAAATCAGAAATCGGCTTAACCGCCCAAACGCTTGATGAACAAATAGAGCATTGGTTTAAAAGCAAATACCAGTGCGATCTTGATTTTGAAATTAGCGATGCGCTTGAAAAGTTGGAGCGTATGCGCTTAGTAACGTGCACTAATGATGTGTATAGCGCAATAAATTTGGAACACGCAAAAACTATTTTGGATGAGCGCTGGGATAACTTGTTTCAATATAATTAACCTGCAAAGTTTACTTAACAACAAAAAGCAGCTGAAATTTCAGCTGCTTTTTACGTTATGTATTGAGCTTCAACTGGCTAAGCTGCTTGATGCCTATTAAACTTTGCATGCACTAATTTATAAAGTGCAGGCAATATTAATAGCGTAAGTAAGGTTGATGAAATAATCCCGCCTACAACAACCGTAGCCAGCGGCCTTTGTAGCTCAGCGCCGGTGCCAGTATTTAGCGCCATAGGAATAAACCCTAAACTTGCCACTAAAGCGGTCATTAATACTGGACGCAAGCGCGAAAGTGCACCAGTTTGTATTGCATCGATTAAACTAAGCCCATCAGCTCTTAATTGTTTAATAAACGACAGCATAACCACACCATTTAATACCGCGACACCACTTAGCGCTATAAACCCCACGCCTGCCGATATTGATAACGGCATATCGCGTAATAGTAACGCAAGCACACCACCGGTCAGTGCAAGTGGTACGCCGCTAAAAATAATTAACGAATCACGAAGTGAATTAAACGCACTGTAAAGCAGGCCAAATATAAGCAATAAAGTAACTGGCACCACCAGCGATAACCGCTTACTTGCCGATTCTAATTGCTCAAATGTGCCGCCGTATTCAATCCAATAACCACTTGGTAAATTAAGATCTGAATTTAAAGCGGCTTGTGCATCACTTACAAAGCTTGCTAAGTCGCGCCCTTCTACATTTGCAGTAACAACAACATTACGCTTACCGCTTTCGCGGTTTATTTGATTAGGCCCTTTATCAATACTAATATTTGCTACTTCGCCAAGCGGTACAAATGCAAGGTCTGGGTTGGCACTTTTGGGCACGGCCACTGGCAAACGCGCAAGCTGTGATACATCGTTTGACCAGCGCTCATCTAAACGCACTAATAACGAAAAGCGTTTATCGCCTTCATAAATAAGCCCGGTTTGTACACCGCCTACCGCAGCACTTACACTTTGCTGTATATCGGTTACTGTTAAACCTAACAGCGCCATATGATCGCGAAGCGGCGTTACCGAAAGTGTAGGCAAACCTTCCATTTGCTCAAGGCGTACATCAGTTGCGCCTGTAATGTTTTGCACCAAGGCTGTGGCTTTTTCGCCATACTGTTTTAATGTTGATAAATCATCGCCATAAATACGCACCGCAACGTCGGCGCGCACGCCTGCTATTAACTCGTTAAAACGCATTTCTATAGGTTGCGTAAACTCATAATTATTACCTGGTACTTCATTTACTAAATGGCGAATTTGCTTAACCAGCTCTTCTTTACTTAAAGCGGGATCAGGCCATTGTTCGCGCGGCTTTAACATTAAAAAGGTATCGGCAACGTTAGGTGGCATAGGATCGTTTGCTACATCTGGAGTGCCAATTTTTGAAAATACTTTTTCAACTTCAGGTATGTCTAAAATGGCTTGCTCTAGCTCTTTTTGCATTTTTACCGATTGTTCAATACCGGTGCCGGTAATGCGCAGTGCGTGCATGGCTATATCGCCTTCATCAAGCTGCGGTAAAAATTCAGCGCCCATATTTTTAACTTTAAAGCCAAGTGCAATTACAAGCACAGCAGCAATGCTTAACATTACCCAAGGCAACTTAAGCGATAAACCAAGCAGTGGTTTGTAGCCTTTTTTAATAACGCGCATAACCGCATTTTCGCTCTCACTCACCTTGCCACGTACAAATACCGCAATAGCCGCAGGTACAAAGGTAACAGCAAAAATAAGTGCGCCAACTAGTGCGGCTACAACAGTAAATGCCATTGGCTGAAACATTTTGCCCTCTACACCACTAAGCGCAAACAGCGGCAAATACACCAGCATAATAATTAAAATGCCAAACACCGCTGGGCTAAATACTTCTTTAGTAGCGGCGGTTACAACACTTAAACGCTCATTTAATGTAAGTAGCCGGCCATGTTTATGCTGCGCAAGGCCAAGTTGCCTTAAACAGTTTTCAACCACAATTACAGCGCCATCAACTATTAAACCAAAGTCGATTGCGCCTAAACTCATTAGATTACCCGATACGCGATTACCTACCATGCCGGTAACGGCAAATAACATACTAAGCGGAATAACCATTGCCGTAATAAGCGCACCAGTTACATTACCTAATAACAGCAGCAAAATAACAATCACTAGCACCGCGCCTTCGAACAGGTTGGTTTTTACGGTTGCTATGGTTTTATCAACAAGGGTTGTGCGGTCATAAACTGCTTCTACCACAACACCTTCAGGCAAGCTTAGCTGTACGTCTTTGAGTTTATCAGCCATGGCTTTTGCCACTACGCGACTGTTTTCGCCAATTAGCATCATGGCGGTGCCGAGCACGGTTTCTTTACCGTTATAAGTAGCAGCGCCGGTTCTAAGCTCTTTACCTAAACGCACATTTGCTACATCTTTAATCCGTACTGGTGCATCATCGCGCTTAGCAACAACCGTGTTAGCTATATCATCTATGGTTTTTAATTGCCCTGGTGAGCGCACTAAATATTGCCCATCAAAGCGTTCTATAAACCCTGCGCCTTGGTTGCTGTTATTTAATTTAAGTGCAGTAATTACATCGCTTAGCGTGAGCTTATAAGCGAGTAGTTTTTCAGGCACGGGGGCTACTTGGTACTGGCGCTCAAAACCACCTTGGCTGTTTATTTCGGTAACGCCTTTTACTTTTAAAAGCTGCGGACGAATAACCCAATCTTGCAAAGTGCGTAAGTCTTCGGCGTTGTAGGCGGTGCCATCTTCTTTTAACGCATTAGGCGTGGCGTGCACACTATAAGTAAATATTTCGCCTAAACCACTGGCAATAGGACCCAAGTTTGGCTCTACGTTATTAGGTAAGTCGGAGCGAATACTTTGAATACGCTCACCAATTTGCTGACGCGCCCAATAAATATCGGTGCCTTCATTAAAAATAACCGTTACTTGCGAAAGCCCATAACGCGAAATCGAACGGGTGTAATCAAGCTTTGGTATGCCCGCCATAGCGGTTTCAATTAAATAGGTTATACGCTGCTCTGCTTCAAGCGGGGTAAACCCAGGCGCTTTCGTATTTATTTGTACTTGCACATTAGTTATATCGGGTACGGCATCCACCGCTAAATTTTGTGTGTTGTATACACCAAACCCAGCAAATAAAAGCGTGAGCGCAAGCACCATCATACGGCGTTTAACCGCAAAAGAAACTATCCAATCAATCATGCTGCCTCCTAGTGTGAGTGGCTTGCGCCGCTTTTTAAAATATCGGCTTTAATTACATAACTGTTTTGCGTTACGTACTCACTATTTGGCGAAAGCCCCTCAAGTACCTCTACCCACTCGCTGTTTTTAGCACCAAGCTTTACAGGGCGTACTTCAAATACATTGCCGCTTTTAATAAACACACTAGGTTTGCCGTTAAATTCCTGCACAGCTGTAGCCTTTACTCGCACTGCAGCATCTACTTTTGCAGTACTAATGTCGCTATTAACATGCATACCAGGACGCCAATGACCATTAGGGTTTTTAAGCTCGATTCGCGCACGCGCAATATGCCCGCCGCTCATCATCGGGGCTATGTAAAACACCTCACCTTGCGCATTTAAATGATGATGTAAATCGTACACTTTTGCGCTTTGTCCTATGGCGAGCTTTTCAATATTTTCAGGAAAAGCCGAGAGCTCGACCCATACGGTTTCAAGGTTTACTATTTGCATTAATGCGCTATTGGCAAGCTCACCGCGCTTTAAATATTGCTCGGTAATAACGCCTGTAATTGGGCTTTTTATGGTGTAATTTTGCAGTGTTTCGCGGTTGGTTATACTGGCAAGCTTATCGCCTTTTTTAACGTTTTGGCCAATGCTTACAAAGATATCGTTAACTAAGCCGGTATAAGGCGCCATTACTTCAACGGTGCCGTGCGCGGTGGGTGCTATAACACCAAATAGAGTATCTGTTAGTTCAACGCTACCTGCTTTTGCTATCTCGGTTTTAATTCCTGCGCGTTCAATTGCTTGGGAGCTTAGCGTTGCACGCCCTTCTTCTTGCTCATAATGATAATTTATTTCAACGCCTTTATAGCGTGCCATTACATCAAGCTTAAAAGAATGCGGCTCGTTTACGCTCACGGTACTTACTAAATAGTCATCTTCAGCTTTGAAGCGAATAAGCTGTGGCTCTTCACTTAAACGTTGCACGTTTATGGTTACGTCTAACTGGTTTATATCCACAGCTTTATCGTTATTAAACCCATATATTCGCAGCTCGGTATTACCTGCAAACTGGGTTAACTTAAGCTCTAAATCAAGCGCGTTATTGGTTAGTAAAAATCCGCCGTGTGGGCCTTTTTGTGTGTGTTCGTCTTTGTGGCCTTCTTCGTGACCTTTTTCGTGATGGCTATCAGATGCCATAGCCGTGCTACTTAAAAATGGGAGTGTAAATAATTGCGTTATAAATAATGCGATAAGAGTGTTATTCATGATTGATGAGTCTCAATTAAAGGTTGGCCAGTTAAACGCTCAAGGGTAAGCAGCACTTGATATAGCTCGCTATGGATGTTGATAAGTGCGCGTTTAGAATCAAATAAAGCTTGCTGTGCGTCGAGTAATTGCAACACCGATATTTGCCCTTGTTGATAGCTTTTTAAACTTTGTTTTATAAGCGTTTGTGCTTGTGGAATAACTTGCTGTGTTAATAGCTGTGCCTGCGCAGTTTTACCTTGGTAATACGCATACAAAGTGCGTATTTGCTGGCGTAGCTGAACACGTAATTGCCCTTGTTGCTCATTAAGTAGCGTAAGTTGATGCTTTGCAGCCTCAATATTACCGCTATTAGAATTGCTTAATTGCAGTGGCATTGAAAAAGAAAACACCAACGAGCTGGCATCAGTTTGCTGGTTATATCGCACGCCACCACCCAGGGTTAAATCGCTTTGCCCGCTTGAGCGTTGCAGCGACAAATTAGCCGTTTGCTGCATATATTGCTGCTGCAGCAGTGCAAATTCAGGTGCTGTATTTACCGCATCAAGTAGCACTGCTTCACTTTTAACAGCAGCTATTTGTGATAAATCGCCAGCATAGTAATCACTCACTTGCGGCTCTTGCCAAAGCTCGGTTAGAGCTAAGCGCGCACGCTCAAATTCGCTATTTAACATCAGCGTATTTAAATCTACTTGGCTTAATGCATAACGCATGCGGGTTACATCAGCACTTGAGGCTGCACCCGCTTTAGCGCGTTTTTCAATTGCGTTAAGTGCCTGCTTAACGGTGTTTTTACGCTCACTATTTAAAGCAATTAACGCCTGAAATTTAAGTATTTGGTAATAGCGCTCAGCGGTGGTTGCTAAAAGTGCTAACCGAGTATTTTTATACTCAATTGTTTGCGCTTTTATATTGGCAGTGGCGTAATTAATACGGTTTTGGCGTTTATCACCCAGCTCTATTAATTGACTTAAAGCCAGCGTGTACTGCGCCCCCGAAAACGCATGAGAGCCGTGAGTTCCTAAAAAGTTTTCAGCTTCAAAACTCAGCTCAGGATTAGGTGAAAGCGCAGCTTGGGTTTTAAGCGCCGTTAATATTTTTTGATGATACGGGTAGCGTTTAAGTTCAGCATTTTGCTGCTCGGTATTTTTAAGCGCTTGCTTTAGCGTTAATACGTTTTGAGGCTCATTTTTTGCCAAAACGCTCATTGCAGGTAATGCGCACAGTAGCGCCACCAGCATAAGTGGTTTTTTGTTCATATAGCATGTCCGTTTTTTAACAAACAGAGTTGACTTAATCACTACGCCTATTTTAAAAACAAGCGCAATTAAGCAACCTAAATATGTACATAACTAGCCTTATAGCGCACAGGCGCAGGCAGTTATTTACAAAGTGTTTAAAATTAAAAACTAGCTATAAAAATTTGGTGGCGGAACATCTGGTGGATAGTTTAAACCGCTATAGCACGCAGGCAGTGTAGCTTGGCTTTGCTCAGGGCTTATAGAGTGATTTAGCGTACTGTAGTAACCACAGTGGCAATGCTGATGGGCATGTATTTCAGTAGGTGATTGCGCATCTTCATCGTTTACATTTGCTTGAGAATGAACATGCGTAGCATGATCAACTTCTTCTTGCAGATGATACGCCGCCGCATCACAGCTAATAAAGCTGTGCACAAGCACTAAAAGTATCACGACTAAAAAGTAGTTTGAGCGCATTACCTACCTAAAAACTCTAAAATGCAATTTAAGAAATCGCACAATACCTTAAATTTATTCAAATGTAGAGAGCCGCTTACGTTATTTTCTAAATTCACTTGGTGATATACCCGCTGATTTTTTAAACCGTTTAGAAAAATTAAATATATTAGGATACCCCACGTAAGCAGCAATATGGGCAACAGGCCAGCGGGTATTTAGTAGTAAGCTTTTAGCTCGTTTAATGCGTAAATAAATAAGCTGCTGCATAGGGCTTTTACCAAATTGCGCTTGGCATAACCTATGTAAATGCGGTGCTGAGTAATGCACGTGCTCGCACATAACCTCTATAGTCCAATCGAACTGTAAGCGCTCTTCTACCTCTAAAAACAAGCTGGTTAATCTGTTTTGCCCACCTATTTGCGGCTCGCTTTGCAACGTAGTGTTTAAATAGTGGCTTAAAATAGGCATAACACCTTCGCGCAAAGTAGCGTTACTTTCGCTATATAAAAGCTCCATAGCTAAATGTAATGGCGCTAATTGCTGATTAGTTAATACCTTAGCCTGTGCTAAATTTAAATGTTGCCAACGTTTAGTGTTTGCAAGGTTTAGCCAAATCACATCCCACTTTTCGCTTGCTATTTTAACCTCAAAACTTTGCCTTGCAGGCAATATAGCTAAGCTATTTTCAGTTAATGAGTATTGGTTATTAACTGTTTTAAGTGTGCCCTGACCAGCCAAAGTATAAAAAAGAGTGTGTTCAAGCGGGTTAGTACGTGCAACACAATAGTCACCCAATAAATTAGAGCAACCTGCCAGCTCTATTTCAAGGTTTGGCATTTGCGAAAGCGTGGTTAAATCAATAAACCGCTCTGTACACTCTGGGCCAATATCGAGTACATCTACAATAGTGTTGCGCATAATTTAAAATGATAGTTTTGGACAAATAAAAGAGAGCTTTAAGCATAACCCCAACGCATTATTTTAGCTATATTTAAGCCATTATAATTGCCATACATGCAATAGGACACTAATGAACTCACTACAACACATAATTAACCGCCGTGATTGGGAAAACCCAATTTCGGTGCAAGTTAATCAAGTAAAAGCGCACAGCCCACTCAATGGATTTAAAAGCGTTGACCATGCCCGTACTAACACACAATCACAAAAACAAAGTTTAAACGGCCAATGGGATTTTAAATTATTCGATAAACCCGAAGCGGTTGATGGATCACTGCTAAGTGAAACACTAAGCAAAGATTGGCAAAGTATTCCAGTGCCTTCTAACTGGCAGTTACACGGCTTTGATAAACCAATTTACTGTAATGTTAAATACCCATTTGCAGTTAACCCGCCATTTGTACCAAGCGATAACCCAACAGGTTGCTACCGCACTGAGTTTTCTATTACGGCGGATCAATTAGCGCAGCGTAACCATATTATTTTTGAAGGCGTAAACTCGGCATTTCACCTTTGGTGTAACGGTCAATGGGTGGGTTATTCGCAAGATAGCCGCTTACCAAGCGAATTTGATTTAAGCGAACTGTTAGTAGTAGGCACCAACCGTATTGCGGTTATGGTTATTCGCTGGAGCGATGGCAGTTATTTAGAAGATCAGGACATGTGGTGGCTAAGCGGTATTTTTCGCGATGTTAACTTACTTACAAAACCACAAAATCAAATACGTGATGTGTTTATAACCCCAGATTTAGACGCCTGCTACCGCGATGCGAATTTGCATGTAAAAACAGCGATTAATGCACCAAATAACTACCAAGTAGCAGTACAGGTTTTTGATAATGAGCAAGCATTGTGTGAGCCGCAAATTCAAAGTACTAACAATAAACGTGTTGATGAAAAAGGTGGCTGGAGCGATGTTGTATTTCAAACAATTGATATACAAAGCCCTAAAAAATGGACCGCCGAAACCCCATACTTATACCGCTGCGTTGTGAGTCTGCTTGATGATCAAGGCAATACCATCGACGTTGAAGCTTATAACTTTGGCTTTAGAAAAGTAGAAATGCTTAACGGGCAGCTTTGCTTAAACGGCAAACCGCTACTTATTCGCGGTGTTAACCGCCACGAACACCACCCAGAAAACGGCCATGCAGTTACTACCGCCGATATGATTGAAGATATTAAGCTGATGAAGCAAAATAACTTTAATGCCGTGCGTACTGCTCACTACCCTAACCACCCTCGTTTTTACGAACTATGTGACGAGCTAGGTTTATACGTAGTGGACGAAGCAAACATAGAAACCCATGGCATGTTTCCTATGGGGCGTTTAGCTAGCGATCCGCAGTGGGCTGGTGCATTTATGTCGCGCTATACACAAATGGTTGAGCGCGATAAAAACCATGCCTCTATTATTATTTGGTCACTGGGTAACGAATGCGGACACGGCGCCAACCACGATGCTATGTACGGATGGTCAAAAAGCTTTGACTCTTCTCGCCCAGTGCAATACGAAGGTGGCGGCGCAAATACCACAGCAACCGACATTATTTGCCCAATGTATGCCCGTGTAGATACACATGTTGCCGATGACGCCGTACCAAAATATTCAATAAAAAAATGGCTAAGCCTACCGGGTGAAACTCGCCCGCTTATTTTATGTGAGTACGCCCATGCAATGGGTAACAGCCTAGGTAGCTTTGACGATTACTGGCAAGCATTTAGAGAATACCCACGCCTGCAAGGTGGCTTTATTTGGGATTGGGTAGACCAAGGTTTATCTAAAACTGATGAAAATGGTGAGCATTATTGGGCTTACGGCGGCGATTTTGGTGATGAACTAAATGACCGCCAATTTTGTATTAACGGCTTATTATTCCCTGACCGCACGCCGCACCCTAGCCTGTTTGAAGCAAAATACAGCCAGCAGCATTTACAATTTACGCTGCGCGAGCAAACTAAAAATCTATACACCATTGATATATTTAGCGATTACGTATTTAGACACACAGATAACGAAAAGCTCGTTTGGCAGTTAATGCAAAATGGCATCTGTGTTGAACAAGGCGAGCATATACTTAATATTGCTCCGCAAAGTACACACACGTTAACAATTAAAACTAAAACAACGTTTGAGCAAGGTGCGCAATACCACCTTAATTTAGATGTAGCACTAATTAACGACTGTAGCTTTGCAAGTGCCGAGCATGTATTAAACACCGAGCAGTTTAAGCTTATAAATAGTAATAATTTAAACAGTGAATCATTTGCACCAACTACAGAGCAAAGCGCTACAAGTGTTAACGAAACCGACTCTCAACTAAGTATTGAAAACGATAAGTTTAAACTTGTTTTTAGCAAGCAATCAGGGCTTATAGAGCAGTGGTTACAAAACGATACTCAGGTTATTAGTAGCCCACTGGTTGATAACTTTTATCGCGCCCCGCTTGATAACGACATAGGCGTAAGCGAAGTAGATAACCTAGACCCTAATGCATGGGAGGCACGTTGGTTACGTGCAGGTATAGGGCAATGGCAGCGTACATGTAGCTCAATTCACGCAGTTCAATCAAGCGTTGATATACGTATTACTTGTGTATTTAATTATGAATTTAACGGCGTGCTACAAGCAAAAACACAATGGCTATATACACTAAATAATACCGGCAATATTAGCTTAAATGTTGATGTGCACTTAAACGATACACTTCCGCCAATGCCGCGTATAGGGCTAAGTACAACGCTTAACAAGCAAAGCGATACAAAAGTAAACTGGCGTGGTTTAGGGCCTTTTGAAAACTACCCAGATCGCAAAGCCGCAGCACGTTTAGGTTATTACAGCTTGAGCTTAAATGAGCTACATACCCCGTATATTTTCCCAACTGATAATGGCCTGCGTAGCGATTGCCAATTACTGCGTATTAATAATTTAACCGTAACCGGTGCGTTTTTATTTGCCGCCAGTGAGTATTCGCAAAGTATGTTAACGCAAGCGAAACACACTAACGAACTCATTGCTGATGATTGCGTACATGTACATATTGATCATCAACATATGGGGGTTGGTGGCGATGATTCATGGAGCCCAAGTACCCATAAAGAATATTTACTTGAGCAAAAGCAGTACAGTTATTCTTTAACATTATCTGCTGAATAATTTAAACAAAAATAGCGGCCAAATTGGCCGCTATTTTTTTAATTAACACACTCTATTTATTAGCGAGCTTTTTAGCTAATACGTTATCAAGAGAAAAGCTTCCCGCTCCTTGAATTGCTAAAACTACAGTTACTACTAGTAAAGTTAATGCGTATTCATAGCCATTGTTTGCCATAAATAAGCCATTACTAATATGTACGCTAAAAATAGCAATCAGCATAGTAAAGCCGGCAACTACAGCGGCTGGGCGAGTTAACAAACCAATTGCTAATGCAATGCCACCAAAAAACTCAGCGCTACCTGCCATCATTGCTAACCAATAGCCAGGCTCTAAACCAATACTCGCCAACCATTGGCCTGTACCTTCAAGCCCGTAACCGCCAAACCAAGCAAATAGCTTTTGTGCACCATGCGCCGCTAAAATAAGGCCAACTGGTACTCGTAAAATTAATGCTGCTACGCCTGCTTTTGAGCTAAGTAATGTGTTTAGTAATTTCATGAGTTTTAGTCCTGTTTAAATTTATTTAATCGTTAGGTTTTTCCTAACCGTTGAGCACAGTTTACTATCATCATTAAAAAACATTAATACGAAATTTATTGGTTAATTAGCAACGCAGTATTTATAATAATTCATAAAAAAACCGCCAACCCAAAGGTTGACGGTTTTTTATTAACGTATTACTTAGTATATTTAAGTAAGCGCTTAGCTTTGAAAATTAAGCAACCGCTTGCTCTAAAATTTCGCGGCTTTCTTTTAGCGTAATAGCTTGGTTTTCGCCAAGAGCAACCATGCCGTGAGCTTCAAGTTTACCAATAATATTGTCAATAGCAGCGGCTTTATCATCGCCATGTTCAGTAAGCTGGGTCGCTACGTCAAGGCTGTGGTAAAACGCTTCAATTGCTGCAATTGTTTTCTCTGCTAAGTCTTCAGATTGCTCAAGACCAAATACGTTTTTACCCATTTGCTCAAGCTTTGCTTTTTTAACTGCAAATTGGTTACGTAATAAAGAAGGCTGAACAATAGCAAGTGAACGTGCATGATCAACACCGTAAGCCGCTGTAAGCTCGTGGCCAATCATATGTGTTGCCCAATCTTGCGATACACCAGAACCAATTAAACCATTAAGTGCTTGGTTAGCAGCCCACATAAGGTTTGCACGCCATGCATCATCTTGGTTTTCAAAGTTATCACCTAAAGTTTTAAGCGTTCTTAAAAGTGCTTCAGCGTAACCTTCTTGAACTAATGCTGTTTCAGGGAATGTTAGGTACTGCTCACAGGTGTGAACCCATGCATCTACTAAACCATTCACAAGTTGGCGCTGCGGTAATGTTTTCATTACATCAGGGTCCATAATCGCAAATTTAGGAAGTACTTCTGGTGATGCAAACGGTAGTTTTTGCTTCGTTGCTTCTTTGCTCACAACTGAGTTTTGGTTAGATTCAGAACCCGTTGCTGGCAATGTTAATATTGCACCGATTGGTAATGCGCTAGTAATAGTATGCT
The DNA here is from genome assembly GCF_014163935.1 of Pseudoalteromonas sp. SR41-7. Lineage (NCBI taxonomy): Bacteria > Pseudomonadati > Pseudomonadota > Gammaproteobacteria > Alteromonadales > Pseudoalteromonadaceae > Pseudoalteromonas > Pseudoalteromonas sp. SR41-7. The sequence continues at coordinate 2,945 of NZ_JACJEF010000013.1, read as the reverse complement.
TACCAGTAGGAATATCCCAACCTTCGCCATCATAAACGGCTGATGCGGCAATGTATTTAACGCCGTCGATTACTGAACCGCCGCCTACGCCTAATACAAAGTCGATGTCTTGTTCTTTACAAATTTTTACTGCTTGGTCTAGCACTTCAATTGTTGGGTTAGCGCCAACGCCCGAAAACTCAACCCAGTCAAAGCCTTCAAGTGCTGCTGCAACTTGGTCGTACACGCCGTTCTTTTTAATTGAACCGCCGCCGTACACTACAAGTACTTTTTGATCTTTTGCGATCAAATCAGATAGTGCCGCAATTTGTTGCTGACCGAATTGGATAAGAGTTGGATTTACGTAGCTAAATTTCATTATTTTGCTCCTAGGTGACGGTTAAATACTAAATAGAATGCTTAGTTACTAGCTAAGCCAAATTTCAATGAGTGCATATTAGTAGCAAAACAAACATAAAAAAAGCCCAATAACTCGCAAAAGCTTGCCTAAAACTATCAACATTGTTATTTTACGCAAAATACACTCAATTAAAGATGCCTTTTATGCCCACCATAGCCAATATGTTGCAACAATACGCCGAGCATAATCAATTACTCAGCTTTGAAGGCACCATGGAAACTATCATTCCAGGCGTGTATTTTCATCGAGCAACTAAAAGCTCGCCGCGCCAGCCGCTTATATATAACTCAGGTATTATTATTGTTGGACAAGGTCATAAAATAATTCACTTTCCTGAACATCAAATAAAATACGGCGCAGGCGACTACTTAGTCCTTGGCGTACCGGTGCCATTAGAGTGTGAAGCATTTACTGATAACGACTTACCCGTTATGGGCATTGCCATAGATATAAACCCTGCAATGCTACACAAACTCGTTAATCAAATAATGCAGCATAAGCCTCTTTCAGCATCATCGTCTTCTGCACAAATTGGCGCAGTACAGTCGGCAACTTTAGATACAGCAATGGAGCTCGTTACTCACCGGTTATTAGCTGTTTTAAATAACCCCATTGAGGCTGACATTTTTGGCGAGGATATAGTAAAAGAATTGGTATATCGCGTACTTTGTGGTCCACAAGGACATACTTTAATAGGGCTTGCTATGCATGATGGGCATTATGCACGTATCGCCCGCACGCTCTCAACTATGCATAGTAGTTATGCCAATCAAATTACGGTTGAAGGGTTAGCTGAAGATGTAAACATGAGCGTATCGTCGTTTCATCGTGCTTTTAGGCAAGTTACGTTTGAATCCCCTCTACAGTATTTAAAAAAAGTACGCTTAGCTAAGGCTAAAGAGCTTATAACCACTAGTGGAAGTAAAGCCAACGAAGCTGCATTAAAGGTTGGCTATACCAGCCCATCGCAATTTAGCCGCGAATTTAAACGCCACTTTAATAAAACACCTAGCGAAGTATTAACTCAGCTACATAGCTAGCCCACAAAAAAGCCACTATAAAAGCTGTCTCTTATACACAAATCCCTGCTAAGAAATTAGCGGGGATTTTTTTGAACTAAATCTCAATGTCATGATCAGATCTTCAAATCTTGTTTGAGGGCACATTATGATTAACGAACATACTCATTGGGCAAAACAACAATTCGGTAAATCGGACTTAGGTGATCCAAGAAGAACAGCGCGTCTGGTAAAGTTAGCATCAACGCTTGCAAATGAACCAGGAAAACCACTTGTAAACATCACTCAATCCCCCGCCGATATGGAAGGTGCCTACCGCTTTATTCGCAACGAGAATATTGACGCAACGGCTATAGCAGAGTCAGGCTTTAAAGCCACGGTTGAACAAGCAAAAAGTCATAACTTATTGCTCGCATTAGAAGACACGACCACACTAATTTATAAACATTCCTCCATTCGAGATGATTTGGGTCATGTCGGACGAGGAGCAAAACAACGAGGCTTGTTAGCTCATAGCGTATTACTGTTTGCGCCAGACACAAAGCAAGTTGTGGGATTAATTGAACAGTCTCCCTGGAGTCGTGATATCAACACGATTGGAAAAAGAGAAAAACACGCGACGACTTCTTACGAAGAAAAAGAAAGTTACAAGTGGGAGTCAGCGTCACGAGCGATGGCAGAGCGGCTGCAAGGACAAATGGCGAACGTGATATCGGTGTGTGACCGCGAAGCGGACATCTACGAATACTTGCAGTATAAACTGACCGAGCAGCAACGATTCGTCGTACGCTCGATGCAAAGTCGTCATATTGAAGAAGGTGAGGATAAGCTCTATGCGTTTGCAAGCGAGCTGATGAGTGCAGGCACCAAACACATCCACATTGCACAAAAAGGAGGAAGAAAAGCCCGAAGCGCAACACTGGATATCACCTATGCGCCAGTGACACTCAAAGCGCCTTACAATAAGAAAGGACGCTCCCTCCCAGTTTACTATGTCGGCAGTGCAGAGAGAGGAAACGCTGAGAACGGCTTAAGCTGGCACCTATTAACCAGTGAACCAGTCACCAGCAAAGAAGACGCCTTAGCTATCATCACCTACTATGAGCACCGTTGGCTTGTAGAGGAATACCATAAAGTCTGGAAAAGTGATGGCACGGATATCGAAAGTTTACGCCTTCAAAGCCAAGATAACATGGAAAGATTGGTGACGATTAATGGCTTTATTGCGACGCGAATATTGCAACTAAAGTTCACCAATGAGCAGCCTGATTCTCCAAGTTGTGAACAACTGTTATCTCCCAAAGCATGGAAGTTATTGTGGTTAAAGAGAATAAAAACACCATTGCCTGAAACTGCTCCAAATATGTCATGGGCGTATCAGGAACTGGCAAAGTTAGGAGGCTGGAAAGATACCAAGCGCACAGGGCGTGCATCTGTGAAAGTGTTATGGCAAGGATGGCTTAAGTTACAAGCCATCCTGGAAGGCTACGATTTAGCAAAATCTCTTGAGTCAGACTTGTGATCAA
>NZ_JACJEF010000012.1:0-135210 GCF_014163935.1 Pseudoalteromonas sp. SR41-7 | reverse complement strand
TGCCCACACAGATGATTGCTTTATATTGTTAAAGAACGTTTTGAGTCGCTTTAGCGTCTCAAGGGATGCGAATAATACACCCTTTATTTTTCGAGTCAACACTTTGTTTTAAACTTTCTTTTGGAAGATTTAAAACCGAAGTTTTATTTAACTCTGTGAGTAGTTCGTGCCTCGCTATGCGTTGCTGTTTCCCGTCTCAGTGGGGTCGCATTATAGGGAGATCCGAAAACAGATCAACCCTTTTTTGAAGAAAACTTGAAATAATATGCGGTTCGCACATATTTACATCGAAATGGTTACTTTAAACACTAAAAAGGCCCTGATGGGCCTTTTTAATTAGTTTACTATGAGCTTCCAGCCAAGTTTTCCTTGCTGTTTAGACTCTTGTTGCAGCTCGCTAGCCATTAATGGATGATCTTTTAACCAGTTACTTTCAAACTTAAGGTCTAACACTTCATTTTTAGCAGTTAACTTAAACTTAGGCAGTACATCATCTTGTCTGCGCATTGATAAAATGACTGCTATTCGTAGTAATCTCACTATATATTGTGCTAATAGACTATTTACGCCGAGTGAATTAAAACAACCTTTTGGAAAATCAGATCGATGTGCATCTGCTACCGCTACTATTAATTTATGCTCTGACTGTGAAAAACCAGGCATATCGGTATTTTCCAAAATATAAGCGGTATGTTTATGGTACTGCTTATACTCTATTAGTAATCCAATCTCATGAAGCTGCGCTACCGCTTTTAATAGTGGTAACCCATTTAAGCTTTCAATTGGCCAATCTTTATCAATACTCAGCGCTAACTGCATTGCCAAGCTTGAAACTCGACACGCTTGTTTTTGATCAACATGATAACGGCTCATAAACCCATCAACTGTGCGTTTGCGAATGTCGTTATTATGAAACTCCGGAACCATGCTATATAAAACACCTTCACGCAGTGCTCCACCCGCCAATCCCATTTTTTCTATTTCAAGAGATTCAAATAGTGCGATTAAGATTGCAAGTCCTGATACAAATACCAGTCGACGGTCTTCACTTAACCCAGGAAGGTCTAGCGCTGCAATAGTGCTAAATGCAATTGCTTGATCTTTTATGGTGTTGAGCTTTTCAAGTGTAAGTAAGTCGTCAAGATTTTGCGCGACCATAATTTCTTGAATTGCTTGTACTGTACCAGAAGCTCCAGATGCAATTTCCCATCCAGCTGCTTTATACTCTGGAGAAATTTCATCAATGACTGTACGAGCCGCTTTTATTGCTGCGTTAAAGTTACTCTTACTTAGTTGGCAATCTTTAAAATAGCGTTCAAGATAGGTAACACACCCCATATTGAGGCTTTTGTAATGTAGGGCATCAAATGCTTTACCAATTACAACTTCTGTACTTGCACCACCAATATCAATAACAAGCTGTTTGCCAGTACAAGATGAAGTATGGGCAACACCTTTATAAATTGTGCGCGCTTCTAATTCTCCGCTGATAACATTAATGTTATGACCTAGAATTTTTTCGGCATGATTTTTAAATACTTCGGCGTTAGTTGCTAAGCGTAAGGTAGCTGTTGCTACTATGGTGATGTTTTTGTCTGGGATATCTTGTAGACGCTCAGCAAAAAGGGCAAGGCATTCCCAGCCTCGCTGCATTGCTTCAGTACTTAATACGTTTCCTTTATCAAGCCCTGCGGCTAATCGGACTTTGCGTTTAACACGTCCAATTGTTAGTAGACCGCCAGCAATTGATTTGGCAATAAGCATATGAAAGCTATTTGAGCCCAAATCAATAACTGCGTACACATTTTTTTGCGGTTTAAGTTGCCCCACCGTTCAAAAACCTCTAGTTACTACTACTTATACAAACGGTCGCTTACGACCGTCCTTTTTGGTAACTATTATTTGGGCGACGTCCGCTATTATTACTACGGTTACGTGGACCTGTTGAATAGTTGCGCTTTCTTTGAATAATAGGCTGAGTTAAATCATCTAGCAATGCTGTTTTATCATAATGTGATAAAGGAATGCTGTGCTCTATATATTCTTCAATTTCATGCAGGTTGTATGCATATTGCTCACATGCAAAACTAATTGCGTGGCCTGATGCACCAGCGCGGCCAGTACGGCCAATACGGTGAACATAATCTTCACAATCGTCAGGTAAATCAAAGTTAAACACATGACTTACTTCTGGAATATGAAGACCACGCGCTGCAACATCGGTCGCAACTAAAAAGTCTAAATCACCTTTGCTAAATTGCGCTAATATAGTTTGGCGTTTTTTCTGGTTAACATCACCAGTAAGCATACCTACACGATGACCGTCTGATTTAAGCCAAGCATAAACCGTCTCACAACTATGCTTGGTATTTGCAAACACGATTGCCTTCTCTGGCCATTCTTCTTCAATTAAGGTTAACAACAGCTTAATTTTATCTTCTTGCGAAGGATGAAATAGCTCTTCTTGAATACGTTTACCCGTTTTAACGTCAGGTTCAATTTGAACATGCTCTGGGTTTGTCATGTGCTCAAAAGCTAATTCTTGTACGCGGTACGACAATGTGGCAGAGAATAATAAGTTTAAACGCTTTGATGTATCTGGCATACGATCGAACATATAGCGAATATCTTTGATAAAACCTAAATCGAACATACGATCGGCTTCGTCCAGCACGACTACCTCAATTTCATTAAGGGTGTAACAGCCTTGCTTATACAGATCAATTAGGCGACCTGTAGTACCAATTAAAATATCAACGCCTTTTTCTAGTTGTGCACGTTGTTTTTCGTAATCTTCGCCACCATATACTAAACCTAAGTTAAGATTACAGTGCGGCGCTAAAATTTTAGCATCTTTGTGTATCTGAATCGCAAGCTCCCGAGTAGGGGCCATGATCAGGGCTCTTGGATGTTTACTAGGTGCTTTGCTAGATTGTAATAACCGATGGCACGTGGCGGTTAAAAACGCCAACGTTTTGCCTGTACCCGTTTGAGCTTGGCCCGCGATATCGCGTCCATCACAAATAAAAGGTAGGCATTTTGCTTGAATAGGTGTGCAATATTCAAACCCATTCTCGGTTAAACCGGCAACCACTTCCGGTGCGATAGCAAAGTCTGAAAACTTTTTATCGGTTAAATGTGTCTTAGTCATAGCGTTTAAGCATAACGTTTAAACTTGCAATAAGAAACAAGAGTGTTTAAATACGCACTAAATATTTCGCCTAACTAAATCGGAGAGCGCAATGAGCGAGAAAATAATCCAAATTACTGACGATAGCTTTGAAGCTGACGTATTACAATCAGACAAACCAGTACTAGTAGATTTCTGGGCTGAATGGTGTGGACCTTGTAAAATGATCGCCCCTATTCTTCACGAAGTTGCTGATGAATACGACAGCCGTGTGACTGTTGCTAAATTAAATATTGACCAAAATGCTGGCACACCGCCAAAGTTTGGTATTCGTGGTATCCCTACTTTACTTCTTTTTAAAGATGGCCAAGTAGCTGCAACGAAAGTAGGTGCTCTTTCAAAAACTCAACTTATCGAGTTTTTAGAAAACAACATCTAACGGTAAGCTAGAACAATAAAAAGGGCTTTTTTGCCCTTTTTTAAATTTATTTTGTATAAAGACTGGACGCTTTGCCAGTGAACTGCTAGTTTATAAAGCCAACTAATCCTTAGTTATATTCAACAAACCTCACTCAACGATCAAAGCGATTTTGAGTATGACAACTGTAATAAAGAACCCACCAATATGCATTTACGCGAATTAAAAGACAAGTCGATTAAAGAGCTTGTAGACTTAGCTGAGTCCATGGGGCTCGAAAACGTAGCCCGCTTAAGAAAGCAAGATATCATTTTTGCCATTCTTAAATCCCATGCCAAAGGCGGAGAGAATATCTTCGGCGGCGGTGTATTAGAGATTTTACAAGATGGTTTCGGCTTCTTAAGATCATCAGAAGCCTCTTACTTAGCTGGGCCAGATGACATTTATGTTTCACCTAGCCAAATTCGCCGTTTCAGCATGCGTACTGGCGATTCAATTTCAGGCCTTATTCGTCCACCTAAAGACGGTGAACGTTACTTTGCTTTACTCAAAGTAAATGAAGTTAACTTTGATAAACCTGAAAACTCTCGAACTAAAATTCTTTTTGAAAACCTTACTCCACTACATGCAAACGAACGTTTTCGCATGGAACGTGGTAACGGCAGTAAAGAAGATATTACAGCCCGTGTACTTGATTTAGCATCTCCTATTGGCCGCGGCCAACGTGGCTTGTTAGTAGCTCCGCCAAAAGCGGGTAAAACAATGCTACTTCAAAACATTGCACAATCAATTACGCATAATCACCCTGATGTAACATTAATGGTTTTACTTATTGATGAACGTCCGGAAGAAGTAACTGAGATGCAACGCCTAGTTAAAGGTGAAGTTATTGCATCAACGTTCGATGAGCCAGCTTCTCGTCACGTACAAGTTGCCGAAATGGTTATCGAAAAAGCAAAACGCCTAGTTGAACATAAAAAAGATGTTGTTATCTTATTGGATTCAATCACTCGTTTAGCACGTGCTTATAACACCGTTATTCCTTCATCAGGTAAAGTACTTACTGGTGGTGTTGACGCTAACGCATTACATAAACCTAAGCGCTTCTTTGGTGCTGCACGTAACGTTGAGGAAGGTGGTAGCTTAACAATTATAGCTACAGCGCTTATCGATACCGGCTCTAAAATGGATGAAGTTATCTACGAAGAGTTTAAAGGTACTGGTAACATGGAACTTCACCTTAACCGTAAAATTGCGGAAAGACGTGTATTCCCTGCTATCGACTTTAATCGTTCAGGCACTCGTCGTGAAGAATTACTAACAAAACCAGATGAGCTTCAAAAGCTTTGGATTTTACGTAAAATTGTTCATGACATGTCAGAAATTGATGCAATGGAATTCTTAATCGATAAACTATCGATGAGCAAAACCAATGATGAATTTTTTGATTCGATGAGACGCCAATAAAGCGTTTTAGCTGAATAAAAAAAGCGCCTAAGGCGCTTTTTTTATGTCTGGATTAAACACAGTTTAACTTTCGTTATACTTTTTAAGTACACTCTGCAGCGTATCAACGAGCGCTTTAAAGTCATTCGCACTACTTTTTTGGGTCCTGCGTAAAAGGGCTCTATCTAAACTTTGAGCCGATTGCGCAATTTCATCTAAACCAAACATTTGCGCCGCTCCTAAAATGCGATGACTATCTTTTTGTAGCGCGGCTAAATCTTCACTTATGAAATGCTGAGTAATCGTTTCACTCTCCAAAGCAAAGCTTTGCTTAAAACTAATGACAAGATCGCTCATATCAACTTCATTTTGCTTTGTAATTGGCTGATCTTCTGCATTATGTAGGTGGCTGGAAAGCGCTTTATAAAATGACTCTTTATCTATCGGTTTACCTAAGTAACCACTAAACCCTAACTCTAAATAGCCATCCACTTCATGACTCATAGCATTTGCAGTTAAAGCAAAAATAGGCCGTTCAAAACCACACTGTTTTAATAGCTGAAAAGCAGAACGCCCATCCATCACAGGCATTTGAATATCGAGTAGCACTAAATCAGGATACTCTTTTAAGCACTGCTCTACCGCTTGCTCACCGTTTTCAACGGCAATAACCTCGAGCCCCATTGAACGTAAATAGCGGCTTATTAACCTTCGATTATCAGGGTGATCTTCTGCTAGTACAACACGCCCTGCCAATTGCTTATTTACCTTTGGAGCACTTTGAGTTTCAATCAGGCTTTGCGATTTATTTACTTCTGCGCACGGTAAAAAGAACGAAAACTGACTGCCCTTTTTGTATTCGCTTTGTACACTGATATAACCGCCCATCATCGCGGCTAATTGTTGCGATAAGCTAAGGCCTAACCCTGTCCCCCCAAAGCGACGGCTAATACTGTTATCAGCTTGGCTAAAGCATTCAAAAATAAGCTTTAACTGTTTAGAGCTCATACCAATACCGGTATCTTTTACAATAATCACTAGCCCTTGTTCACTCTTATTTAAAGCAATAATGATTTGGCCAGCGTGAGTAAACTTAATAGCATTAGCACATAAATTTATAAGAATTTGTTTTACGCGTATTAAATCCAGCTTAGTGTAAAACTCATTACCCACTTGATTGTCTAAAATGAGGCGTAAATTTTTTGCTTTTGCTTGAGTGATAAACATTGCATGTACGTCATTTACAAGCTCTACAATATCAAAGCACGAAATATTTAACTCTAACCTATTAGCTTCAATTTTACTTAAATCGAGCACGTCGTTTATTAAGCTTTTTAAATGGTCGCTATGGCGCTGAATTACTCTTAATTCATCTTTAAGTGACTCAGGCTCATATAATTCATTAATTAAAGCATCTGTTTGCCCTAAAATAGCCGTTAGTGGAGTGCGGATTTCGTGGCTAATATTGGCCAAAAACTGGCTTTTAACATCGTTAGCTTCTCTTAGCTCCTGTGCTATTGCCTGTAACTCGGCAGTGCGCTGCGTAACTTGCTCTGTTAACTGCTGCTTAGCGCGTTTTTCTGCGCCACGGCGGTAAAGCGCAATACCAGTTACAACAACCAAAAGTAATAGTAAAAAAGAGAATAAAGTAAGCTGAGAACGCTGCGACATTTTTAGCTCTTGCACACGTCGATCTTGTTTAAGTTTTTCTATTTCTTGGTTTAATTGTGTTGCTTTAAATTGATGCTGAAGTACCGCTAGTGCATTTATAATTGCTGTACTTCTGAGTTTTCGTAGCTCACTAATATATTCTTGTTGCAAGGCCATTGCGCTTGAATAATCGCCTTTACTGGCTTCAAGTAGTGCTTTAGTCCCTAAACCCTCCCTAATTATTCGCTCACTGCCATATTCGTGGGCAAGTGAAATAGCTCTATCTAAACTTATTTTCGCCTCTTCTAAGTTGCCTTTAACAAACTGAATTTTACCAAGCGCATGTAGCGCATTAAGCTCTAAATTATGGTTACCTATTTTAAGCGCATAGTACTCACCTAATTTAGCTTGCTCGTACGCTTCATCTACTTTTTTTAACACTAAATTAGTATTTGCCAAGTTAGTATATTGCGTAGATAACTTATTGTAATCATTGGCTGAAATATAATAACGCAGCGCTAGCTGGTAATAATGAAGTGCTAAGTCAAATTGATTACTCTCCATATGAGCAACACCCATATTGTTGTATACCTGCGCAATACCACTTTTATCATCTAACCGCTGATAAACTTTAAGTACATCTTGATAAAGACTAAATGCACTATCGTAGCGTGATAAGCGTATATAAACGCCTGCTATATTAAGTAATATGTCGGTTTGATCTTGCTCACTACCGTGCGCTTCGTAAATAGCTTTTGCCTTTAAGTAAAACTCTAGGGTATCGCCTAGCTTATTCATATTAAAATAAGCCAAACCAATATTATTTAGTAAATTTGCTTGTTCAAGTAGTTGTTCATTTTTTTCAGCTAATACTAGGGTGCGGGTATATTCACTTATGGCCTTTTGAAATAAGCCTTGATAAAAAAGTGCTACACCTTGCATTTTTATTGCACGAAAGTGCTCGTCAGGAAAGAAAGTATCTGAAGTGTTTTTTTCTAATAATTTAAAATAGTGTAAAGATTCTTTAAAATTATCAGCCGATAACGCACTATTACCTAATGCCGAATAAACAGCGACACGCTCTTTTTTAGAAACGTTTTTATTAGCAAGTAACGTATTTGCTAATTGTAATTTAGGCTCCCACTGCACTTCGTTTTTGAATTGCTCAAATAACGAATCACTATTTTGGGCATAGCTAGGAGCTATTAGTACACAGCATATAGTAAATAAGAGGCATTTAAACTTGCCCAGCATAATTTTAATCCTTCAAACCGTTACTTATATCAGTGTAATCTTTATTGAAGATACACTAACTACTAGGGCCTAAACAATGCTTAACCCACTGATTGATGAGATTTTTGAGCTGATATTAACAAGGCAGGTTTGGCAAGTTCATACTTTAGCAGCAGAACTGACAAACCGCAGCGCAATAACAACACTCGATAAAAGCCCTGAACGTGATTTATTTAAACGTAACTTTTTAATTATGAATGCATTGTACCAACTGCAGGCACAATTACGCCCTCAAAGTTTACTCATTTCAACTCTGCATATCGAGCTTTTAGAAAAAGAAGATAATAGTTTAGTAACAACGAACGAAAATTTGCGAGATTATTATTTAGATTGGCGTAATTACGATACCGATGAAGAGAAAATTGATGAGCTTTTGAATAGTTTTTGGCGTCAGTTTAAAACGACATCACCACAACAAGTATTAAATGACAATGAATTTAAAGCGTTGGCTTTAGAATGGAAGTTACCCGAAAATTTCACTCTTAAAAACATTCAAAAGCGCTGGAGACAACTTGCATTACAGATGCACCCAGATAAACCAAATGGTTGTGAAGTTAAGTTTAAAAAAATAAAATTACAATACGAGCAGCTAAAGGTAGCTGCTCGCTAATTTGTTAATTTAGCGGTTTAAATTAACGAGTAAGGCGACGAGCGCGTATTTTACGCCCTTTAATGTTGCCTTCGGTTAGTTTGCGAAGTGCTGGTTTTGATGAGTTACGTTCAACAGCAACAAATGCTACGTTATCAAGTACGTTAATTTTACCTACTTGACGACCTGCAACCCCATCCTTACCTGTTAAAGCACCTAAAATATCCCCAGCGCGGACTTTTTGCTTTTTACCTGAATCAATCATCAAAGTAACCATTTCAGGGCGGTACGGCGGTTTATCTAATAAATTAAACGGCGGCATTTGTTCTGGAGTAATATCACGCTCGTAATGATCGCCAATTTGTGCAATTTTAAACGCTTCAGCTTCACCGTAAATAGAACAAGCAATGCCCTTTTTACCAGCACGTCCAGTTCGGCCAACACGGTGAACATGTGTTTGCGTGTCATGTGCTAAATGGTAGTTAATAACCATATCCATGTCATCAATATCTAAACCTCGTGCAGCAACATCGGTTGCAACAAGTATTGAAGCACTTTTATTTGAAAAGTGAATTAGCGTACGTTCACGATCGCGTTGCTCTAAATCACCGTGCAATGCAACAGCGCTGAAGCCTTCGTCAGCTAAATCATCACACACTTGTTGAGTTTCTACTTTGGTATTACAAAATACAACACAGCTTTGTGGTGTAAATTTAAGAAGTAATAACTTAAGCGTTGGATAGCGCTGCTTATTGTTATCCATTTTGTAGAAGTACTGCTTAATTGTGCTTTTGGCTTGCTCTTCTTCTACTTTAACCATTTCAGGGTTTTTAAGTACACGCTTAGCAATTGCTTCAATAGCTCTTGGGAAAGTAGCACTAAATAACAATGTTTGACGATTTTGTGGAATACGCTCAATAATTGCATCAAGTGTGTCTTGAAAACCCATATCAAGCATTTGATCGGCTTCATCAAGCACCAATGTTTCCACATCATCTAAACGTAAAGTACCTTTACGAATATGGTCATCAACACGCCCAGGTGTGCCAACAATAATATGCGCACCATGTTCGAGCGAGCCTATTTGCGGGCCAATTGAAACACCACCACATAACGTCAATATTTTAATGTTATGAATGCCGCGCGCTAATTTACGCATTTCAACTGCAACCTGCTCGGCAAGTTCGCGAGTAGGACACAAGACTAAAGATTGAATACGAAAGCGTTTTACGTTTAATTTAGCTAACACACCCAAGCTAAACGCAGCAGTTTTACCTGAACCGGTTTTTGCCTGAGCAATGATGTCTTTACCAGCAAGTACAGGCGGCAAACTTTGCGCTTGTACAGGTGTCATGTGGGCATAGCCAAGGGTTGATAAGTTATCAACGAGTCCAGCCGGTAAAGCCAAAGATGAAAAAGCAGTTGAAGTCACAGTAAGTTCCATAGCAATAAAATAACATGGGAGAAAGCCCCACTAATATGCAGCTTATAATAGCAGAATTCGTAATTGGCAACCATTAACAAACATATTATAAAACATGTTAATGAAAGGTGTTGAAAATGATAGTAGTTTGCATTAAGATCACGATTGTTTTTTACATACCTGCGCTGGAAGCAATTAATGAAACTGAATTCTATTTACATAGCTCTATTAGCAAGCATTACAACAAGCACATATGCAAACACTACCGACCTTGAACGCATAGAAGTAAAGGGTAGCTACTTTAACGATTACAAAGTAGATAACGCTAATGGCGCAATGAGAACATCAGCTTCATTACTTGAAACTGCACAATCTGTCACTGTAATAACCGACACTATTATTAGCGAACAGCTTGCCACTACACTTGGCGAAGTACTCACAAATGACGCAAGCTTAACTGCAGGCTCACAACAACGAAATCGTGAGGTATTTAACTTACGCGGCTTTGAGCTGAGCTCATCGACAGGTTATTTACGCGACGGTCATCAGCATTGGTCGCACTATCAGCAACCAATCGAAATTTTGCAGCAAGTTGAAGTAATTAAAGGCCCATCAAGTATTTTATATGGTCAGTCAGGCCCGGGTGGCTTGGTTAACATGGTAACTAAAAAACCTACAGCACAAACACTATTTAATGCCAGTGCCGATGTAGATCAGCATGGCTCAACCCGCTTTATGGTTGATGCTGCAGGTGCCTTGACTGAATCGGAAGATTTACGTGCTCGCGGGATTTTAGTAAAGCAAGACGTTGACTATTGGCGTGAGTACCAAAACGGTGAAAATCGTGAACGCGACCGCTTTTTAGGTGCTTTAATTGTAGATTACGATATTAGCGATAACGCATTAGTACGTGTGCATTACGACCGCACAGATGACGAAGCAGGTTTAGATACTGGCGCATGGATAGACGATAATGCTAATGTAATTGGTAGCGATAAAACAATCCGTGATATGTCTTGGGCGTTTACCGATATTACCGTAGAAAACCTAGGTGTAGACCTAGAAGTATTTTTAACCGATAACTGGCAAGTAAAACTTGGCTATAACGAACAAACGTTTGAACGTCAACGCTTTGAGTCAGCACCTCGCATGCCTAGTAGCTTTGCTGAAGGTGACAGCTATGAATCTCGTCCTTACGACCGTTTTGACGATTGGCAATTTAAAACTGCATTTATTGATTTTATTGGTGAATTTAAAACAGGTAGTTTACAGCATCAGTTTTTAATTGGCGCAAACTCGCTAGATTACTACTACGGGCAACGCCGTACTTCTGCTGACTACTTTGATTTTTCTGCAGGACAAGCAGAACCATCACGCCCATCTGTAAGTTATAAAACAGATGATACAGTAAGCGAAACTGAATACGACTATTACGGTATTTACGTTCAGGACTTAATTTCGTTCTCACCACAATGGCAATTATCGCTAGGTGGCCGTTACGACAAACAAACACGAGAAGGTGCAGATAACGAGTCATTTGTACCAAAGGTAGGTGTGCTTTATCATCCAAATACTTCGGCAACTATATATGCAAGTTACTCAGAAGGTTTTGAGCCTCAAGGTAGTGAAACTCTGGTTGATGAAACCGATGTAAATAATGGCATGAAGCTAGATGCCATTACCTCAGAGCAAAGAGAGATTGGTATTAAATGGCAATTATTTGATGACCGTTTACTGCTTACAGGTGCAATTTTTGATATTAGTAAAGAAGGCACACTTGTTAGCGAACAGCTTGAGACGCCTATTGGCTCATTCACAAGTGAAACAAACCAAGTGGGTGAACAACGCCATAAAGGTGTTGAAGTAAGCGCACAAGGTGCTGCTACCGACCGCTTATTTGTTATGGCATCAACTATGTATCTAGATGCTAACTTTGAACGCGATGAAGTATTGGAAGGTAAACGCCCTACCGATGCACCAAAATGGTCGGCATCACTTTGGACTCGTTATGAATTAAACGACGCCATTGCCATTAACGCTGGCGCTTTTTACGAAGGCGAGCGCTTTGCAGATAGCGATAATACAATTACTAAAGATGCATATACACGTGTTGATGTTGGCGCCACTTATAAGTTTAACTTAAGCAATACCGATATTAATTTACGTCTTAACATCGAAAACTTATTTGATAAAAGCTATTTAGGTGGTGGCGGCACGAGTAATGTAACTGTTGGCGAGGGCACAAATCTTCGTTTAGCAGCGCAATTTAGCTTTTAAATAAATGCCTTAAATAACAGTGTTAAAAGATAGCCCGCGTACATTTACGCGGGCTTTTTTATATCTAAACTTTTATACCTAACAGCATTAAACCTATTACAAAGCCTATTCATCTCATCTATTTTTTATCATGTTTGTTACATGTTCTAATAGCGCTAATTATTAAAAAGGCTTACCCAAATGAAAAAATTAATTACCGCACTGCTGCTTACTAGCAGTATGGCTGCAAACGCTAACAACGCCGAATTTACCCAAAAGCAATTACAACAAGTCAATGAAGTGCGCACCTCTGCACTAAATAGTGATCTAAGCTATAAATTACTAGAGTCATTAACAACTGAAGTAGGACCTCGCTTACCTGGTACTGAAAATGATAAAAAAGCAGTGGCATGGGCTAAAGCTAAATTTAATGAGCTTGGTTTTGATAAAGTATGGCTTGAAGAAGCGACTTTTCCTGAATGGCGCCGTTATAGCGAAAGCGGAAAAATACTAACACCAAGCGAGCAACCTCTACATTTAACTGCATTAGGTAACAGTATAAGCACGCCTAAAGATGGGATCACAGCGCCAGTAGTCTTATTCGAAACACTTGATGAGTTAATTGCAGCACCAGAAAATAGCCTAAAAGGTAAAATTGCGTATATTAATTACCGCATGAACCGCGATATAGATGGGAATGGTTACGGACCTGCTGTAAAAGCACGTGGCACAGGCGCTATAGAAGCGTCTAAAAAAGGCGCTGTTGCCTACATGATGCGCTCGGTAAGTACTGGTCATCATCGTTTTGCACACACTGGCGGTAGTTACTACAAAGAAGGTGTTACAAAAATACCTAATGTAACCATTGCTAACCCAGATGCCGATCAGATTGCACGACTCATTGCTTTAGATAAAGACGTATCGGTAAATATTAATGTGCAAACCGAAAGCCTTGGTGAAGGCACAGGTTATAACGTTATTGGCCAATTTAATGGTACCGAAAACCCTGAGCAATATGTATTAATTGGCGGGCATTTAGATTCTTGGGACTTAGGGACTGGCGCACTAGATGACGGCGCAGGCGTTGCGCTAACAATGGCAGCCGCTAAACATATTAGCGATGTAAAGCGTCCTAAGCGCAGTATTCGTGTGGTACTTTTTGCAGCCGAAGAGCTAGGCCTTTGGGGTGCAAAAGCTTATTTTGCAGAGCATAAAAACGAGCTAAGCAATATTGTTGCAGCTGCTGAGTCTGATTTTGGCGCCGATGTTGTATATGCTTTTGAATCGAACGTAAGCGCAGAGTCACTTCCTGTAGTGCGTGCTATTGCAAAAGAACTTGCGCCGTTAAATATTGAGCATATTGGTAAAAACCAAGCGAATGGTGGCCCTGATCTAATTCCACTTAAAGCAGCAACCTCAGCACCTATTTTTGAACTTGCTCAAGATGGAACAGATTACTTTGATTACCACCATACAGCTGACGATACGCTTGATAAAGTAACACCTGCTAAGCTGCGTCAAAATACCGCTGCATACGCTGTATTTGCTCTAATGGCTGCTGATGCAAAAACAACAATTAAGCCTAAAGCTCAAAATAAGTAATAACATACATACTTACTTACAGTTTGTGGCTTTAACTAACACGCTTCTTGTTTTACCTTTAGGTAATTAAACAAGGAGCGTGCTTTATGTTACTTTTCAACACGAGTGAATCATTTCCACATTTTGCACAAACAACACGCTGCCCTCATTGTCAAAGCGACGCCTACCATTTACTAAATAAAAGCCGCTATTTACGATTTAGCATTTTACCTATGCTTGCCTTAAAATTAAGTTATAAACGCGAGTGCTATCAATGCGGAAAAAGCGAACCTGTAAAAATAACGCAACTACCGTTAATAGAAAAACTAAGCCTACCTAAATACTTTATTGGTGTATTTTTATTACTTTGGATTGTTTTATTTTTTTATCAACAGCACCTTAATAGCGAGACTCGAAAGGAAGGCTATTTAAATGCGCCTAAAATATATGATACCTACTTAGTACACGCCGACAAATTTACACACGAGCCCTGGACCCTAACCAATTTAAGAATTGCTCAAGTTTTAAATTTTGACGAACAATTTATTACCTTTCAGATAAGCAACTACAGCTATAAACGTAATAATAGTATTACTTTGGCAATGCGTACTAGCCAGCTAATTCAAGACAATTACTTTTCCACTAAAACAATCAGCCTCCCTCGTGATGAAGTAGCACGCCTTTACAACGACGAAGCTATTTACGACGTGCTGCGCCCCTATGCCAACATCCTTTATGGTGGGTTTGTGATGCATCCTCCCCAACCTAAGCCACTATATAAAGGCTTAAAGCTCGATAAAAACAATCAACAAGGCATTATTTATTTTAAAGATGGTTTGTTTGTTGAAGCATTTAATAGCTTTAAACAAGCTGCTGAAGCGGGCTCTCAATGGGGGCAATTAAATTTAGCGCAAATGTATCGTGATGGTCAGGGAATAGATCAGGATCAACAGCAGGCTATTTATTGGTACAAAAAGGCTATTGAGCAAAAAAATACTAAAGCACAATTTGAATTGGAATCTCTTTGTAAAATAGCTAGCTGTGAATAAAGCAGCAAGTATGTTACTTGCTGCTTTAATATTTTATAACTCTAAATGTTTATCTAAAAAATTAATTACTTGTTTGTAGTAAGCAGTTCTGTGTTCTTCTTTGTAAAAACCATGGCCCTCATCCTCCAATAACACGTACTTATAAGGATGGTTAGCTTTTTTCAATGCAGCAATTAATGATTCGGCTTGTTCAATAGGGGCTCGTGCATCTTCACCTGCGTGAACTATGAACACAGCTGCTTTAAGCTTATCTATATTATAGCTAGGTGAAAATGCCTTCAAAAGCGTTTCATCAGTGCCTAAAACGTTTTCAAGATAGTTTTGTCCTGTACTACGCCCTGAAATATCACCTTCTTCAAACATTAGCGGTAGGTCATAAATACCAACTGTTCCAATTGCACACTTAAACATGTCTGGCTCTAAAATGGCGCTCTGCAAAGCTGAATAAGCACCAAAGCTTGATCCCATTATACAAATGTTGTTTTTGTTTACCGTTCCATTAGAAATTAAAAACTTAACACCATCAATAATATCAAACTGAATATCAGAACCCCACTTTTGGTAACCTGCTTCTTCGAAGTTTCGACCAAACCCACCTGAACCTCTAAAATTAACTCTTAGTACAGCCATTCCCCTACTTGCTAATAACTGTACCTCAGAATCATAACCCCAATAATCACGAGGGCCATGTGGACCGCCATGAGGCATTACAACTAGAGGTAAGTTTTTATCTTCAAGACCATTAGGAACAGTTAAATACCCATAAATAGTTAAACCATCCCGAGTTTTATATTGAATAGGTTTTGTCTTTGAAAGCTCATTTTCGTTCAGCCAACCACGCGCTGAAAATAATATTCTTAGCTTATTTTGCACCCCATCGTATAAGTAATATTTACCAGGATTGGTATCACTTGATGCGTAAATAACATTAATATCGCCATTAGAGGTGCTACTGACTAACTGCACTTGGTCGCCTTGCAATGCTTCTATCAAAGATTTTAAGCGAACACTCTTATGAGAGTCTTTATCTATAAAAGCATAGTTTGGGTAACCTAACTCACTTTCTATTGCAAATAACTCTTTTGAAGCTTCATCAACCCATACTCTTTTTGGAGATACATATTGTTCTTGATGGACTAATTCTATTTCCTTAGTATTTAGATTTAGTTTATACAACCCTTCAGCTTCGCCACCAACAGAAGCAGTCATATAAATGCTGTCACCAGATTTATCAAAAGCTCTTAATCTAATATCGCCATAATTAACTTCTCCTAAATTTAATTTCTTCCAGTCACCACCTTCTTTTTCTTTAGTATGTATTTTTGCATCTATATAGTTATCTGTAGATACTGAAACACGAACATTACCATCGTGGTCAGTTAAAAATTCGGCCATACGTGATGGAGACAAAGTGACTTGCTTTCTTTTGCCAGTATATACATCTACTTCATATACAATAGTATGAGGTTCATTACTCGAGGTCCAAGGGTAGGTAACTACTAACATTTTTCTTTTGTTAGTAACTAAGGGATCTAATACAAATGAAGTTCCGTATAATGGGGTCTGCCTTTTAAGGCGTGTACCTGTTTGCATTTCACCATGGTAACCAATTAAATATTTACCTCTAGCCCCGTTAGCATTTACGCCAAATATTTCACCATGATATTCTGGGTGGTCTTGCCATCCTTTTAGGTACTCTTTAGTAACGACAACTCGCTCATTATTTACCCAATGGTAATCACCAACTTGGGCATTTCCTTCAAAGGCAACTGCGTGAAGCATTTTAAAGTTTTTAGTATCAAAAATAACAAGTGCATCTTTACCAGCAACTTTGTTTATAACGGCTAAATATTCGCCGCCAGGAGAAATAGTAGCGTGATTAAACTCTTTATTTTTACTAAAGTGCTCCACGGGGATTTGGGGCTGCTTTGAAAAGCTAAAGAAGCTTACCAATAACAGAGGTACCAACAAGCTATATCTTAAAAAAAAATTCATCATAATTCCCTGTATTAACAACAAGAAGCCATAATATATAAAGTTAAATAGAATGTAACCAAAATGATTCTTTTTTGTATCTATTATTTTTTAAATAACTTTGTATAACTTACATGTACAAGCACAACAACTAAGCCAGCAATAACGCCTAGTAAACCATCAAACAAGAGAGGCGCTAATACTTCTCCTGTGCCGCCAGCAACAGACTGAGCATAGCTTGTTACATCCAACTGAGTATGATGTAGTAACTCAACGCCATGTACTAAAATCCCGCCGCCTACTAAAAACATTGCAATGGTGCCTGCAAAAGCTAAAAATTGCATCAACCTAGGCGCTGCTGCGAGTAAGCCTTTCCCAAGTAATTCTTTAAATTTATTAGCTGTTACCTTTGATTGGTTGAGTAAATAAAGCCCGGCATCATCCAGCTTTACAATACCGGCCACTAAGCCATAAACGCCAATCGTCATTATAATTGCGATAACACAAAGCACTAAAGCTTGGTTAAGTAATGTAGCGCCTGCCACAGTGCCTAAAGTAATAACAATAATTTCGGCAGAAAGAATAAAGTCGGTTCTTATTGCCCCTTTTATTTTTTGTTTTTCGTACTCAACTAAATCTAATTTTTCATCTTCATCTACCACTTCATTGTGATGAGGCAAAAACTTAGCAAATACTTTTTCAGCTCCCTCAAAACATAAAAACAAACCACCCATCATTAAAAGCGGTGTTATTAACCAAGGCAGCCATACGCTTATTAATAAAGCAGCGGGTACGAGTATCGCTTTATTTAAAAATGAGCCCTTTGCCACAGCCCAAACAACCGGTAATTCACGCTCTGCTGCTACACCTGTAACCTGCTGTGCATTGAGCGCTAAGTCATCGCCTAATACACCTGCTGTTTTTTTTGTTGCTACCTTACTCATTGTCGCAATGTCATCAAGTAAAGTGGTTATATCATCTAATAACGTTAAAAGGTTAGTGCCTGCCATAAAGCTTCCGAGCTCAAAAAATATTGCTATAAACATAACTTAAAGCGCTACTTTCACCAACGGTTAATTTTGCTTTGTTATTCTTACATTAGATTAAAATTTTGCCCTGTGTTTTAACTAACGTTTAAAGAAGATGGGAGGAAAAATGAAAGTATATTTAGCATTAATCGCTATTTTACTAAGCTTAACCGCATGTAGTGATTTAAAAACCAGTACTGCTTACCAATGCGATGATGAGAGCGTAAAACTCAATATTATTAATAATTCTGAAGCCGAACTTATCTTTAACAATAAAGTGCATGTACTTAATCACGAAAAAAGTGCATCCGGGAATAAATATATAAGTGAAGAGGTACTGTTTTGGGGTAAGGGTAATGAAGCCATGTTAATCATTGCAGGTAAAAAAAGACAGTGCACCAAGGTTTAACATAAAAACAACCAAAAAATTACAATAATGCTACAATAATTAAAGACCCATTATTGTGATGAAGTTATGCGTTCAATTGCGATCAAACATAAAATAATTTTAGCCTTTACAGCCATTGGCATATTGGTGCTAACAAGTAGTGTATTTTTTTATTGGTCATTAAACAAAATTAGCGTTAACAATACCCGAACCGAAAAATTAGCGGTTCCGGTACAACAGTTCAGCAAAGATTTAAGGCTATCATTACTGTCTATTACCAAATTTAACGCCTTAGCTTACAGCCAAGCAAACCTTGATTTACTTCAACAAAATAAAAAACAGGCGCAAGTTGAGCAACAACAATTTAGCGATATGCTCAATTTGTTAAGCACTCAACTAAATCAACAAATAACAATGCAAAATTTACTCACCAGTACCAACGTAGGTTTCGAGCAACTGACTGAAGTAAGTGTCGCAATGTTTAGCGCTAAAGAGCGTAAGTTTGTAGCGCAAAATTCCACCATAGAATTATCAGCAACGTTTAACGAGCAACTTTACAATTTAAGTTCTAACTTACTTGATATAGAACTTTTAGAAGTGCCTGTAAAACAGCAGGCGTTACTTAATGCTATGTTTGGAACAGCGACCCGTATAGATGATTTAATGTTTAACTTAAGCAATAATATAAAAAGCATTACTCAAACTGCAAGTATCAATGATTTAAATAGTCATCAGCAAGATACTCTATTTCTACTAGATAACATCCAACCTAATTTCACCTATTTAGAGCAACAAGCGCTACCTTTTGATAATGCGTTTAATGCTAAAAATTTAACGGCTAAGTTTAATCAATTAAGAGAGTTACTTAACAACGATACAGGAATTTACGCCCAACAAAATAAAGTACTCAAAAGTGCTATTGCTGCGGCTCAAAATTTTGAACACTTTCAACAGCAATTTATAACAACAGAAGGTCAGCTTATTGAACTTAATAAATTGGCTGATGAGCGCTTTAATGCCTTACAAACTAATGCAAAGGCCGCCATAAATACAGGGATTAGTTCTGTAGTAATTATTACGATTGTTTTAATTATATTGATTATCGCAATCTCTATTTTTACAACTCGCGCAATGCTAAAACCGCTTAAAAAAGTAAACCGCGATTTAGCCCGAATCGCCTCAGGTGATTTATCAAAGCGAAGCCACCCACGTAGTAAAGATGAATTTGGTACTTTGCTAAATAACATAAATAAACTCAGTGAAGACCTTACTAACCTAATTGGTGCAATTAGTAGCGACGCCCACGAACTAGACCGCAGCGCTATTAAAACCAGTGAAAAAGGTCAGCAAATGACGGTTGTTGCACAACAGCAGTTAGAGCGAAGCGCGCAGGCAACATCGCTTGCACAAAATATGCTAACCAACTCACAAGCGGTTTATGAGCAAGCTGATAAAACATCAAGTGAAATAACCAATGCATCGCAATTTGCAAATGATGTAAACGAGATTGCTAATCAAAATAGTCTAAGTATAGAAACTTTATTGCAGCGTCTTGATAAAGCAGTAGGCAGCACAGAAGAACTCGCACAGTACACTCAGCTTATTGAAGCCATTGTTGAAACAATTAGTAGCATTGCCGAGCAGACTAACTTACTTGCACTTAATGCTGCAATTGAAGCAGCGCGAGCGGGTGAAAACGGACGCGGGTTTGCTGTAGTTGCTGATGAGGTTCGATCATTAGCTGCACGTACACAAACCTCGACTAGCGAAATAAACACCATGATCCAAACATTGCAACAACACACTAAAACAACTCAAGAACACATTACTGATGGCCAACACCAAGCCAAGCAATGTGTTAAAAACAGCACTGAACTAAATAAAGCCGTAGAGCGTATTAAAAGCACATTGTTGTCTGTTAATCAGATGAGTGAGCAAATTGCTCATGCATCACATGAGCAATTGACTAACAGTGGCGACATTCAACAAATAATGGCAAAGGTGACAGAGCAAGCAACCTTGAATGCCCAAAATGCGACAACCCTAGCAAGCGAAAGTGAAGACGTAAACCAACTTGCACACTCTTTAACGAGTGCCGTAGAGCGCTTTAAGTTTTAAGTGCAAGTAATGACTTGCCTTGCATGAAATGGGTATAATACTTTAACTCTTTTGCTTAATAGCGGCCCACAATGAAATATAAAGATCTACGTGATTTTATCGATTTGCTTGAAAAAAAAGGCGAACTTAAACGTATCACCCAAGAAATCGACCCGTATCTTGAAATGACCGAAATATCTGATCGCACATTGCGTGCAAAAGGCCCTGCGTTATTATTTGAAAACCCAAAAGGCTACGATATGCCGGTGCTTACCAACTTATTTGGTACACCAAAACGCGTAGCAATGGGCATGGGCCAAACAGATGTTAGCGAGCTTCGCGAAGTGGGCAAGCTACTCGCTTTTTTAAAAGAACCTGATCCACCAAAGGGTATTAAAGAAGCTCTAGGCGCTATACCTATTTTTAAGCAAGTGCTTAATATGCCTGCAAAAGAAGTTAAAAAAGCGCCTTGCCAACAAGTAGTTTTAGAAGGTGATGATGTAGATTTAACTAAATTACCTATTCAGCATTGCTGGCCAGGTGATGCAGCACCATTAATTACTTGGGGCCTTACAGTTACCAAAGGGCCTTATAAAAAGCGCCAAAATTTAGGTATTTATCGCCAGCAATTATTAGGCAAAAATAAAATAATTATGCGCTGGTTGTCACATCGTGGTGGCGCGCTTGATTTTCAAGAATGGTGTAAAGAAAACCCAGGGCAACCCTACCCTGTATCGGTAGCATTAGGTGCCGATCCTGCCACTATATTAGGTGCCGTAACGCCTGTACCTGACACTCTAAGCGAATATGCATTCGCTGGCTTATTACGTGGCAGCAGAACCGAAGTTGTAAAATCTATTTCAAATGACCTACAAGTCCCTGCCAGTGCAGAAATAGTACTTGAAGGTTACATAATGCCTGGTGAAATGGCGCCAGAAGGCCCTTATGGTGACCATACCGGTTACTATAATGAAGTCGATGACTTTCCAGTAATGACGGTCACTCATTTAACGCATCGTAAAGAACCTATTTATCACAGCACATTTACTGGCCGTCCGCCTGATGAGCCTGCTATTTTAGGTGTGGCACTTAATGAAGTGTTTGTGCCGATACTACAAAAGCAATTCCCTGAAATTGTCGACTTTTACCTTCCGCCTGAAGGGTGCTCATATCGTATGGCGATTGTAACAATGAAAAAACAATATCCAGGCCATGCGAAGCGCGTGATGATGGGAGTTTGGTCGTTCTTACGTCAGTTTATGTACACCAAATTTGTAATCGTCTGCGATGACGATGTTAACGCCCGCGATTGGGAAGATGTTATTTGGGCTATAACAACCCGAATGGATCCAGCGCGTGATACAACATTAATAGAAAACACACCTATTGATTATCTCGATTTTGCATCACCAGTCTCAGGTCTTGGTTCAAAAATGGGAATGGATGCTACCAATAAATGGCCTGGCGAAACCACCCGCGAATGGGGCGAGCCTATTGTTATGGATAAAGACACCAAAGACCGCGTAGATGATATTTGGGAAAGCCTTAATATTGTTTAAGTGTTTATATGTAAGTACATAACAGGCTATAAAATAACCCTGCAGATATGCTAGAATCGAGTCATTCGATTGCGTATCTGCTGTTAAAAGCGCTGCTAAAAGGTAAAAAATGCAAACATTAAAAGCTGAAGTTGTAGCTATCAGCCCACTTACAGAATTTGTTCATAAAGTAATTTTAAAGCCACAACAACCTGTGACCTTTGAAGCTGGCCAATACATGCAACTCGTATTGGGCGAAAAAGACAAACGTGCTTTTTCTATAGCTAGCCGCCCTTCACAGTGCGATGCAATAGAACTGCATATTGGCGCGTCAGGTGCCGATTCGTATGCAATGCAATCGCTGGAACATTTACGAAACGCCCATACCACAGGGCAGTTAGTAGACATTGAAGCTGGCTTGGGTATTTCACAGTTGCGCCTGCAATGTGAGCGCCCTATTATTTTACTCGCCGGTGGTACTGGTTTTTCATACGCAAAATCAATGGCTGATCATTTAGCTGAAATAAAATGCGACCGTCCTGTATTGTTTTACTGGGGCGTAAAAGAAGAATCTGCTTTATACGCACACACAGAAATGCAAGCATGGGCAGATAGCCATGAGAACTTTAAGTTTATTCCTGTAGTAGAAAATCCATCTGCTAATTGGCAAGGACACACTGGCTATGTACACAAAGCAGTAATGCAAGATATTGTGTCACTAGAACCATACGATATTTATATGGCAGGTCGTTTTGACATGATAGGTATTGTCCGTGATGACTTTATTACTCATGGTGCAATACGTGAAAACATGTACGCAGATGCATTCGCATTTATCAAATAATTAAAATTACTTTCAGTTATAAATAAAGGCACCTAATCGGTGCCTTTATTTTTATAACAACAAATATTTAATAGTTAAAACCTATCAGCTCCATCAATATAAACAATTTCCTAAATCCCTATCTATAAACCATACTTTGTATAGAACATCAGCGGGAGAGACCCAAATGCTAAATACAAAAGTAAAAGATTTTATGCAACGCAAGTTGCCAAATATCACACCAGATACAGAAATGACGACAGCCATAGCAGAACTACAAAAATTTAAACTACTTGGCGCGCCAGTATTTGATAAAGATAAATGCTTAGTTGGATTTATATCAGAGCAAGAGCTGTTAAAACCACTTACGCAAAGCAGTTATTTTTGTGATGGGATGGTTAAAGTCTCGCAGCTTATGCAAACAGAGGTAGTGACCGTTAGCGGCGATACCAACATTATTGAGCTTGCACAGCAGATGCAGCCTGGTAAACCAAAAAACTACCCTGTTGTAGAGGGTGTTAAAGTAATCGGTATGATCAGCCGAGCAGACGTACTTAAAGCACTTTACGATAATTACATAAGCTGCCAAACACACTAAATTGCAGATACAAAAATGCCGCTTATATAAAGCGGCATTTTTAATGCCCTTACATTAACGTGCGCTAACGAGTGCTAAAAGTTCTTTTTTATCGCCATCGCTTAAAAATGCTATTTCTAACGCATTTTTTTGGGCTTTTTCCATATCAGCTTGAGATAAGCCTGCTTTAGGTGCAGCAACGGTATATTCATACTCAATTTCAATACCTTCAACCGCAGGATCATCAGTATTAATACACGCTAAAATACCATGATCTAAAAACTGTTTAAGTGGGTGCTTAGTTAAATCGTTTACTGTACTGGTTTGAATATTACTTGTTAAGCATGACTCAATACCAATACGGTTATCGCGTAAATAATCCATTAGTTTTGGATCTCCAATTGCTTTAACGCCATGCCCTATTCTGCTCGCACCCAACTCATTAATTGCTTGCCAAATACTTGGAGCGCCAAGTGCTTCTCCAGCGTGGACAGTCGAAGCTAAATATGCATTTCGTACTTGTTTAAAGTGCTCTACAAACAACTCACCCGGGAAGCCAATTTCGTCACCGGCTAAATCAACAGCGACTAAATCATTTTTAAATGCGAGTAATGCATCAAGCTCTTTTTGACACGTTTTTACGCCATAAGTACGCGATAAAATACCAATCAAGTTAGCTTTTATATTTGCGCCCTTTGTTGCTGATTTAATACCATCAACAACTGCCTCTACAACGCCTTCTGGGTGTAAACCTTGGCTTTGTGCCATGTAGTAAGGGCTAAATCGAAGCTCCACATAATCAAGACCTTGTGCTTGTGCATCTTCAATGTTTTCAATTGCGATACGTCTACACGCATCGTAGTCGCCAAGCACAGTAACTCCCCAATCTAACTTTTGTAAAAAAGCCATGAGGTTTGGTTCAGGATCAATAACTTGAACATGAGGGATTAATGCTTCAACGTTATCTGCAGGTAGCTCTATATTAAACTGTCGACCAAGTTCTAATATGGTTTGCGCACGTACATTACCGTCTAAATGGCGGTGAATATCTAGCAAAGGTAATTTTCTATTGATCATAATAGCAACCCAGTTTAGTTAAATTTGCGCGCATGATACGCAGATACAGTTATTTTTCAAGTCTATATGATTTGCGGTAAGTTTTAGCGGTCATATGTCTGCTTTTTGTGCAAAAAAAATGATATAGCTTATTTTCCTGATAAGTGATGCCAAAGAGTTTTAAAAAGCGTATTTGCATCAATAGGTTTGGTAATATAGCCATTCATTCCACAGGCTAGTGCCTTTTTAACGTCATCGTCATGGGCGTTCGCCGATAGCCCTATTATGGGTAAATCAATTAACTCTAAATCACGACGAATTACTTTTGTTGCTTTGAGTCCATCCATTTTTGGCATTTGAATATCCATAAGCACAATGTCGTAGCTATTTTCGGTTAGCTTTTCTATGGCTTCAAAACCATCATTAGCAATGTCGGCAATACACCCTTTTGTTTTTAAAATGGCACTGGCAACATGCTGGTTAAGTGGGTTATCTTCGACTAAAAGTAACTTATAGTTTGCGAATGATAAGGTACTTACATCTATTTCGTCGTATTGCTGTTGAATTTGCTCTGCCTTTGGTAAAGGCGATATAAGCGGCAAACTAAATGTAAATGTAGAACCTTTGCCTTCATAACTGACTAAATCAATTGCACCACCCATTAACTCAACCAGCTTTCTGCAAATACTTAACCCTAAGCCTGTACCACCATATTGACGTGAGGTTGAGCTATCGGCTTGCGCAAACGGTTTAAACAATTGTTTTTGTGCTTCGCTACTAATACCAATACCCGTATCGTTAATACTAAAGTAAGTCATTTTTTTCGACTGCCAAATTTTCAGAGTGATCTCACCTTCCCCTGTAAATTTAACCGCATTATTGAGCAGATTCAGCAGCACTTGTTTTAAGCGGATTGGATCGGTATTAATGACCAAATTTGATGTTTTATCAAAATCGAGACTTAACTTTATTGATTTAATGTCAGCTTCAAACTGAAGTAAATTAAGCATTTCATCCGCTAAACTCGCTACGTTAATAGGCTCTTGCATTAAGTCTAGCTTGCCTGCTTCCATTTTTGAAAAGTCGAGCACATCGTTTAATACCCGCAGTAAAACACCCAGTGCTCCATCTGCTTGTTCAATGTAACTTCTAGCTTGTTGCCAATCATTCTGTTGCAGCGCTAAATAATGCAGCCCTTTTATACCGTTAATAGGGGTGCGGACTTCGTGACTCATGTTTGCTAAAAACTGTCCTTTAATATGACTCGCTTCATCTGCTTTTTGTTTTTCTTTGCGTAATGTATGTGTTTGCTTGGCCACTTGTTCGCGAATTTGTATGTTTGTACCAGTAACTGAAATCAAAAATGTAATCAGTAACCACACAAACAACATACCTACTATTTGTGCAAGCCAATATACTAACCAAGACGTTCTAACTATTGGCTCATATAACTCAACCTGCCACATGCGTTTGCCAATCAACAATTGATATTCTTTAAATAGCGCTTGCGAATTAGCGGTATCTGCAATATAAATTGCCTGCTTTTTCCCTGATACCGTTGTATCAAAAAAACTAGCTGAAATTGAGTTGTTGTGATCAAATAATAGTGTTTGCGATAAGCGTTTCAGACTGACTATCGCTGCCACAAAGCCTTGAAAATCATCTTCGGTAGAGGACTCTCTAAAAACAGGATATAAAAAAAGCACACCGTGTTCGGCTGTATTTTGGACCAAGTTAATTGGCTCACTTAGTGCAAGTTCATTAAGCTCTTTCGCTTTGCTAAGCGCTGCACCTCTTACTTTACTAGAAGCTAAATCAAACCCTAAAACATCTTCATTACCTTTTAAGGGATATACGTACTTTACTGGAAAGTAATTACTACGCGTACCTGCTGGTTGCCAAGCTCCATCTAGTGACTTTTCTTTTATATATAGAGGTTTGCCTGTGGCTGGATTTTCATGTGTTTCAAAATCTGCGAGTTTATTTGCTGGTATATAAGGTATCCATTCAAAAGCCAGAATTTCTTGGCTGTAGCCCAACTGCTTTGAAGTAAATTGTTTAAACTCTTTAAAATCCACGTCACTACTACTAGCAAAATATGTAGCTAATAAGCCTAAATGAGCAGTAATACCATCGAGCTTTTGGCTTATAGCATTTTGCACAGAAAGTATTTTGGCTTCTTGCTTTTGAATATCTTTTTCTTTTTTAACACTAGCAGCGCCATAAAAACTAACGCTGATCAGTATGTAAATTAATAGCGAGGGTAAAATTACCAGCATACGGTGGCGTACTTGTGTGTAATTAAAAGCGGCGAGTACTAAAGGTGTAAATATAAGTACGCCAATACTGTCGCCAATCCACCATGCTATAAAGTTATCAAAAATAGCATTGGTCGGAATCACATTATTCAATGCTAATAAACTTGTTCCTACACCTGCAGCAATAACACAACATATTGGCCCCGCTACTATTAAGCTTTGAACACTGTGTTTTAAAGAAGATAAATCCAACGGCGCTTTTATAACATTCACTATAATTTGTCGGCCAATCCAAGCCTGTAAAACAGAGGCTAAAGTAATGCCTATAGCTTGTAAAAGCACAATAAAATGAAAAATATCTACGGTGCGTTCAAGGTGAATTAAGTTAGTACAAAAAGCCCCAATAATAAGGCCAATAAATGACTTACGTCCCCAAATTAAAAAGCTCGCTAAAGCAATTCCTGAGGGCGGCCAGGAGGCGACCGCATAGCCATCTACAGAAAGAAGTGAGTTGCTAAAGTATCCTGTAAAGAAGTAAGCACAAGCCAAGCTAAGGGTTAATATTAAAAACTTTCTCAAAGCTTGTGCTCCTGAACTACAAAAAATGCTAAGTAGTTATAGTGTAGTCATTTATTGATATAAAACGAGCGCCTTTTCTGCCTGTGCACTATTTTTATAACTCAACACAGCTTGTTCAGAGAACTGTTTTTTATTTTCACTATTCAGTGCTTTATCAAAAATTCTAGCTGCTAAGTCATAATCACCCTTAGCATTAGCAAGGCAAGCTAGCGCAAGTAATAGTGAATTATTTGAATCATCCTTCTTAAGGCGTTCTTGAATGCTTATTTGCAACTTAGCTGCATCGGCTGCTGTTGCTTTACTTAATATATTTGCAAGCTCTAAGTGTTGCTCACTATGCTTAACCATCTTAATTAAGTCACTTTCAATAACAGCCAATTGACCTGCTTGCGCCATTTGCATTAAATATGCGGTGTGGGCATGAGCTTGCAGCTTTTTCGGTAGCTGTTTATATTTTTCACTCAGCTTGTCTGCATCTAACGCATTAAAATAAGCACTAAATAACTGCGTCCACTGTGCATCAGTAAGTGCTTTTTTGCGCAGTAAACGCGGCAAAAAGTCTTCCAGCGCACTAAAGTGTTGTTGCTGTACTAATACTTCTGCATAAAGTTTTAACTCAAGTGCGGTGGCTTTTTTAGCTTCTGCGCTAATACGCATTTGTGATTCAATCGCGCTACTATCGCCACTTGCCAACCATAGCTTTGCTACTTTTAATTGATGCTCTGGGCTTATTTCAAATAAACGCTCAAGTGCTTTATCTGTTTGATTATTAGCAAGCGCTGCTTTTGCAAGTAATGCTAAGCGAATATCTTCAAACTTATCTGGTACGCTATTACTCGATAAAGCCTGTTCTACGTGCTCGTAATCATCATTAATAGCACTCCAAAGAGCCTGCTCAATAGCTGCTTGTTTGCGCTCTTGGCTACGTGCAAAAAAGCCATGCTTAGTATTATGATAAATCGATAATAAATAACGAATTAACTTATATGTTAAATATAAAACAACAGCGGTAATGACTGCCATTATACAAAACGATACTATCGTGCCTTCTATCGTCGTATTGTTAAATGAAATAAGTACATAACCTTTTTCATCTAGAACAAATGGAGTAACCGCTAGTACAACAACAATAGCTACAATTAAAATAATTAGCCCTATCATTGCGCCCACTCCTTAACCTTTTGTGTACTGTTTAAGGTTACTTTTGGATTAAAGTTAAGCTGCTCTTTTTCAAGTTTAGACAACGCTTTAAGTACCGTTTTAGTTGTATCATCGTCTTGCTTAAAGTACTCACCAACTAAACGTTTTGCTTCACTTAAGGCGCTAAAGAAAATACTCGCCTGCTTACTCATAAGTGCATCTTGTGCCTGAGTTATATTAAGCTTGATTCGTTGATTTATTAAATGGCGCTCTTGATCCGTAAGTAATGGCTCAATGGAAACACCTTCGTGCTGACGAATAGTAATAAAGCTATCCACAATTTTATTCCAGCTATTACTCAAGTTTTGCTGCCAATCACTCACGTCACCACTTAAAGCATTTTCATCTATTGCAGCTGCTTCTTCTGGTAAATTAACCGCATTAAAAACTAAATCGTCAATACTGCTTAGTACACTGTTTAGCTGTAAATAAATAGCCTCTGTTGCAACAGGTTTAAGGCTATCAAGTGTTTGTATATCTTGCATAATCGCTTGGCGAACTTCAACTGTTCCTGGATGTTCACTAAGTAATCCATCTAAGCGCTTTAAAACAGCACTAGTGCCTTGGTAGTCTTTTTCAGCCCATAGTTTAAACTCAGCCATACGCTGTAAGCTGGTTACTTCTTGCGGGTTTAACGATGAGCCTTGTTGCTGCGCCTTTTGCAAAGCCGCTTTTAGTTCTTGCTGATTTTGAACTGCACTTTCATTTAGGGCTGCGGCAACTTTTTCTTCACTATTAAACAGCGCTTGTTGCAAATTAGATTGCGCCGATTTAAGTGCTTGCAGCTCCTGGGTGAGTAACTTATTTTGCTCGCTTAACTCATTAACGGCTAGGTTTTGCGCCTTACCAGCATTTAATTTTTGATAAAACTCGTATCCAACACCAGAGGCCACAATTAACGAAATAAGAAGCGCAAGTACTGCAACCTTACTTATTTTTTGTTTACTTTTGTCTGCCGTATTTTTTGTAGCTGTAGGCTCTTGCTTAGTTGATTTAGCAGAGGTCGTGTTAGCTATTGTTGGTGTGGCTTTTTCTGCCGTTACTGGCTTTGACTGTTCGCTCATGTTGCTACCTTGCTGATTTATGCAGGTAAACATAGCATTATCGCTAGCCCCTGCTGCAATGTGTATATTAGCCGAACTTACCTGTTGCAGCTTTAAATAAGCGGCTATACGCTCGCTAGCAACATAAAATCGGCACTGTTGTAACCATTGTAGTTGGTCTGCAGTAAGGCTTTTAAATATAGCATCAACTGCTGCATTACTTGTTATGACTATACCGTGTACATTCTGGCTTTTCCAGTGGTCTGTCCAGTTAGAGGTAATACTATCTGTCGGTTCACGTTTGTACACAACACAATTATTCAAAAAAGCACCGCGCTCTTTGAGCGTTTTAGCTAACTCAGGGCGGCCACCTTGGCCCTTAACTAATACTATATTACAGCCATCCACCTCGGCGAGTGATTTAAGCGCAAGTAACCCTTCTGAATCATACTGCTTTGGTACTGCTGCGCGCACACCAAATTGCTCATATATAACATCGGCTGTTTGTTGTCCAACCGCATAAAACTGCGCTTTGGTATTTATATCTGGTTTTAATTGCGAAAGTGCACTGACTGCATCTTGCGATATAAATATTATTTTATCTGCATTTAATAGTGGACTAAGCTCAGTGCTGGAGGGTGTTAAATGCGTTATTTTTAATAACGGAAATAAAGACGCCTGATAACCCGCTTGCTCAAGTTGCTGTGCAAGGGCTGCGCCTTTTCCTTCGGGCCGAGTTATCAGAATATGTGTCATTTATGCGTCTCTATAAACTTCAGCTAGTATTTTGTCTGCACCTTGAGCTAGTAATTTTTTAGCAAGCTCAATACCTAGTTTTTCTGCGTCATTTACATGGCCTGTTACTTCGTCACGTAAAATTTCGCTGCCATCAACAGCACCAACTAAACCACGTAAATGCACTTGTTCGCCATCAACCAATGCATAAGCACCAATAGGAACTTGGCAACCACCTTCTAAATAGCGATTCATCGAACGCTCTGCGTTTACGCGAATACGTGTTTGTGTATGCTCAAGTGGTGCAAGTAATGCTTTGGTTACTTCATCATCAATACGACATTCAATACCTACAGCGCCTTGACCATTTGCTGGTAATGACACTTCTGGCTCAATGTAGTCAGCAATACGCGACTCCATTTCTAAACGAATAAGCCCTGCAGCCGCTAAAATAATAGCATCATATTGGCCGTCATCTAATTTACCTAAACGCGTATTTACATTGCCGCGTAAATCACGAATATCTAAATCAGGGCGAAGTGCCTTAATTTGGCACTGGCGGCGTAGGCTCGAAGTACCAACAATAGAGCCTTGTGGTAGGGCACTTAAATTTGCAAAATTGTTTGATACAAACGCATCGCGTGGATCCTCACGCTCACAAATAGTATGCAGTGCTAGCCCTTGAGGAAACTCTACTGGCACGTCCTTCATAGAATGTACGGCAATGTCAGCTCGGCCATCTAACATTGCTTGCTCTAGTTCTTTAACAAATAAGCCTTTACCGCCAATTTTAGCCAATGGCGTATCTAAAATTATATCCCCTTGCGTCGACATTGGGACTAATTCTACGCGCACATCTGCATGAAAACGCTCAAGCTCTGCTTTTACAAATTCGGCCTGCCAAAGTGCTAGAGCGCTTTTGCGCGTTGCGATGCGTACTAATTTTGTTTTTTCTGTCATAGGGGTATCCAATTAATTACTGCGTTTAGCCAGTTTTAGTCAGCTAAAATTCTAAATTCTTTTTGGGCAATTAAATTACCTTGCTCATCAACTACATCAACACGCCAATGACCTGTTTGTGTGTTCATTATATTTTTTGTTGAGTACGTTCTGTAACGAGGCGAAGTAACATTAAGTGTAATTTCAGCCATCGTTTCACCTTCAAACGACCAAACATGCTTAACTTGCTGGCCTTGAAGGTTTTTAATCTCGCTAAAAAACGATAACCCTTCCTCAAACTGGCTTAACCTAATATCAGCAGCAAACACATTAGTAGGCTCACGCTTACTTACTTTACGAGTAAGTACCGCGCGACTAATTTTACCCGTGTCTATTTGCGCACCCAATGCCACACTTGCCACATGTGCTGTAGAGGAAAAACCTTCAGTGCCACTCAATGCGCCATCATCACTTTCTAACTCTAAAAGTAAGTCACTTTGACTTGCAGGCTCAGTTACGTTTTGGGCTTCTGCGGTTTCTTCTTGCACATCATTATCAAGGTTTGAGTTTAACTCTGTATTAATACTTTCGCTTTGATCAGTAACAATATCGTTGTTAGCCAACAAAGCCGGGGGATTATTTACAAGGTCTACTTCGGCAGGTGTATTACTTGAAATGCTTAGTTGAGTCTCATTTTGCTCAGCTAACAAAGGTTCAATACTCGCTTGAGTTATCTCTACAGACTCAGCAGGGGTATTGTTTCCTGATGATTGAGGCTCAACATCCATTACCTCATCGCTTGTTTGGTTTTCAGCGTTACTGCTGAAATTTAAGAATTGTTCCTGCTCATTTGGGTGCTCACCTTGCTCTGCATTAACAGAGGTGGTTAAGCCATAAACAACTGCTGCAGAGGTCATTAATACCAACATAGCAATACTCACAATACGACGCCAATTCCACTCGTAGCTTACCGTTGGTACGCTCTGTTGTAATTCGCGTTTAACATTTGCTTTTATAACTATTTTTTGACTCATATTGACCTCAGCGGTTCCAAAATTAGCTTAAACGAGCAATTAACCATTGGCGAATAGCTTGCAATTCTTCTGCGCAAACTTGATGAGCCATTGGATATTCTTGCCAGCTTACATCCATGTTATGTGCTGTTAATACTTCAAACGCACTTCTTCCCGCACTGTGCGGTACAACGTTATCTTGGCTACCATGAGCCATAAATACGTTTAAATCAGTATGTTTTGCTTCATCAGCAAATTTGTGTGGCACACACATATAAGTAGAAAGCGCCATAACACCCCCAAGCTTTTGCTCAAAGCGCGGCGCTAAATGCAAAGACACAACACCACCTTGAGAAAAACCAGCTAAAATTATTTTATTAGCAGGAATGCCATTAGCAATTTCTTTATTAATTAACTCTTCTACCTTTGCAGCAGAATCTCTTACGCCTTGTTCATCGGCACGCTTATCTAATTCTATAGACTTAATATCGTACCAAGAGCGCATTTCCATGCCACCATTTATGGTGACCGGTTGCACTGGCGCATGCGGAAAAATAAACCGTATACCAAGCTCGCTTGGTAAATTTAGCTGTGGGGCTACTGGCGCAAAACCATCCCCAGAGTCACCTAAACCATGTAACCAAATAACCGTTGCTTTATGTTCACTTTGGGCTGCATATTCTACAAATTCTAAACTCATAGTGATGATTGCCACTTAACTTCTTGGCCTGCTTGGCGAGTTGAGGCTTCATTTATAAACGCCCAAAATTCAGCGCCAGAGCGGTTATCAATCCATAACCCATCACGCATTTCAAAATGATGTCCGTTAAACTTAGTCGCAACCCATACTTGATGAAGAGGTGCTTGCTTATTGATCACTATTTTACTTTTATCAGGAAAAATAATTTCTAAAATACCTTGTGCCGATTCATAATCTAAATCAGCTTCGCAATCATCAACCTGCTCTTCAATAGTGAACATAAGAGCTTCGGCTAATTGGTGATATTCGTGTTCAGTCATTGTTATTTCCTTTGCAGGCGAGCCGCCTAATATTGGGTACGTTTTAGCTTTAAATTAGCTTTAAAAATGTGCAGCTAGTGTAACAGGAATAAAATCATCCGCGAATAGCTGCATTTTTTAGATATTCTGTTACTCTGCGATTATAAAGCCAGCAACCGTATTAATCTAATGAAAGCGACACATACCTTACAATTAAAAAGACTATTAATAAGCACTGTACTGTTAAGCGCCTTAGCTGGCTGCGGACAAAGCGGTCCGTTATATTTACCAGAGCAACAAACAGAGCAAAACCAACCTCAAAATACAGCTAAACCAGCCACTACCGCTGAGCAAGCTAAAGCATCGCAAAGTCAGGAGCAATAAATGGATTATTTTAACTACAAAAACAACCAATTATTTGCCGAAGACGTCAGCGTAGCAAGCATAGCGCAGCAATACGGCACGCCGTGTTATGTATACTCGCGTGCTACATTTGAGCGCCATTACTTAGCATTTGCTAACGCCACTAAAAATCATAAAAGCTTGGTATGTTACGCTGTAAAAGCAAACTCAAATATTGCCGTACTTAATATATTAGCGCGCTTAGGATCGGGTTTCGATATTGTATCTAAAGGTGAACTAGCGCGTGTAATTAAAGCGGGAGGCGATGCTTCTAAAGTGGTTTTTTCAGGCGTGGCTAAAACGTCTGACGAAATAGCTTACGCATTAAAACTGGGCATTAAATGTTTTAATGTAGAGTCGGCGTCTGAGCTTGAGCGTATTTCTGAAGTGGCTTGCGAGCTTAACCTAGAAGCGCCTATTTCTATTCGCGTAAACCCAGACATAGATGCAAAGACACATCCGTATATTTCTACCGGTTTAAAAGAAAATAAATTTGGTATTGATATTCAAACAGCAGTGAGTGTTTATCAACAAGCAGCGGCTTTACCTGGTTTAAAAGTAATTGGTGTCGATTGCCATATTGGCTCTCAATTAACGCAAGTTAGACCTTTTTTAGAAGCCCTTGATAAATTAATGGCGCTTATTGATGAGCTAAAAACTAACGGTATTGAGCTAACTCATTTAGATATTGGCGGCGGTTTAGGTGTGCCATACGACAACGAGCAACCACCACACCCAAGTGAATATGCAGCGCAAGTTACCGAACGCTTAGCTAACTACAAACATCTTGAACTTATTTTTGAACCAGGGCGCGCTATTGCAGCTAACGCAGGTATTTTGGTCACTCAAGTTGAATTTATTAAACAAAACCAAGACAAGTTTTTTGCAATTGTAGATGCTGGTATGAACGATATGCTTCGCCCTGCGCTTTATCAAGCATGGCAAAAAATTATTCCGGTATCCGTTCGCGACGACGAAACACCTACTCACAACTTTGATATTGTGGGTCCGGTGTGCGAAACCGGCGACTTTTTAGGAAAAGACCGCGAACTAGCGCTTAAACAAGGCGATTTACTTGCACAACGAAGTGCGGGTGCATATGGCTTTACAATGAGCTCAAACTACAACTCGCGCCCGCGTGTTGCAGAAATTATGGTAGATGGTCAGCAGCATCACCTTATTCGTGAACGCGAAACTATTGAAAGCCTTTATCAAGGTGAGAAAGTTTTACCATAAACGTTTTTGTCTACTAGCTGCTCTGTGGCATGATTAGCACAGAGCAAAACCGAATTAGAGCGCTATGTTAGTTAATTTTTCCAAAATGCACGGCTTAGGTAACGACTTTGTTGTGATTGATAACATTACACAAAATGTTTTTTTGTCGCGAGACCAAATCAAAAAACTGGCAGATCGCCACTTTGGCATTGGCTTTGACCAATTGCTGATGGTTGAAGCACCATATTCACCTGATCTCGACTTTCATTATCGAATTTTTAATGCCGATGGTACCGAAGTAGAACAATGCGGTAACGGCGCACGCTGTTTTGCCCGCTTTGTACGCATGAAAGGCCTTACTAACAAGCACAAAATTAGTGTATCGACTAAGTCGGGCAACTTAACGCTCTACATAGAAAAAGACGGTCAAGTAACTGTTAACATGGGCCATCCTAATTTTGAGCCAAGTAAAATTCCGTTAAAAGCCAGCAAACGCGAGCTTACTTATATTATTAGAACGCAAGAACACACTGTATTTAGTGGCGCGGTATCTATGGGTAACCCGCATTGCGTGCTAGAGGTTGACGACGTAACCACCGCGCAAGTTGATATATTGGGTCCATTACTTGAAAACCATGAACGCTTTCCCCAAAAAGCGAACATTGGCTTTATGCAGGTTGTATCGCAAGAACACATTAAGCTAAGAGTGTGGGAGCGCGGCGTTAACGAAACCCTAGCCTGTGGCACAGGTGCATGTGCAGCGATGGTGATTGGTCATATGCAAAATAAACTATCAACAACCGTTCAAGTAGATTTGCCGGGCGGTACTTTGCAAGTGCGCTGGAGTGGTGAAGGTCACCCGGTACGCATGACTGGTCCCGCAGAGCATGTTTTCGACGGACAAGTAGCACTATGAGCGAGCTAAGTACAGAGCAGATTATTAATTACTTACAGCAACATCCTGACTTTTTAGTTCATCACCCCGAGCTACTCGCACAACTTGAGCTGCAACAGCAAGCTCAAGGTGCAACGTCACTAGTACATATTCAGCAACGTCAATTACGCGAGCACAACACGCTTTTAAAAAGCCAAATAGATGCTATGAGCAAGCATGCAACGCAAAACGAGCTCGTATATCGTTTGTTTAGCCAATGTCATCGCCAGCTTTGGAATCATGACGACTTTGACACTCTTGCAAATAATCTACGCAATATAATCTGCTCAAGTGAAGATGTTAACGACTGCAAATTAGTAAAATATAATCCCGAGTACGACGAGCTTATTGCGCATCGCCTTACCCATTCTGGGCATTATTTAGGGCGAATTAATAAACAAGAGCGCGAACAATTATTTAGTGAAGATACACAATCCGTCGCTATTTATTTAATTGGCGACACCAAGCACCCTATCGCTATTTTGGCGTTTGGTAGCAATAACGTAAACCATTTTGAGCCCGCGCAAGATAACCTGTTTGTGCTCGACTTTATAAACGCATTACACCTGCGGTTACAAAAACTAGCATGAGTGACGATGCGCCTAATATTACCGCGCTAAGCGACCACTGGCGTACACCCATAACGCTATTTAGCGATTATTTAAAGTTTGAAAAACAATATTCAGCGCACACAGTTAATCAATACGTAAGCCAACTTGGCTTTGCAGCCCTTTATTTTAGCAAACTATGTGATGACTGGTTTGGCGTAAAAGGCGAACATATTCGCCGCTACAGCATGGCACTGCGATCAAAGCAATTAAGTGGCCGTACAATTAGCTTAAAGCTCAGTTGTATTCGCAGCTTATATAAGTTTTTAAAAGCAAAAAATATTGCCGAGCAATCGCATTACCATAATCCGGCAATAGGTATAAAAGGCCCTAAGTTTGCAAAGCCCCTACCTAAGAATCTCGATGTAGATCAAATGGCACGCTTGCTCGAAATACCCGACGACGAACCTCTCGCAATTAGAGATAAAGCAATGATGGAGTTAATGTATTCATCAGGGCTGCGTATAAGCGAGTTAGTTGGCGCTAACATGCAAGATATTAGCGCTGCCAATGGTGAAATTTTAGTGCGTGGTAAAGGTAATAAAGAGCGATTAATTCCGGTGGGCAAAAAAGCGTTAGACGCATTAAAAAAATGGCTCACAATACGCCCTCAGTTTGCAAAGCCCGATGAAATAGCAGTATTTTTAAGTAGCCAAAAAAACCGTATTTCGATTCGCCAAGTGCGCCTACGCATGCAAGAGTGGGGAATAAAACAAGGTATTAGCTCGCAGGTTCATCCGCATAAGCTGCGCCACTCGTTTGCGTCACATATTTTAGAATCATCTGGTGATTTACGCGCTGTGCAAGAATTACTAGGGCACAGCAGTTTGTCGGCTACACAAGTGTATACGCATTTAGATTTTCAACATTTAGCCAAGGTGTACGACAACACTCACCCTCGTGCAAAAAAACGAACTGATTAGGTAAATAAATATGATCCGATTTAATCGTGCTATTAAGCCATTTTCTGTCATGAGCTTTGATTTAGACGACACTCTTTACAACAATCACCCCATTATAAAAGCAGCGGTTAAAGCGCAGCAAGATTATTTAAACGCGCTCCCTAGCTACTTAGCCCAAGGCCAAAAATACTGGCAACAATGCCGCAATGAAGCCGTATTACAGTTACCTGAACTTGCTGATAACGTCACTAAATGGCGCCAACATACATTGCGCTTAGCCCTTGCTAAACTAGATTTGAACGAGCAAGAGGTAGAGTACCATGCCGATGCTGCCTACAACGCCTTTGCCGATGCGCGCAGTAAAATAGTGGTAACCGACGACGTACTAAAGCTGCTAGATAACTTAGCTCAGCACTTTACGCTGGTTGCTATAACTAATGGTAATGTTGAAATTGAACGCTTTAACTTACACAATAAATTTGAACTCGTGTTACAAGCCGGTATGCACGGTAAAGCAAAACCTCACAGCACCTTATTTGATAAAGCCGCCGAGCACTTAAACGTTGCTAAAAGTGAAATTTTACATATTGGCGATAGCCTAGATACCGACGTACAAGGCGCAAATAATGCCGGTTGCCAATCGGTATGGTTAAACGATCAAGGCGCCAATTATGCTTATAAAGGGCTGGCTGATATTGAAATAGCCAATATTCATGCCTTAACGCACTTTATTAAATAATACCAATTGCATTAAATAAGAGGTCACAATGAGCCACTATACCAAGCTAATTACCTTGCTATTAATTGGCTCACTTAGCCTTAACGCTTATTTATTGTGGCCGCAGCCCGCGCCAACCAAAGTACAAAAAACGCAAGGTGCTGAAAAAAGCATATCGCCTAAACAACAAAATACGTTACTAAACACGGCAAAGCAGCAGTTTAAACAACACCAATTTGAAGCCGCACTTAGTAGCTATCAACAACTTAAAAACAGCAATCCAGAAATCGCAAAAAACCTTTATTCATCGTGGCTAGTGCAGCTTAAAACATGGCTAAATAGCAATTTATTACTCAGCGAGTCATTTCTCAATGCGCTATTAAATAACAGCCCTTATAACGTAGAGTTACTTAATTTACAGGTTGAGTATTTAATAAATAGCGAGCAAACACAAAACGCCATTATTGCTTTATTTGAGCTTAATTCATTACAACCTGCTGATCAGCAAAGTAATGTAAATACACGTTTAAGTACGCTCACTCAAAACGAATTACACACATTAACTGAGCAACAAAATTGGCAAGCTATTATTGAGCAAACACAAATTTGGCTTGATTATAAAAGCGATAACGCGCAGTTTTTATATCCGCTTGCGTATGCCTACTATCAGCAAGGCGATTTAATTAGCGCACAAGCAACCCTTGATCGAATGCCAAACCAGCACAATCTAAAAAGCCAAGTGCAAACACTGCAAGCGATGATCAATAAAGCACAATCGCAAGACGACTTCGTTGCTTTAACGCCGTATGGCGCGCATTACTTAATAAACACCGAAATAAATAATAACCTATCAACCGAACTAATGATTGATACAGGCGCAAGCGTAACCTCACTACCTACAAGTATAATTGAGCAAATTTCGCCACAACCTTTATATTTAGGTGATGTAACGGTAAACACAGCTAATGGTCAAATTGTTGTAAAGCGTTATCAAATTGAATCGTTTAAAGTGGGCTCGCAAATTATTTATGGTTTTGAAGTGTTGAGCATTGAAAACACCCGTGGGCAAGGTTTGCTAGGAATGAACTTTTTATCGCGATTTAAATTCAATATAAATCAGCAAACAGATGAGCTAGAGTTGAGCGCTAAATAATTAAAAACCCAAAGGTAACACATGACACTAAATAACTATTTAAAAGCACTTGCTGAAAACCCAAAAAGCATTCAATTTACCGATACAATGGCCGTGATAGAAGCAAATTACGACTTTACTGCATGTGGCTTTAATAACCATGGATTACTTAGCGCTGCGAGTGAGAACAACGGCTCGTGTAAAATTTTTGCATTTGCTAAATTAAACGATTTAAGTAAACAAAATACGTTGGATTGTTTTGGTAAGTTTTACCGAGAAGACGTTCTGCAAAACCCTAAAGGGGATGATCACATGAACATTCGCACGTTTATGTTAGCACCAGAGGCAACACCTTTTTTAGGTATTACCTTTGAAGGCGAGCCACTAAAAGCAAAATAGCCAGCAAAAATTAAAGTGGTTTTTCCATAAAGTAACGCGTACCTGAGCGTGGGTAATTATTAAGTTGATACTTAACACTATAACCGCGCTTTTCATAAAAGGGTTTTGCTTGAAAATCAAGTGTATCAAGCTGAGCAGTTGTAGCACCTAGCTCAATAGCTGCTTGTTCAAGTGCCGTTAGCAGTTTATCTGCAAGCCCTTTACCTCGCGCACTATAGCTACACCAAAGCCAACTAATCATCAGCCAGTTTCCAAACACACACCCACTAATACCGGCAACAAGCTCGCCCTGCTCATCAGTAAATTTATAGCCTAATGGCAGCCTTTGCGCATCAAAATGCTCGGCGTTAAATTCAACTATTTTACTACGTAGTATAGAGCTTAATGCGTCGGAGTGATCTGCTTGTAATTGGTACATATTGCGCTTCTTAAAAAGCGAATATTAGCAAACTCATACCATCAATACAGATTATTTTTACCATAAGGTACTTCAAGCATATTGCTGCTGGTTTTTTCTGGCTGACCGCACATTTCGTCGTAAGCGCTTGTTTGCCTTAACATCATCTGTGCGTACGCTATTTTTTCAAAACGTTTTTGTACATGCAGTGGGCTGAGTGCTCTTAAAAACTCACCGCTGTCTTCTGTTACATAATATTCAACGTTATTAATCATCACTGATACTTGATAAAGCGCCATATCTAACGAGTGAACAATAACTTTTTGTAGCGGTTCGTGCTTTTTTAACTGTGAAAATTTAATACCCATCTTGGCTACCTTTTTATATTTAACCTGAGTTCTGGTTATTTAACATTATCGATACGCAGCTTTGCTATAATCACGATC
The DNA here is from genome assembly GCF_014163935.1 of Pseudoalteromonas sp. SR41-7. Taxonomy (NCBI): domain Bacteria; kingdom Pseudomonadati; phylum Pseudomonadota; class Gammaproteobacteria; order Alteromonadales; family Pseudoalteromonadaceae; genus Pseudoalteromonas; species Pseudoalteromonas sp. SR41-7. Next base: position 94,975 of record NZ_JACJEF010000012.1, on the reverse strand, counting down.
AAATTTTTATTAGCCGCTGGCGTCACACGTTATGAGCACAAAAATCCGACTCGCTAAATATATTGCCCATGCAGGTATTTGTTCTCGTAAACAGGCATCGCGTTTAATTGATGAAGGTGTAGTGACTGTAAATAATCGCCCAGCAAATCATATAGATCACGTTGATGAGCAAGACACAATAATAGTGAACGAAAAAGAAATTAAAGGTGCTGCCGATTTAGTTTATTTTGCGTACCACAAACCAGTAGGTATTGACTGTAAATTAAATATTGATGACCCTGCCAGCCTTATTCACCATTTGCCCACACTCACCCGTGTTTACCCTATTGGTCGATTAGATAAAGACTCTCGCGGTTTGCTTATTTTGACCAACGATGGGGATTTTTGTAATCAACTAATACATCCTGACTTCCACCAGCCTAAACATTATTTAGTCACCGTAAATAAGCCTTTAGACGATGATTTTTGTAAAAAAATGGCAGCAGGCGTACCCGTTGATAAACACATAACCCTGCCTTGTGAGGTAAATAAAATAGCCAGTAATCAGTTTAATATTGTTTTAAAACAAGGGCTAAACAGACAAATACGTAAAATGGCGCATTACTGCGGATACAAAGTAATTGACTTATTTAGAGTGCAATTTAGTGACCTCCCCCTTTCAAAGCTAAACCTACCTGAAAACCAATATATACAAATTAATAAAAACGATATTTCAAAAATCTAATACCAAGTCACTTAACTATATCTCAAAAAGTTAAAAATAAACTTGCAAAAATAGATTACAGGTGTAGTCTCAAATTAAAGATTACACTTGTAGGCGATAAGATGATTGAATTATCAAAAGCAGAGTTTGACGTGCTCGACGCACTTTGGATTAACTACCCCGCCACCGCGAGCCAAATAATTGAGCGCTTAAGCGACGATAAGCAATGGCACGAAAAAACCATTAAAACCCTGCTAGGTCGACTAGTAAAAAAAGGCGCACTTACATTTGAAAAAGAAGGTCGCCAATATATTTATACTCCCTGTATGGAGCGCGCCGACTACACCCTAAAAGAAAGCCAAAACTTTATTGAGCGCTTTTTTAGTGGGCGTATTGCGCCACTTGTGAGTGGCTTTGCTAAATCGGAGCAGCTTTCTCAGCAAGATATAAACGAGCTTAAAAAAGTTATAGATGACTGGGAAAAAAACCAAAAGTAAGGGATTAACATGGTTATTCAAACTGGTTTTAATTGGTTAATTGAGCAGCAATTACTATTAAGCATTTTGTTTTGTGGTTTTATTTTACTCGAGCGATTTGGTTTAAAAGCCCTTGGCTCGCGGTTTGTATATAAATTAGCATGGCTATTACCTGCGGCATTGGTGATTGCTAATTTACCAAACGCAATTAAACCACTGCAAAACAGTAATATTAGTCACTACTTAATCACCCCCAACCAGCCTTTTACACACGAAATGGGTATTAGCTGGGCGCTCATGTATGTACTTATTACCGCAGGGTTATTAATAGCTAGCTTTATTACGCATACCCGCTTTGTTAAAAGCCTGCAGTTAACTGAGTTAACACAATTTGAAGGCACTCTTACCGCTGATGTTAAAACTTATACCAGCCAACATATAGCCACGCCAATGGTGGTCGGTATTTTAAACAGCAAGCTGGTGTTACCGAGTAACTACAATACCCAGTTTGATAAAGCCACATTAGCGCTTATTTTAGAGCACGAAAACGTACACATTAAACGCAAAGACAACTTAACAAACGCACTTATATTACTGCCTACTATTTTACTTTGGTTTAACCCACTAGCTTGGTTTTGTTACGCAAGTATGCGCCGATTACAAGAGCTGACTTGTGATGAACGCGTACTTAGCAATAAAACCACACAACAACATATTTTATATAGCAAAGCCTTAATAAACTGCGCGGCAAATGCGCCCACAGGACTTATGGCTTATTCACACTACGGAGATAAAAAAACCATGTTACAACGACTAACTAATATAAAACACAGCGGGGAGCGTTCAAAGTTTGCTAAAGGTGGCTTATTGCTTGTAGCAGCAAGTATGCTAAGCGGATTAGCGATTGCAAAGCAACCAGAAGCAATGACTAAAGAGGATCACATTTCACCAACAATACGCATTGAACCTGCTTACCCAATACAAGCAGCTCAACAAGGGATCAGCGGCTCTGTTGTATTAAAATACGATATTGCAGCTAACGGTAAAACAAAAAATATTAGTGTTATTCAATCTAAACCTAAAGATGTTTTTGATAAATCAGCGAAAGAGGCGCTAGCAAAATGGAAATATAAAGCATCAGATTCAGGTTTTGAAGATGTACTTGTGCAACTAGATTTTGCGATTAATAGTGAAGTGGCGCCTACCGATTTAATTGAGCGAATTAAAGTATCGCATTAACGCCACGAGTTGTTCAAGACTACAAAGCAAGCGCCCTTTTAGGCTGCTTGCTTTGTGGTTTTAAAATATAAACCTACAAACTCACCACAATCATAGCAATGGCTGTACCCAAACCAATAAACCACACTAATGAACGAATTATATCTAGGTTCATATAGTAAAATACGCAATACAAAATACGCGACACAATATGCGTAACCGCTAGCGATTCGGTCACTGCACCTACAGAGTTAGTGCCCAGCACAACTGCAATAGCGACAGCAAAAACAGCAAGCGATTCAAAACAGTTTTGATGAGCAGAGAGCGCCCGTGCACCAAAGCCGGTTAATTTTGTTTGTTGCGCCCTTGGGTGTTTATTGTCGTATCGACCTAATTTTGCCATTGCTATAGCAACCGGCACTTTTGCAAAGTAAGGCATTAATACCGCAAGTAATGCACATACAACTAATGTTGTCATAATTTATCCTTTTGATGTTTCGGATAATTTAGCATAAGCATAATAAAAAAGCCGCCAGATACGTTTTATGACAAACTCTGGCGGCTAACAATAACATCAGACCTACTATAGCTAAATTTATCCTAAAACCCATGCGACATAATGTCGCAGATGATGAATATTCAACATCATAGTTAATGCATCGCTTTACTAGGGCGTGTTAACTTTACTGCCTTACATTTTAACGATGACGACCATGACCTGGATATTTTTCACTTTTTTAGCCGCCTTCATGCAAGCATGGCGTAATGCTCTGCAAAGTAAATTAAGTAACGATGTGAGTGTGGCTGGCGTAACACTCTCTCGCTTTATTATTGCAGGCCCTATTGCTGGCGTGTATTTATATGGTTTGTATCAATATCAAGATACAGCCATGCCTACGTTTAATAATGCCTTTTGGGGATTTATTGTAGGCGCAAGTGTGATGCAAATACTTGCCACTGGTTTAATGGTTAAGCTATTTAAAATGAATAATTACGCCGTAGGTGCTGGTCTTGCCAAAAGCGAGGCGTTAGTAGCTGCCATTTTAGGTGTATTATTTTTTGGCTCGGCGCTTTCTTTACTCGGTTGGCTTGGTGTGTTTTTTGGCGCTATTGCCGTATTGCTACTCAGCGGCATAACAAGCGTTAAACACTTTAATGCTAAAACAGCATTACTAGGACTGGCTTGTGGTACTTGCTTTGCACTTACATCGCTGTGGGTACGTGAAGCGAGCTTAAACTCAGGATTATTATTTCCTCACTCAGCAGCTTGGGTTTTGCTGTTTGTAATTAGCTTACAAACACTAATACTACTGGGCTATTTATTATTAAAAGAGCCGCAAACACTTAGTAAACTGTGGCAATACAAAGGCACTACAGCCGCTATTAGTGTTTTTAGTTGTGTCGGTTCTATTGGCTGGTTTAGTGCAATGAGCTTACAGCACGTTGCTTACGTTAAAACACTTGGACAGGTTGAAGTGTTTTTTACCATGCTAATTGCCGTTCTTTGGTTAAAGCAGCCACTTAAGAAACAAGATACTGCTGGCTTAATACTCATAGCCATTGCCGCTGTTTTGGTTATGTTGCCGAATTAAGGGCATAAAAAAGCGCAGGCTTTTATACCTGCGCTGTTATAATTTTTATAGCTTTAAGAACTGGTTCTAAGAGCTTATTTTAAGTGTTATCACACCACTAATAATCATTAATACTCCCGCAATACGACCAAATGTAGCTGCATCGTTATAAAACAATATTCCCACTAAAAACGTACCGGCGGCCCCAATACCTGTCCATACGGCGTATGAGGTACCCATTGATATTTGCCTTTGTGCAAGCCACAACATAAAACCACTAGCGACTAAAAATACCACCGCTATTGCTATGCCTTGCCAGCGTGTATCAGCGTTTTGCGAAATTTTTAAGCCAATCGGCCAGCCAATTTCAAGTAACCCAGCAATAATTAAGTACACCCACGCCATTAAACGTCTCTCTTTTTAACAATCACTTCGTATAAATCTTCGCGGCGATCTTTTAAATTACGCACTGTGCCTTCGCTGTGAAGTATTTTAAGCTTATCCATATCAAGGTCACTAAATAGCAGCATTTCGGTGTTTGGTGTGGCTTCGTTAAGTGTTGCATCGTGCGGGAACGAAAAGTCCGATGGCGTTAATACCGCCGATTGTGAGTACTGCACATCAAGACTTTCTACCTCTGGTAAATTACCCACCGAACCTGCAATTACCACATAACATTCGTTTTCTATTGCACGCGCTTGTGCACAGTGGCGCACACGTAAATAACTGTTTTTAGTATCAGTCCAAAATGGCACAAACAGAATATCTAACCCTTGTTTGGCCAATATGCGTGAAAGCTCTGGAAACTCTACATCGTAACAAATTTGAATACCTACACGACCGGCATCGGTATCAAACACGGCAATTTTATCGCCGCCTTGAATAACCCAATCGTTTTGCTCATGCGGGGTTATGTGTATTTTACGTTGCTCGTCTATTTTACCGCTACGATGGCATAGGTAACTTACGTTATAAATTTTATCATCTTCGGCAAGTGGCATAGAGCCGGTAATAATATTAGCGTTGTATTCTATTGCCATACGCGACATGGCATTTTTAAATGTTTCGGTGTATTCCGCTAAATAGCGAATCGCTTCTGTTTGATTACTTTGATTCCCTAGCCCCATTAGTGGCGCATTAAAAAACTCAGGGAATAGTATAAAGTCACTTTTGTAGTCAGATACGGTATCTACAAAGTATTCAACCTGCTTTAGCATTTCTTCAACCGATTCAACACAACGCATTTGCCATTGCACAGCACCTACACGCACGATTGATTTAGTTGACTCAAGTACCGTGTCGGTTGGCTCATACATGATGTTATTCCACTCAAGTAAAGTGGCGTAACCAACAGACTCTTGATCCTCCGGTAAATACTTTTTAAGTAATCGTTTTACCTGAAAATCGTTAGATAACTGAAAACTTAAAATAGGATCGTATAATTCTTTTTGATCTACTTTTGCAATGTATTCCATTGGCGTCATTTCACTGCTGTGATTGTAATAACGCGGAATACGCCCACCTGCTAAAATAGCGCGTAAGTTATATTGGCGGCACAATTCTTTACGGGCATCATAAAGGCGACGACCTAAACGCATGCCTCTGTGACTTTCGCTAATAGCAACATCTAAGCCGTATAGCGCATCGCCGTCGGTATCGCTAAATACACGGTCGTGACCGTCTGCAATATCTTCGTATGTATGCGGGTTTGAAAAACGCGTGTAATCAACCTGCACGCTTAATGCTAAGCCCACCAGCACGCCGTCATCCACAATACCTATTTGCCCTTCAGGAAACTGGTCTATTAATCTAAAAATGGTATGACTTGGCCACGCACCGCCTAAGTCGGGATACGCTTGATCCATCAAGGTTTTAATTTGCGGATATTGCTCTCTGGTTAAGTTACAAATTTCAAGATGGGTTTTTTCTGCCGACATACACAACTCCTTTGGGCATAAGAAAATAAAAGCCGAATGTACGTTAAAGTACACTCAGCTTTGTATCATGTTTTTTACGTTACGCGTACTACTTTAAGCTACGATAAAAAAGTGTGGTTACTTTCTCTTTTGGTAACCAGCCTGCGTATTCAAGATTCAGCTCAGCCAATGGATCGGCTTTAAGTACTTGCTCTAAGCTTGCATTATTTTGCATTGCTTTTAGCATTACGTCTTTCGCGTTTTGAACTAGCTTACCATACGCTATCAGTCCTGAACGGTCACTTACCTTGCCGTGTCCTGGTATTACTTTAGTGTTGTCGTCAATTTGATTAACTACATCGTTTACTGCCGCTAAAATACCATCAACGCTGCCGCCGCTATCTACATCAACAAACGGTAAGCTGCCAAAATTAAAGTAAATGTCGCCCATGTGCACTATGTTGTCGTTACTAAAAAAGATAACCGAATCGCCATCGGTGTGTGCATGTTCGTAATGCACTACATGGGCGTGTTCGTTATTAAAATGTAGTTTTAAGTCATGACCAAAACTAATGCGCGGTAAAAAGTCTGACCCCTCCCCGTGCTGCTCTTCTAAACGTTTGTGTACATTGTCGTGCGCTATAACATGCGCACCCGCTTTAGCAAAGTTCTCGTTGCCACCGGTATGATCGCCATGATGGTGAGTATTAATGACAAACTCTGCACTGCCTGGTTTTAAATCGCTAATGGTTTTTTTAATATCATCTGAGAGCTTGGCAAACTGATCATCAATAATATAAATGCCATCATCACCTACACTTGCTGCAATATTACCGCCTTGCCCAAATAGTACGTATACATGCTCACTGAGCTTTTGTGCTGTTACTGGGCCATCATCTGCTTGCGCTGTAGTGCTTAGTAATAAACCTGTTATTAATGCGGGTAGTATTTTTTTCATTTTAGTTCTCTGTTGTTTTATTGGTAATTATATAGAACGTGTTTAGCTATACTTTAGTTCATCGTGTCGGCTTTATTACTATTTGATGTATTAATTCTTGAGGCAATAAAGGTGTATGCTTACCTTCAACGTAATCACTAAACCCCGCTCTGTAAAATTCAGAAAGAGGGTGCCCCGATTGCCCACCCGGAATAGCCATAATTGCATGTTCTAAATGCCCAGGTTGAGCAATAAAACGCTGCGATGCGCCAAAACTACGCCCTTGTACGGCGGGCATATAACTATCACCAAAACCCGCTGCTGTGGGCATATTTAATAACTTAGCAAGTAACGGCATTTGCTTTGCAAACGGATGCTCTATCACTAACTCATTTACCTTGCCCCACTGCCAGTTTTGTACATTATTACCAAACTGTTCTGTAAGCTTAGTAATAGTCTGGCTAAATGCTCCTTGTAGCTGCTCATCCCAGCTTTTAAATTGTGGGTTTATCCATGCGTCGGGCTTGTTGTTTATAAGCTGCCAAACAGCGGGCTCTAAATCTCGTTTTACGTATTTAAGTGTGCCTTGTTGTTTATTTAATTCATCTTCCATATTGCTAAATAAAATATTAATCACTTCATCGCGGTAGCGCTTAACTAAGGTATACCCTGTGGAAGTTGAACACGCACATTGCTGCCAGTTTTCAAGCGCTGTTATATATTGCTGATTTTTAGTTTGATCGGCTTTTAATTGCTTTAATAGCAGAGCATGCCAAGGCATTAAAAAGCGAGCTTGATTATCAAGTTGTAATGCGTAAAAGTCGCTCTCAGCAAATGTTTGTTTTTCAAATAATCTATCGCGAATTTGACTCGAACGTGCGCCGAGTGCATAACCACCATTACCAAAACGCGCGTCATCCTCAGCCGATACCACGCGAGAATTACCAGTCCATAATCGACCGCTTTGCGGGTTTTTAATAAAAGGGCGTTGTAGTTCATTTTGCTGCCAAAGCGCTGAGTAGTCATCGGCATTTACGCCAAGCTCACTTGGCGTTTTACGAGCAGGTATACCGCCCATGTTTTTCCACGCTGCGCTACCAAGGCTGTCTACCACCATAAGGTTTTGTACCGGAATGCCCACATCGCTTGCTACAGTAAGTGCATCATCTACTGTTTTGGCTTGCTCTAATTTTAATAACTGCATATTAACGGCATAAGGCTGATGGGCAGCCCAGCTCAACGCATAAGGTTTTTCGTTAATATATTTTACAGGTCCGTATTCACTGAGTATTAATGAATAGTTTTCAACCTCCCCATCGGGTAATGCAATAGGTTCATCTACTTGCCATGTTTTACTATCATCGTTTAATGCAATCCAATCGGCAGTATCTAAATAACCGTTAGTAAATCCCCATGCAACATTGTTGTTAGTGCCAACAACAATGGCTGGTGCTCCGGGCAGCGATACTCCGGTTACCTGAGTCTGCTCACCACTGTGCATGTAATTTAATTGTGCCCTGTACCAAATTACAGGCACTGCCATCGATAAATGCATATCATCCGACACCATACCAGCCCCTGTTTTAGTAAGCGCCCCTGTAACAGCCCAGTTGTTACTGCCGCGCTCTTGGTTAGCTTCAATACTTTTAACTATATGCTTTGTTTGAGTTGGAAAGGTAGGTATGCCGCCGTTATAAGGCGCTAATTTGCTGCCATCAAGCGCGGCTTGGTATTTACTCGGTTGCGTTAAAAAATCAACCATTTGCTTTGTGTATGCTTGCTCAATTTGAATAAGTGCTTGGTCGCGCTCAAATGTGGCGCTTTGTAAATCAAGGTACATGCTAAATATCACAAGTAGGCTGTCTTCACTTTGCCATGGCTTTTGCGCTGCACCTGTTAGTAAATATTCAAAGCTTGAATACCCTACTTGCGCTAAGCCTTCGTTTACACCTTGAGCGTAACTTTTAAGTAATTGCTTATCGGTCTCTGGCAGGGTTTGTAAAATAATTTGGCTGCGTTTACGTAATTGATGAAAACGCATTTTTTTATCGAGCCCCAACGCTGCTTGGCCAAATAATTCACTTAACTCACCTGCGGCATTACGCCTGAGTAAATCCATTTGAAAAAATCGGTCTTGCCCATGCGCATAACCTAAACCATAGGCAGCGTCGTTTCGGCTATTGGCGTTTATTACTACTTGCCCTAGTGCATCGCGCGAAATTTTTACAGGCTCTACTACCGCGTTACTGCGTCCGTTTCCATCAAGGGCGGGTAAACTTAAACTAAGTACCCCATAAACAACAGCGGTACTTGCCAGCCCTAATATCACAATTAATAACAACAAGCGTTTGATTACTTTAAACATCACCGTTTCCTTTGCACGTTTTGACCAAGCGTTAAGCACATATAATAACCACAGTTTTATTAAATAATAATGTTCTTGCTCGCAAAGGGTGAAATAAACATCAAAATCCACGATAATGTCAGCTCCACACATCGTGCAGAACTAGTTGAGATCAATATGACTGAAAAAACATTTATCAAAGGTAAAGACCGCGACCTAGAATCGTCAATCTCTACCATGCAAAACAAGCTTAAAGCCCTAAACATTAATGTTGAAGAAGCGCTTTGGCTTAACCCTGTAGCTAACTGTTATTCGGTTCATATAAAAGACAGCGACTGCGGTGTTATGTTTACCAATGGTAAAGGCGCAACCGACAAAGCATCTATTGCCTCAGCACTCGGTGAATACTTTGAACGCTTAAGCTGTAACTACTTTTTTGCAGACTTTTATCTAGGTGAAGAATTTGCTAATGGCGAGTTTACTCATTACCCAAGCGAAAAATGGTTTAAAGTTGAAGGCGATGAAGTGCCAGAGGGCATTATGGATGAAAGCTTATGGGATTACTTTGACCCAGAGCGCGAACTAAACGCATCACACCTTTTTGATTTTAACTCAGGCAATATCGATCGTGGTATTTGTACCCTGCCATACACACGCCAACGCGATAACCAAGACGTATACATTCCGGTAAACGTTATCGGTAATATTTTTGTATCTAACGGTATGAGCGCAGGTAACACCAAGTTTGAAGCTCGTGTACAAGGTTTATCAGAAGTATTTGAACGTGCTATTAAAAACCGCATCATCGCCGAAGGTATTTGTTTACCAATCGTGCCTGAAGATGTTGTTAAGCAATACCCTAAAATTCACGAAGCGTGTGAAGAACTTCGCAGCCATGGCTTTCATTTACGTATTGCCGATGCATCACTTGGGGGCAAATACCCTGTAATGAGCGTAACGCTTATTAACCCAACAGATGGCTCTGTATTTGCTTCTTTTGGTGCTCACCCATCATTTGAAGTTGCACTTGAGCGTACCGTGACTGAGTTACTACAAGGTCGACGTCTTGATCAGCTAGATGTATTCCAACCTGCAACATTTGATAACGATGAAGTAGCAACACCAGAGAACATTGAACTGCACTTTATTGATTCAAGCGGTTTGATTTCGCATGATTTTTTCCGTGCAAAACCTGATTTTGAATTTGTACACTGGGACTTTAGCGGAACAACTGAAGAAGAATATAACTTCTGTACTGACCTAATTCATAGCATGGATCATGATATCTACATCATGGATTACACGCACCTAAACGTATACGCGTGTCGTATTTTAGTACCAGGCATGTCTGACATTTACCCTGTTGATGAGCTTATTTGGCGTAACAACAACGAAGGCGCAAAATTTCGCGAAACATTCCTATCGCTTGATCAGTACGATGCAGAGCAATGGATGGAAATTTACGACAGCCTAGAAGAAGCAGGCCACAGCGATATTATCCGCGCCGCAGAATTTATTGGCCTTGCAACCGATGCCGACACACCATGGCACACACTGCGTATAGGTGAGCTTAAAGCACACCTATGTTTAGCTGCAGGCAGCGAAGAAGCCATTGATTGGGTTGACTGGATACTTCATACAGGCCAAGTAAACGAAGAGGCAATGCGCCACTTCCGCTGTTTAAAAGCAGTTCTTGAAATTAAATACGATGACGAGCGCGAATACGCAGATTACCAAGATGCACTAGGCTTAATGTTTGGTGCTAATAATGTAGCGCTGGCTATAGAAATTGCCGAAGGTAAAAAGCAGTTTAACGGTTTAACTTTCCCTGGTTTATCGCTTGAAGGCTTTAAAAAGCATGCGGCGCTACTTGATGGTTACCGCAAGCTACATGTAGCAAAGCAAAATCACTGGGCGCGTGAAGTTAGCGACTCGTAACTCGCTAAACTACTAATTATAAAAAATAAACGGCGCATTTGTTAATGCGCCGTTTTCATTTGTGTAATAAATTAGCTATAGTTAATTTGCCTAAATTAACGCCACGATGTAGCAAATGCCACCATCTACTAACAATAAAAAAACGAACGTTCATAACTTTAAGTTGACCTTTTGGTTATCGCTTACGCTAACTGTACTAGTTGGTATCGTACTTGATCGTATTAACTACAATCGTGTTAAAGATGCTCATCGCCTACAAATTCTTTCTGAAGTAAGTACATATCGAGCTCAATTAGAATCTATTTTAGTTTCTAATATCCAACTAGTTCGAGGCTTAGGTGTTGCCGTAGCAGCGCAGCCTGATTTACAGCAAACACAGTTTGAACAAATTGCCCAACCACTATTTAAAACCTCAAATGAGCTTCGCAATATTGGTGGCGCACCCGATATGGTAATTCGTATGACTTACCCCTTAAAAGGTAATGAAAAAGCACTCGGTTTAAACTTTTTAGAAGAAAAAAACCAACGCGCTGATGCTATTAGAGCTCGTGATACAAATACCATTGTAATGGCTGGCCCATTAAAATTAATCCAAGGTGACATAGCACTTATAGCCCGAGTTCCTGTTTACATACCGTCAGATAATCGCTTTTGGGGATTACTTTCAGTTGTTCTCAACATTGACAAAGTCTATGAAAATTCAGGTATTTATGAGCTAGAAAAAGAATACAACGTCGCTTTACAAGGCAGGCATGGACTTGGCAGCAAAGGGGAGTTTTTTTACGGTAATCAAAACATAATAGAGCAAGACCCCCTTGAGTTTACGTTAAGCTTTCAAGGTGGCAATTGGCAACTTTACGTAGCACCTAAAATAGGTTGGAGCCCACCAAATTCAGCTGTATGGCCACTTAGGCTATCAATTATAATTATTTGCGGGTTATTAATTTGGGCCTTTTTATTCTTTTTGAAAATGCTTAATCGCCAGCAACAAAACGAAAAAATGCTTGAGGCAATGAGTGATCTAGCCCAAATAGGCGCATGGTCATTTAACTTAGAAACGAAACAAGTGTATTGGTCTGATATGACCAAAAAACTATTTAAATACCCATTAAATAGCCAACCAGAATGGCCTAAAGATTTAAATTACTTTAAAAAAGGCACTAGCAGAGAAACAATTAAACCTTTAATTGAACGAGCCATAAAATATGGTGAAAGCTACGAAGTTGAATTAGAAGTAATGGATGAAGAAGGTGAATCTGTTTGGGTACTTGTACATGGTGAAGCAGAACGAAAAAATGGACGATGCACACGTATCTTTGGCTCATTACAGAATATTGATACCCGTAAAAAAATTGAATTAGAAAATAATAAAACCGCATTACACAACGAAATTTTAGCCTCCCTGACCGTTAATAAATTAATATTAACTGGGCAGCTGAGCCAATCGAAAGATATTATCACTGAAGCAATCTGCCAAGCATTTGATATTAAACGTGCCAGTATTTGGTTTTTTAATGAAGACAAATCCCAACTAAGCCCTTTTGCCATACATAGTAAACATTCGTCTAGTGATAAAATTGACTCTATTTGGCTAAGAAAAAATCTTCCCGGCTTTTTTAATGCAATAGATCACCAGCCTGTATTTAATGTGCCTGACGCCCAAGAACACCCAATACTCGAGCCAATTAAAGAACAGTATTTAATGACTCTCGAGATTAAATCAATGCTGTGCGTAATAATCCCTGCAGGAAGTGGCGCTATAGGAATCGTCTGCGCAGAGCAATGTCAATCAAAACGCTACTGGTCTAAAAACGAAGAAAGCTTTTTAATTGCCGTTGCTGCGTTAATAGGCAGCTTGCACTCAAGCCAACAGCGAATTGAAACCGAACAAAAACTAGTTTCTGCCAAAGAAACCGCCGAACAAGCTGTTGAAGCTAAAAGTGAATTTTTAGCGAGTATGAGCCACGAAATTCGCACCCCAATGAACGGTGTTTTAGGGATGCTTAACATAATTAAGCAAACTCAATTGGACCTACAGCAAAAACATCATATAGAACTTGCTCAATCATCAGCTCAATCTTTGCTTAATATAATTAATGACATATTAGACTTTTCTAAAATTGAAGCCGGTAAGCTCGATATTGAAAACGTGCAATTTAATTTACCTCGGTTATTAGGCGAAGTGGTGGAATCCTTTGCTTTAAAGGTAGAACAAAACAATACAAAACTTATCCTAGATGCTACTCAAATAACTGTTAGCGAGATAATTAGTGACCCTAACCGCTTGCGCCAAATTTTAAATAACTTAATTGGCAACGCGGTTAAATTTACTATTGATGGCGAAGTAGTCATTACTGCCAGAATAGATGAAACAACGGATGGCTCGTTCCTTCAATGTTCGATTATTGATACTGGTATTGGTATTGACCCTAAAAAACAAGCGTCGTTATTTGACTCATTCACACAAGCCGATGCTTCAACAACACGCCAATTTGGGGGCACAGGGCTTGGCCTTGCCATAGTAAAACAATTGTGCGAACTGATGAACGGTGAAGTGAGTGTAAACAGTATGCAAGGTGAAGGAAGTACATTTTCTTTCACAGTACAAATACAACCGCGCTTAAGTAAAGAACAAGATTTACCGAGTCATTTAATTAAAAACAAACATATTTTAATTATTGATGAGTGCTCGTTAAATGCTAACACCGCTAATAAGCAGCTCACTGTTTGGGGTGCAAAAGTTAATTGTATACATAACTATCTTGAGGTTGATGATTACTTAAGTAATGTAACCACCCACCCTGGTGCTATTTTAGTTGATTACTACTTTTTTGAAAAAGCCCCACAAACGCATATCACCGCGCTTAAAAACTTTATAAATATGCATAGTTGCAAGTTAGTTATTATGGCGCCAATGAGTTATTCGTCTGAGGAGTCTAAAGTAGGTATGGAAGTCGACTGTATGATTTTCAAACCTCTCACACCGTCTGATTTGTTTGACTCACTCACAAACGATAAATACATTGAACAACAGCAGCAACAAGCACAGCTTCAAAACAAGCTAACTAAAGCGCCAGTACTCGATTCATCAGAACCACAACTATTGCTTGTTGAAGACAATAAAATAAACCAAGTGGTTGCCTCTGCGCTATTAAAGCAGGCGGGTGTTACTTTTGATATTGCCGAAAATGGCCTTGAGGCAATTGTAAAGCTCAATGCAAAACAAGGTAAACCATATAAGCTAGTTTTAATGGATTGCCAAATGCCCGAAATGGATGGCTACCAAGCCACTAAAGCCATTAGAGAAGGTGATGCAGGTAAAGATAATGAAAATATTACTATTATTGCGCTAACAGCCAATGCCATGCAGGGCGATAAAGAAAAATGTCTAGCCGCAGGCATGAACGACTATTTAAGTAAGCCTCTCGATTTAGCTGCATTACAACCAAAGCTTCAACAATGGCTTGGCATTCAATAAAGGTGTAAGCTAATAAAATACGCTTACTAATTTGAGATTATTTATGCAGTTATCAACAAATCAACAACGTATTCTTGGTTGCCTATTAGAAAAACAAAGCACGACGCCAGAGCATTATCCGCTATCGTTAAACGCTCTCGTGAACGCATGTAACCAAAAGTCTAATCGCGATCCTGTGTTAAGTCTTACAGATGAAGACGTGCAAAACGCACTTGATGAACTAATAGAAATGCGTTTGGTTACAATAGATGAAGGTCTTTCGGGTCGCGTAAATAAATACGATCACCGCTTTTGCAACACTGAATTTAGTAATCTGCAATTTTCTGCTCAGCAGCGTGCCATTGTTTGTTTATTACTTTTGCGTGGTGCTCAAACCCCTGGTGAATTAAGAACCCGCAGTGCTAGACTTGCTGATTTTAATAACGTAAATGAAGTAGAGACAGCGCTCAATAAACTGATTGAAAGCGAGTACGTCACAAAGCTAGAGCGTGAAGCTGGTAAACGTGACAGCCGATATATTCATTTATTTGGCGAACAACAAAATAATCCTGCCGATGCCTTCGTTGCTCTACCAAGCGAAGTAATTAAAGACAAAGAATTAAGCGATTTACTTGAAGAAGTAGAAAAATTAAAAGCAGAGCTTCGCCAAATAAAAGCTCATTTAAAACTTTAATTAACTAAAACTAAATCACATAATAAGTTTATTGCGTATCACATATTAAATTTTATAAGGAGCTGGCAATGCGCGCCGAAATTATGGCTGAAATGAAGGTTCAGCCAACGATTGATGTAAATGCTGAGATAACTCGCCGAGTTAATTTTATTAAAACACGTTTGGTAGCAGCTCATTCACGCTCGTTAGTACTGGGTATTAGCGGTGGTGTTGACTCATCAACCTGCGGCCGCTTATGTCAACTTGCTGTAAACGAGCTAAATAAAGAACACGATACTGACAAGTATCAGTTTATTGCAGTGCGCCTACCTTATGGTGTACAAGCTGACGAAGATGAAGCACAAATGGCGGTTGATTTTATTCAGCCAAGTAAACGTATGACCGTAAACGTACAACCTGCGGCTGATGCATTGCATGAGCAAGCGATAGCTGCCGTAGTTGGCTGTGGTGAAGCACTGCCTGAGCAAGCTCAAATAGATTTTATTAAAGGTAATGTTAAAGCGCGTCAACGTATGGTTGCTCAGTACGAAATTGCAGGTTTTTGCCAAGGCCTAGTAGTGGGTACCGATCATAGTGCTGAAAACATTACTGGTTTTTATACTAAATTTGGTGACGGCGCGTGCGATTTAGCCCCTCTGTTTGGTTTATCAAAACGCCAAGTTCGTGCACTTGCTACTGCGCTAGGTGCGCCAGCTTTATTGGTAGATAAAGCACCTACAGCTGATTTAGAAAGTGACCGCCCAGGTTTAACAGACGAAGAAGCACTTGGTTTGAGCTATGAGCAAATTGATGACTTTTTAGAAGGTAAACCTGTGTCTAATGATGTTGAACAAAAGCTTGTAAGCATTTACACGCGTACACAACATAAGCGTCAACCAATTCCGACAATTTACGATTAAGGTTTAGTAGCTAAAATAAAGCAATTAATGCCTTTGAGGATTAATTGCTTTTTTGATCGACAGATTAAGAAGCTGCGTATATTTTAATAAATTAACGCTTTGAATTTTATAATACCAATTGCATTAAATTAGTGAGCTATTATAGCCCTATGAAATAGCGATAAAATGATGATATTTTTAATTATATTGGTATAACTACCCGCCAAAGAGAACACTGCCTTATATGACATCGCCCATTTTAATTACCGGCGCAGGCCAACGTATTGGTTTAGCACTCGCTCAGCATTATATAGCCCAAGGGCAGAGTATTATTATCACGTATCGTACTCGTCACGCCGCTGTTGATAAATTAGAGCAACAAGGCGCTGTATGTATTTATGCCGATTTTAGTACCGATGAAGGTATTAGTACATTTATAAATACGCTTAAAGAGCATACAACATCGCTGCGCGCTATTGTTCATAACGCATCAAGCTGGGACTGCGAAGCTAACAACCCTGACTTTGCAGCACTGTTTGATAATATGATGCGGATACATGCCAAAACACCGTATTTAATTAATTTAATGTGCGCAGAGCTGCTTTTAAACTATCAGCAAAAGGAAAAAGTACCTGCCGATATAATACATCTTACTGATTATGTAGTTGAAACAGGCAGCCCTAAACACTTAGCTTATGCAGCAAGTAA
Organism: Pseudoalteromonas sp. SR41-7; assembly: GCF_014163935.1. Lineage (NCBI taxonomy): Bacteria > Pseudomonadati > Pseudomonadota > Gammaproteobacteria > Alteromonadales > Pseudoalteromonadaceae > Pseudoalteromonas > Pseudoalteromonas sp. SR41-7. The sequence goes on along the minus strand of NZ_JACJEF010000012.1, from coordinate 78,135 downwards.
AGCAGCACTCGACAACCTAACCAAATCGTTTAGCGCTAAATATGCGCCAAATATAAAAGTGAACTCGGTTGCTCCATCGCTCATTATTTTTAATGAACATGACGATGAACAATATCGAGCTAAGACCCTTAAAAAATCATTAATGGGCATTGAACCCGGATGCCAAGAAATTATCAATAGCATTGATTTACTATTACAAAGCCACTACATCACAGGGCGCTCTTTGCCTATTGATGGCGGTCGTCATTTAAAGTAAATATAAATAAACTGAGATATTTATGCACAATGAATTAAAAGAAAGTTATGAAAAAATCATCACCGCTGTAGGTGAAGATGCTAACCGCGAAGGCTTACTTGATACGCCAAAACGTGCTGCAAAAGCAATGGAATATTTAACGCAAGGGTATCGTCAAACGCTTGATGAAATAACTAATAAAGCAGTATTTACATCTGACGCTGACGACATGGTGTTAGTACAAGACATAGAGCTCTACTCTATGTGTGAGCATCATTTACTGCCTTTTATTGGCCGTTGCCATATTGCTTATATACCAAACGGTAAAGTATTAGGCTTGTCTAAATTTGCACGTATTGTTGATATGTTTTCACGCCGTTTTCAAATTCAAGAACAGTTAACGCATCAAATCGCTAAAGCAGTTGAAGAAGTTACTGGCGCGAAGGGCGTAGGCGTTATTGTTGAGGCAAAACACATGTGTATGATGATGCGTGGTGTAGAAAAGCAAAATTCAAGCATGCGTACATCAGTAATGTTAGGTAACTTTAGAAGCGATCCTAAAACACGTAACGAATTTTTGCAGCTTATAAAAGGTTAACCCTATGGCTAATGCAATCATTAACGTTACTAATTTACGCCTGCGTACGTTTATTGGCTTTAACCCCGATGAGCGTGAAAAAAAGCAAGATGTAGTGATCAATCTAGAGATTCACTACCCTGCTGATGATGCGTGTAAAACGGATGAAGTTGACCAAGCACTTAATTACAAAGTGATCACCAAAGAAGTTATTAGCTTAGTAGAGCAAGGGCACTTTTTACTGCTCGAAAAATTAGTTGCTGAAATTCTTGCCGTTTGTCACGCGCACCCAAGCGTTCATTACGCTAAAGCACGTGTTGATAAACCACATGCACTGCGTTTTGCCGACTCAGTGTCGTTAACGCTTGATTGGGCTAAATAAGCACTTAAAAACTTATTTAAAAAAGCTTTTCGAATCCTACGGCAAGGGCGATAACCGCTAAATAGCGAGCGCCTTTGCCTAGTGTTACTAACAGTAAAAAGGTACTAAATCGTACTTTAAATATGCCTCCAATCACCGTTAATGGGTCCCCCACAACCGGCAACCAAGCAAATAACAAACTATACACTCCATATTTGTTAAATTGCTTTTGTGCGCTATCAAGCCCTTTTTGCGATACAGGAAACCATTTTTTATCTTTAAAACGCAGTACCTGCGTGCCTAACCAGTAATTAACACAGCTTCCTAACACATTTCCAAGTGTTGCTACGCACCACATAAGCCATAAATTAACTTTATCTTGAGTAATCATTCCCACCATTATCACCTCAGAAGAGCTAGGCAGTAATGTCGCAGATATAAATGCGCTAATAAATAACGTGAGATAAAGCATAATGCCCTTATGGCTAAACGTAAAAACCCAGCCTATAGCTGGGTTTATAATACCAATTTTATTAAAAACATGATCACTCTAGCGTATTAAATAACTCACTAACTACGTTAAAAATTATTTATATAGAACAACTATGTATCATAATTTTAGCCTTGTTATTGAGCTATTTTCTTATCGCTATAATAGATCACTAATTTAATGCAATTGGTATAAAAATAAATTGTGTGTTTATTTTATCAAATTTAAACTAAACGGGTAATTAAACTCTTTACCTTCATTAGCTTTAATACTTGCCATTACAACCATTACAAACCCAAAAATTGCCACTATAGGTAGTAATATTAAGCCGACTGCTACAAACATCAGTACAAAACAAACTACATATGCAATTGCCATCGTTATTTGAAAGTTAAGCGCCTTTTTACCATGCACGTCAACAATTGGCATTTCATCTCTTTTAATTAACCACACAATTAATGGCCCAATTATTGAGCCAAACGGCACAACAAACCCAGCAAGCGCACTTAAATGGCATAACATAGCCCACGTACGGTCATCTTTATTAACTGGTTCAACCTGCTGATTTTCTTCCATAACACTCTCCTTTTTGTTTTATGTATGTTGCCTCTTAACTAAACAAATGTCTACAAATCAACCAACGTATTTATGTTTAAAAATCACAGCGTGAAATCTTGTGATAAAAAAGTGATAAGTTTGTGAGAGTTTCTGGAGACGATTATTCAATACTTAACTCGAATCATCACTTACAGGAAATAATAATGAAAACTTCTACATTAACAATCGCAATTCTTTTAGCGGCAGCTAGCCAATCGACTATGGCCGCAGAATTAGACCTAAAAGTTACTAACCTAACCAAAGGTATTCACTTTACTCCACTGTTAATTACAGCACACAACAGCGAAGACACACTGTTTGAAGTAGCAACGCAAGCATCTACAGCACTACAAACAATGGCTGAAGGCGGCAATATTGAAGAGTTAGTTGCACAAGCAACTGCTGCGGGTAGTGATATGGCTGCAAACCCAGCTGAAGGTTTACTTGCACCAGCCGCATCTACAACGGCAACACTGAGCACGACTGACGGTAATGAGTACCTATCTTTAACTGCAATGATGCTACCAACTAATGATGGCTTTGTAGGCTTAAACAGCTGGAAAATCCCAACAGAAGCGGGTACTTACACAATTAATTTAAATGCTTACGATGCAGGCACAGAACAAAACAATGAGCTTGTAGTTGAAGGCTCTGGCGCACCAGGTACTCCGGGTATTCCTGCTGCTCCAGGTGGCGACGCTGGCACTGGCGGTACAGGTGTATTAAGTGGTGATACAAATACTAACATTCATATTCACCCGGGTAGCTTAGGTGATGACGATTTAGAAGCGGGTAATAGCGATTTAAGTAATACAGTACACAGATGGTTAAACCCAGTAGCACAATTAACCGTTACAGTTAAGTAGGAGCATGATTATGTCATCTGCTAACAACCTTAAAAAAAGTCTACTAGTGCTTGCACTTGCAACCACACTTGCAGCGTGTAGCGATAATGATAACGACCCAGTTGTTGAAGAGCCGGTCGTTGTTGAGCCAATTGTTGTAGAACCTGTGATCAGTGAGTTTACTATTACTTTTAGTAACTTAACTGCAGGACAGCCTTTGTCACCACTCTCTGTCATTGCTTTTGAAGATGAAGCACCTTGGACCTTCGGTACAACAGCTTCTGTTGGCTTAGAAATGCTTGCAGAAAGCGGTGCAAATGAAGAATACCTCAGCTACGAAAGTGCACTTGCTGCAGTTTCAGCTGAAGGTGCTATTGGCCCTGGTGAAACCACCACAGTAATCATTACTGTTGAAGAGCAAGAAACGCTTAATTTGTCATTTGCTGCCATGCTTGGGAATACAAATGATGCTTTTACCGGTCTTAGTTCTTTAGATGTATCAACATTAGAAGTTGGCGGTTCGTTATCACGCACAACGACTGCTTATGATGCGGGTACGGAAGCAAATACAGAAACAGCTGAAACTGTGCCAGGTCCTGCCGCTAGCGGTGAAGGGTTTAACGAAATACGTGACGATACAGCCGATATAATAACGATGCATCCAGGCATTGTTTCAAATCAAGATGGATTATCTACATCAGCACTTGGTGTTGAACATAAGTTTGATAACCCAGTATCGAAAATAGTAATTACGCGCACGCAGTAACGTTCCAGCTTGTAATGGGGAAGTAAGGGAGCACGGATGCCCCCCTTTTTACGAGGTTATACATGCGTCACGAAAAAATATTAGTAGTAGAAGATGACAGAGAAATAGGTAAGTTAATTACCACGCAGCTAACGTCGCTTAACTTACATGTTGATCATGTTGTAAGCGCAGAACTAGCCTTAAAAAAAATAGCTAAGCATCCCTACGGACTTATTTTACTCGATATAAACTTACCCCAAATGGATGGTTTGAGCTTATGCCGAAAAATAAAAGAGCATTACCCTACTACCTCCGTTATTTTACTCACCGCGCTGAGTAGCGATATGGACAGAGTTATTGGCCTTGAAATGGGCGCCGATGATTATATTTGTAAACCCTTTTTTGCACGCGAATTACAAGCCAGAGTCAAAACCCAATTACGCCACAGATCACAACTACTCGCAGGCCAAAACAACGACAACTCCCCCGTTGATAGCGAACAAACACTAAATGTAGGCTCACTCAATATAGAATTTAGTTCGCACCAAGTGTATTTAGGCAAGCAAGCCCTTAACCTTACCGCCACCGAATTTGATTTACTCGTTTACTTTGCACGCCATCCTAATCATGTTTTTAGCCGTCAGCAGTTACTCGATAAAGTATGGGGTTACCAACACAGTGGTTACGAGCACACGGTTAATTCACATATAAACCGCTTACGTGCCAAGCTAGAAGAACACCAACAAGCGCCTATCATCGAAACAGTTTGGGGGGTTGGTTACAAACTAAACCCTAGCCAACTCAATTAAGACACCTATTATGAAATTATCTTTGTATCAAAAATTAGCTATATCGCTAGTTGTCATTTTTTGTTTTATTTGCGCCCTAGTTTACGGCTGGAGCAAGCAATTAGAACTCACCTCAAAACATCATGCTGAGCAAAATTTACATTTGGCGCTTGCCGAGCATTTAGTACAAGATAACCCATTAATAAAAGAAGGTGTTTACGACTATAAAGCGCTTGAAAACCTCTTTCATACCTTGATGTTATTAGGCCCTGCGTTTGAATTTTATTTTGTAGACGAAACCGGAAAAATTCTTACTTACTCAGCAAAGCCGGGTAAAGTTAAACGCACGCATATTAGTTTAACGCCTTTAAAAAGGCTGATTAACGACCCAAGCGCTGCACCTATTTATGGTGATAATCCTCGTAATAAAGAGCAACAAAAAATATTTTCAGCCGCGCCAGTATTTAATCAAGATAAGCTACAAGGTTATTTATATGTAATTATTGGTGGTGAGGCTTACGATACCTCACTAAGCACTGTAAAAAATAATGATAAGTTATGGCTAGCTGCTTTATGGCTTGGCTCTGCACTCGCATTTTTATTTATTGCGATGCTAATTTTACTACGTTTTTTTACCAACCCAATTCAGCGCTTAGCACGCGATGTTAGTAATATTGAAGCCGCTAACTACAGCCTTACCGACACCAAGCTAAGTAACTACTCAACGCAAAAAAGTAACGAAGTGCATAGTTTAGAGCGAAGTATTCAAGCCATGCTTACCCGTATTAACGAGCAGTTTAAAGCACTTGAACAAGGCGATAAACAACGCAAAGAGTTGCTAACTCATCTATCGCACGACCTACGCACACCACTTGCTTCACTGCAGGGGTTTTTAGAAGTATTAAATCAGTCAGGTGAGCAATTAAGTCAAAAAGAACAGCAAGAATACTTACAGGTATCGCTTAATAATTGTGGGCAATTAAAGTTACTCATAGAGCAAATATTTGAGCTTGCTCACTTAGAAAATGGCGAAATAAGTATAAATAAAGAAACCTTTAATTTAGGCGAACTCATTTACGATTGCATGGCAAAATTTAGTTTAGCCGTTGATAAAAGAGGCATTAGTTTGTCGGTAGAACCTGCGATTTGTGATTTTCCTGTAGTTGCCGATATCGCTAAGCTAGAGCGAGTACTGAGCAATTTAATTGATAATGCAATTAGGCACACCCCTCGCGGCGGCAGCATTGCAGTACATGTAAAACGCAGTGAAGATAATCAATTATTTGTGCATGTATCAGACACGGGCGTAGGCATAAAAGAAGATGAGCTGAATGCTATTTTTGACCCACACTACCAAGCAAGTAATTCTAATAAAGAAGGGCGCCAGCAAGGTGGTTTAGGATTGGCTATTTGCAAAGGGTTATTAAAACTAATGGATAGCGAAATTTACGTACAAAGTGAAATTGGTAAAGGCACTATGTTTAGCTTTAATTTGCCACAAAAAAAGGTGCTTTTTTAAAAAGCACCTTATTGAGTTAAATCTATTTAAATATAAATATTAACTACTTTTTAATACCCGCTAAATCAAGCATAAATGCATAGTTTAGCGCGGTATCTTCTAAGCGCTTAAAGCGACCCGATGCACCACCGTGCCCTGCTTCCATATCTATTTTAAACAGTAACTTATTGTCATCAGTTTTATAGTCACGCAGCTTAGCAACCCATTTTGCAGGTTCAAAGTATTGAACTTGCGAATCGTGCAAGCCAGTCGTCACTAGCATATTAGGATATGCTTGCTTAGATACTTGGTCGTATGGCGAGTAAGATAGCATGTAATCGTAATACGCTTTTTCGTTCGGATTACCCCACTCACCGTATTCATTTGTTGTAAGTGGAATACTTGCATCAAGCATAGTGGTTACTACGTCAACAAATGGTACCGCAGCAACCATGCCTTTATAAAGCTCAGGTGCTTGGTTTGCTACTGCGCCCATTAATAAGCCACCAGCACTGCCACCTAACGCAAATATTTCATCTTTTGCGCCATACTTTTGAGAAACCAATGCTTTAGTTACATCAACAAAGTCATTAAACGTATTCTTTTTAGTGAGTAGCTTGCCGTCTTCGTACCAAGGACGACCTAGCATTTGCGAGCCACGTACATGGGCAATTGCAAATACAAAGCCACGGTCAAGTAAACTCAAACGCGTGCTTGAAAAAGTAGGATCCATGGTTGCGCCATAAGAGCCGTAACCGTATTGCAGTAGCGGGTTAGTACCATCTTTTTTAAACGCATCTTTTCGGTAAACTAAGCTTACCGGTACTTTTATGCCATCACGTGCTGTTACAAAAATACGCTCTGAGGCGTAATTATCAGCATCAAAATCACCTAATACAGCTTGCTGTTTAAGTAGTTTTTTATCGCCAGTCGCTAAATCTACATCGTACGATGAGCTTGGTGTAGTCATGCTTGTGTAATAAACACGTAACGTGCTGCTATCTATATCGTTATTACCATAAGTACCAATTGTATAAGCGCTATCGTTAAAGCTCAGTGGTAACTCTTTACCTGTTTTTAAATCACGCGCAATCAACTTTGATTGGCCCATTTCACGCTCTTGGTAAACTAAGTAGTCATTAAATAAATCAATGCCTTCGAGTTTAATATCATCGCGCGCTGGGATCACACTTTGCCAATTTGCTTTGTCACCTGCTTTATCAATATCCACTTTCATCAGCTGAAAATTTACAGCATCTAAGTTAGTTACAATGTAGTAAGTATTTCCTAGCTTCGAAATTTCATATTCAAGCCCTGCTTCGCGCTCAATTAAGCGTTTAGGCATTGCCTTAGTATCATCAGCACTTAATACAGATACGCCTGATGCTGCTGTGCTGCTGTGCCAAATATAAATTTCTGACTCGTCTTTGCTTTTACTGATACCCATGTAATAACTGGTATCAGTTTCTTCGTAAATTAGCTCATCATCAGCTTGTGGTGTACCTAATGTATGACGATACACTTGGTAACCTAATAGAGTTTGTAAATCTTTTTTAATGTAGTAAACCGTTTTATTATCGTTTGCCCAAACTATACCGCCGTTGGTGCCCTCAAGTGTATCTTCGAGTAATTTACCGGTTGTTAAATCTTTTATTTTTATACTATAAATACGACGGCTAACAGTATCTTCGCCATAAGCCATTAAATTGCCATTCGGACTTACATTTAAGCCACTTACTGCATAATAATCATGGCCTTTCGCAAGCTCATTTACATCTAAAATAACTTGCTGATCCGTACCTGCAAAATCGCTGCTGCGTAAGTAAGTAGTGTACTCGTTATCGCCACGTGTTTGCGTTGAGTAAAAATAATCACCGTTTTTAACTGGGACTGAATCATCGTCTTTTTGAATACGCCCTTTTAGCTCTTCAAACAATTCACTTTGCAGCGTTTTAGTATGTGCAAGCATTGCATCTGTGTATGTATTTTCAGCTTCTAAATAGTTAATAACCTCTGGCGCTTTACGTTCGTCATCACGTAACCAATAGTAATTATCTACACGTGTGTCACCATGAATAGTCATCTCATGAGGCACTTTTTTAGCAACTGGGGCAATAGCTTGGGCTACTTGAACCGTTTTAACTTGTGTATTATTTTTTTTGGTTTCTTCAGGGGCTTGATTACAGCCACTTAAAATAGCTAGCGATAATGCAGCAAGTGCGAATGGAGTACGTTTCATCAGTCAAAGTCCTTGTTGTTTTTTGTTTTTTATTTTTTATTAAGTAATTAAATATACCTAAAAATAACCTGTGTTGTGATTTACTTTGTGAAGCTATGTAAAGTAAATCAACGTAATTCCTCTTTTCTTAATAAGCCTACATCAGGTACTCTGTAGATATATAAGTCATTTTCAAGCTCAACTGATTAAGGGTAGGAATGAATAACGAAGTAATAAATATTTTAACTATGGCTAAAGTAATTCAAACAGCTGTTGCCCCAGTATTCTTGATCACGGGTATTGCCGCTACTTTAGGTGTTTTATCTAATCGTTTGGCACGTATTACCGATAGGGCACGTCAGTTAGAACGCAGATTAAAAGTAAGTACTGACGAGGACTTTAATAAATCACTCGCTACAGAGCTGCGCGCTCTTTTAAAGCGTTCTCGATGTATACATATTGCTTTTAGTTTAAGTGTATTAAGCGCATTACTTGTATGCGCTGTGGTTATGTTGTTATTTTTATCGCACATTCAATCTATAAACTTAGGCGTGACTATTGCTTGTTGTTTTGTAGCAGCAATGGCATTACTCATATGTGCATTTATGTCGTTACTTGGTGAGGTATTCTTAGCAACTAGAAGCATGCGTCGCGGGATGATATTTGCAGATATTGATATAAACGATTAAGTTTTAGTTAAATCTATCGTATTCACTTGAATAAATACGATGTTAGATACAAGATACCGAATTAAGAATTACAATTTTCAACAGGGGCAAACATGAAATTAAAAAAAGTATTAGCAACAATAGCACTGGCAACGTGTGCATTTAGCGTATCGGCAAATTCTGCATTTAAAGAGCCAAGTGACGCGATTGAATACCGCCAAGCAGCGTTTTCAATGATCTCAGTACAAATTGGTGACATGGGCGCAATGCTAAAAGGTAAAGTACCTTTTGACGCAGAGCAATTTAAAAAGCGTGCTAACAACGCAGCTGCACTTTCAAAAATGCCATGGGAAGCGTTTTACGAAGGAACAGATAAAGGCGACACAGCTGCACTTGCTGCTGTTTGGTCTGAAAACGATACTTTTATGAAAAAAGCAACTGCATTCCAACAATACGCGGATGAGTTAGCAGTAGCGGCTCAATCAGGCGATAAGGCCGTAATTGGTAAAGCTTTTGGCGCATGGGCTAAAGGCTGTAAAGATTGCCATAAGCAATTTAAAGATTAATTATTGTTGTTTTAATACTTAATGTAGTAACAACAAATGATAAAAAGCACTGAATGGTTAATCATTCAGTGCTTTTTGTACCCGGCATTTAAGCCCGTATGTTATTTATTGAGCTAAACCTTCTGCGGGCGACGTTTAAATACAGTCCTAATCCCACCCAAAATGCGTGTAAACACCTTACCAATATCACTTAATATAATGTACAAGCATGGCACTAATATAAGTGTTATTAATGTTGCAAACATCACTGCAAAACCAAGCGCTACCGCCATAGGTATTACAAACTTAGCCTGCAGGCTTGTTTCAAACATAATGGGCAATACACCTGCAAATGTAGTAATTGAAGTAAGTAATATAGGTCTGAATCGAGCACAACCGGCATCTATTACAGCATTTTTAATACTAACACCTGTTTTACGGGCTTGATTCACATAATCGGTCATAACGAGTGAGTCGTTTATAACCACCCCTGCTGCTGCAATAATACCAAAGCCAGACATTAAAGTTATATCCAAACCAAACCAGTAATGCCCCCATATTGCTCCCGTTAAGCTAAATGGAATCACCGACATAACAATAAGTGGTTGCGCATAACTCTTAAGGGGTACGGCTAATAAAATATACACCAAAATCATACCGCCGAAGAAAAACATCTTCTGCTGATTAGCCTGATCTTGTTGCTCTTCAATGGCGCCACCTAGTTCTGACTTAACACTTGGGTATTCTTCTTTAAGTTGTGGTAGTAGCTTTTCTTTAATTTGATCTACAACTTCGTTTGGCTCAATCACTTCTTCATCTATGTTTCCATAAACATACACAGTACGATATCCCCCTTCACGGCGGATATAACTAATACCTGGTGTTTCAGTAAGTTCAACTACATCACCAAGCAGTACTTCACGGCCCTGCGGGGTAGTAACAACCGCATGCTTAAGTGACGAAAATGCCTCTCGAGTCAGTTTAGGGTAACGCACCATTACACGTACTTCCTCGCCTCGGCGAATAACACGTTGAGCCTCACCACCGTAAAAGCTTGCCCCAACTTGATTTGCAATAGAAGCTAAGTCTAAACCTAAGTCGTAAGCGACCGGTTTTAGGCTCATTTGCACTTCTTTACTTGCAGGATCTATTGTTGAGCTAATATCAAACAAACCTTCTTGCTGTTGCAGCAACTCTATAAAACGACGTCCTGCATTATTTAATGTATCAATATCAGAGCCATATAATAAATAACCAAATTCGCCGTCACTGCTCCCTCCATTTACATCATCATAAATGGTTAATGATTTAACACCGGCAATATCGGGCATCGCCTCGCGCCAACGTCGTGATAATTCAAACGCGTTATAAGGCCTTATACTTTCATCAACAAGGGGAACAAGCACTTGTGCTTCAGTTCGCCCTTGGTTAAATACTAAAATATCTCTTATGAGTTTTTGACCATATTTGCGTTCGGTATCTTCATCAATCGCAATCACCATCGCTTCTATTTCACGAATAGCATTTATTGTTTGTATGTCAGATACATTGTCATTCATTTCTAGATTTATTTGCGGGTAGTCATGCGGGATTTTTGGCATAAACCCGGTACGAACTTGATTTGATGAGATTAAAGCAAAGGTTACGATTAATAGAGCAATAAATGAAAATAACACTGACCAACGCCATTCAACACAACGTATAACAAAGCGTTTATATGGGCCATTTACAAAACCAAAAAATCGCGTATTAAACCGATCGCGCCAGCCACCCTCTTTTATTGGTGAAAAATGAGTGTGAGCAATATGGGCAGGCAATATCAACTTTGATTCAATCAAACTAAAAACTAAACACAACATTACCACCACTGCTATACCATAAAAGAAGGCACTTTCTGGGCCTGTAGATAACGTAAACGGAGCAAATACTGCAATGGTAGTTAGTACACCAAAAGTTGCAGGGGTTGCTACGCGTTTTGCGCCATTAATCACATTAACAACACCACCGCCTTTTTTTTCTATTTCGGTGTAGGCACTTTCGCCTATGACAATGGCGTCGTCCACCACAATCCCTAGCACCATAATAAAGGCAAAAAGTGATAAAATATTAATGGTTACACCAAACAATGGCATCATCATCATTGCGCCCAAAAAGCACACTGGCAAACCAATCATCACCCATAATGCCAACTTAAAGCGTAAAAAGATTGATAGCATAATTGCAACCAAAATAGCGCCCTGAATGAGGTTTGTAACCATCATGTCTAAGCGGGCATTTAGGTAATACGTAAAATCCATTAGTGGCTCTAAACGAACCCCCAGTGGTAGCTCTTTGTTTTTTAATTCTATAAATGCTTTTACTGAATCAGCAACTGGGATAATACTTTGCTCTTCAGTCGCTTTTACCGATATATAAACTGCATTTTCACCATTGAATTTAAAGTAACGCTCACCTTCAGTGAACTGATCTTTAATCACGGCAATATCTTGGAGTAACACTTTAGCGCCATTAGCCCCTATTTTTACCGGTATTTGCCTAAATTCTTCACCAGAGTAAAACTGATTTTCGACGCGAACAGAAATAACACCTGCGTCTGTTTTTAGCTGCCCCGCCGAAAAGTTAGCTGAGTAACGACGCACTGCATTCATTACATCACTAAGGGTTAGGTTATACTGACGCAGCGTATCGGGTTCGATTTCAATTGCTATTTCATCAAGAGGAACATCGTTTACCACTAACGACACGTTAGATAGCTGTAGTAACTCATCTTCTATTTGGTTTGCTATAGGCTTAAGCTCAGTTAGCGGTATGTCGGCAACGAGTGTCATACCTATAACATCTTGCCTAAACTCAACTTGACTTATGGTGACCGGTTCCATACCGGCAGGAAACGTTGCTATACCATCAACCCGTAATTTAACTTTATCGAGTATATCGGTCAGCTCTACATCAGTATTTATTTCAAGACTTGCTGTACCGCCATTTCTAAATGCCCTGTACACACCTTTTTTAATTTCGGTCACATCTTTTAGCGACTCTTCAATTTTTATAAGTATGCTTTCTTCTATTTCTTGTGGTGAAGCGCCGGGGTAGTTAGCTTCAATATTAATGTAGTTAATTTCTACATTAGGGAACATTTGGCGTTGGATATTTAGAAAGCTAATAATTCCCATCACCACAATAAAAATCATCATTAGGTTGGCAGCAACGGAGTTATTAGCGAAGTAAGCAATAATACCGGTTTGTTTTTCAGCGTTAGGCGCTGTATTTGGTAGTTCAGTGTTACTCATAACTCAGCCTACCTTTATAATTTTTCAGTGGAAGCATTTTCAAGTGCCTCTGTATTTTTAGTATTTTGAAGGCCCACAATTTTTACAGCCATGCCTTTTTGCGGATATTCTGGCAAAGTAATCACCAACTTATCATCTGTTTGCAAACCATCACTGATGTAAAAGTACTCACCCTCTTCACGAATAACTGTGACTTTGCGCGGCTCAAGTTGCTGCTCTTCATTAACGATCCATACGGTTTTGTTATTAACTAACTCTTGCGGTAAGCGGTAAATATTATTAAGCATTGCACCTGCAAAATTTACCTGTACGTAGCTACCAAACTTAATGGCTGGTTGTATATTCTTAAGACCGTATGGGTCTTCTATACGCACTACTAAACTGCTCATACGCGTAGCGTTATCAACAATCCCTAGGTCGCGGTCAATTACACCTTCACGGGTGAAGCTGTTTAGGCCTTTTTGAATAATCGTTGCGGTAATACCTTTAATACGCTCTGGCAAAAAAACGCTATCGAACCCTGCTATAGGAATAATCACTTCAGCGGTCTCAATATTATTGAGTTCAGCAACTTGCGAACCCATAGTGACAAATTGTCCAACACCTATATTTCGACTAATAACCAATGCGTCGTAAGGGGCTGTAACATCACAATTATCCAAATCACGTTGCGCGCGCTTTAATGCAGCTTGCGCCGACTTAACAGATGCTTGTGCACTGAGCACTTGAGGTTTACGTAAAAATAAATCTGTGCGCGCTTTACTTGGAAAGCGCTTGGCTTCGTCTTCGGCTACTTGAGCTTGAGCTTGTTCCTCTATTAAACCCGCTTGTGCGCGAGCAAGCTCGGCCTCTGCAACAAGTACTGCTGCTTCATAGTTGTCTTTTTCGATAGTGAATAAGGTTTCACCGCGAGCAACTATGCCACCGGCTACAAAATTAGGATGCCAACTTAACACCTCGCCCGACACCTGCGCCGAGAGCAGTGTATTTTCAAGAGGCTTTACTTCACCGTAGCTATTAATAATAACTTGATGATCGTTTGCAATCACTGGCTCAACTTGCACTGTTGGACGAGTATCAATTACTTCTTTTTTTTCTGGATCTTTTGCAATGGCATTGATTCCCATAAAGCCAACAACACCAACAATGAGCGCTACAAATGGAAAAACCCATCTAAGTGAATTTGTTTGCATATCCTATTATCCCCAAAATTCTATTAACGCCATAATACCAGAGCCATATGAAACATTAAGGTGACATTTGTAAGCAACTGTTGCAAATACATATAAACCGCTGCTATTTAGGGCTATAGAATATAACTTCACATGCAGCTCACCTCATTCGTTATATTTTGTTACAAACTTTTATTCATTAATATCAGTTTATTAGCGTTAAACACTTAAATTTCATCGCGAAGATGTGCGAAATTAAATTAATTTACGTACAGTCCAATTAAATTAACAAATATTAAAAGTCTCAAAATGAAATTAACGACCATCACCCTTGCGCTTAGCTTAGCGTTTGGCAGCCATGCATTTGCAGCCGATAAAAAAGACGAAAAAGAGTCAAAAACACTTAGCGAAATGATCAAAGGACAAACCGAATTTGCCGGTATATTTAGCCTTTATCAAGACGAAAAAACCGGTAAGCACCTTATGGTGATTAACGAATCCCAACTCAATACGCCGTTTGTGTATTTTGCGCACACTGTCGATGGCGTTACAGATGCAGGCCATTATCGTGGTTCGTACCGCGAAACTAAATTAATTGAATTTAGAAAATACTTTGACCGTATCGATATTATTAGCAAAACACCTCGCTACAAATTTGACGAAAGTAGTGCAATTTCAAAAGCAAGTGATGCCAATATTAGTGAAGCGGTACTTGCGAGCATTAAAATAGAAAAAGAAGAAGACGGTAAAATAGCATTTAATGTAAATAAGTTATTTTTAAGCGAAGCACTTCATAAAGTATCACCTACGCCAAATCCAGCAGATAAAAACGCTAAAAAACGCTTTAAAGTAGGTAAACTAGACGATAAAAAATCACGCATTATTAAACAGCGTCCATATCCTAATAACTTAGACGTGGTTGTTGATTACGTATTTACTAACCCAAGCCCAACGGTACGTGGCTCAAATGCAGTAAGCGACCCGCGTAGCGTATCGGTAAAAGTTCAGCACTCGTTTGTCGCTCTACCTAGCAATAACTACGCACCACGTATGGATGATGCGCGCATTGGTTATTTTACAAATCAATTTGATCAAATGACATCTACCGATTGGGCACCTTATCAAGATGTTATAAAACGCTGGGACTTACAAAAGAAAGACTCAAGTGCTGCGCTTTCAGAGCCAGTAAAACCAATTACTTGGTGGATAGAAAACACCACACCCATTGAATGGCGCGATACTATTCGTGACGCTGTTTTAACGTGGAATACCTCTTTTGAAAAAGCCGGCTTTAAAAATGCCTTAGAGGTAAAAGTACAACCAGACGATGCAGACTGGGATGCGGGCGATATCAATTACAACGTACTGCGTTGGACTTCGTCACCTAAGCCTCCATTTGGCGGATACGGGCCAGCACTTGCTAACCCATTAACAGGCGAAATACTGGGCTCAGACATTATGCTTGAGTTTGTATTTATGAAAAACCGCTGGATTTACGACACACTTTTCACACAAGGAACAATGAGCCACGGTGAAACAACAAATACCGGCGAGCTAAATTGCTCTCTTGGGCATGAGATTCAACAAAATCTAATGCTTGCCAAAGGCCTTGCTAGCGGCGACAAAATTGAAGATAAAGAAATGCTTCGCCAAGGTCTAACGCAATTGGTACTTCACGAAGTTGGCCATACTTTAGGTCTTAACCATAATATGAAATCATCAATTTTGTGGGATGAAAAAGAAGTACACGATAAAAACAAAACACAAGGCATAGTAACCGGTTCTGTTATGGATTATGCACCCGCTAACATTGCCCCAATTGGTATGCAGCAAGGTGATATTTTTCAAACAAAACCTGGTCCTTACGATGATTGGGCAATTAACTATGGCTACAGCGTAGCGCTTGCAGATGAAGCTGCTGAGCAAGCTCGACTTGAAAAAATACTTGCTCGTTCAAGTGAACATGCCCTTGCCTTTGGTAACGATGCAGACGATATGCGCGCACCAGGTCGCCATATAGATCCACGTGTAATGATTGGTGATTTGTCGTCAAACCCTGCTGCCTATGGCGCAGATCGTATGGCACTAATTAATAAACTATTTACTGAGCTAAAAGATAAAGCAACGGTTAAAGGTGAGTCTTACCAACAGCTTGTTACCTCTGCTAATAGCTTATTTGGTCAGTACCGAGCTCAAGCAGGTGTGGTTTCTCGCCAGATTGGTGGCGTATACGTTGAGCGCGCTGTAGTGGGTGATACAAATGCAGATAAACCATTTACACCGGTATCGCTTGAGCGTCAAACACAAGCAATGGATATACTAGCCAAGTTTGTATTTGCACCAGATGTACTACAAAACATGCAACCTCTTTATAGCTACTTACAGCTGCAACGTCGTGGTTTTAATCACTATGGCAAAAATGAAGACCCTAAAGCACACCAAATGATTTTAGGAATGCAAAAGTCTGTACTTGCACAGCTATTACACCCAGCGGTATTACTGCGTATTTCTGATACTGCTTTGTACGGTAACGAATATAGCCTAACTCAGTTTATGGAAGATTTAACCGCCAGCATTTTCGTGAAAAACAAAGACGCAAACTCTATTAGTCACAATTTACAAATTGAGTATGTTAACCAGTTAATTGCAATTGCTGGTCTTGGCAAAGCAAGCAAATACGATAACTTAGCTAAAACAGCCGCGTTATATCAGCTAACTCAAATAGCCGATACCAGTGTTGCTTGGGGTGCAGATACAGCAACTAAAGCGCATAAAAAATATATTGATCGCTTAATTGCAAAAGCGCTAGAAGCATAAAATACCTCTACTAATTGAGTAAACCAAGGCCACGATTTACGTGGCCTTTTTTATAACTTAATTCACAGTTTAAATATAAATAGTGCCTTTTAAATACCTTACAGCATGCCCGGTCAAAGTGACGGTTGTATCATCCACTTTGCAAATTAAATGCCCGCCTCTGCTTGAAGCCTGATAAGCACTTAACGTAGTTTTACCAAATTGCTGCGCCCAGTAAGGTGCCAAGCCAGTATGAATTGAGCCCGTTACATAATCTTCGTCGCCACCGCTTGCAGGCCAAAAATAGCGAGATATAAAATCATATTCAGCACTTGGAGCAGTGGCCACTACATCAAGTGGATAAAGCGTTTTTAAAAGCTCAGAGTTAGTTTTTAATTCAAGTATTTGATCGGCATTTTCATAAATAGCAAAGTAAGCTTGGCGATTTTTAAGTACTTTACTCGGTTGTATAGACAAGCCATCAAGCAATTGCTGCGGTACATTTTGCACTTCAACCGGTGCTTGCTTAGGAAAGGTCATTGCAAAGCTGCCATCAGCGTTTCTATTAACGATTAGCTCGCCCACCGCATCAGCAATAAAGCGAATTTGCGATATGTTATGCTCTTCACATAAAACATAGGCAGCCGCAAGTGTGGCGTGACCACAAAAGTCGATTTCCATCAACGGCGAAAACCAGCGAATAACAAAACTTTCATCGTCTTGCTGGTAGGTAAAAGCAGTTTCAGATACGTTATTCTCAGCGCCAATCTTTAGCATTAAATCGTCACTTAACCACGATTCTAGTGTGATCACTGCCGCATAGTTACCTTTAAATAACTCATCCGTAAACGCATCAATTTGATGAATAGCTAATTGCATTTTAATTCCCCAAACTATTTTATATACACGCTGAAGGTAAAATTTCTTTTGGTACTGTTGTTTTATTTTCGCCAACCGCTTGCATGCCAGTCACCGGCTCGTCAAACCCACATAACCACGCAATTGGGCTTGTAGGGCTTCCCGTTACAACAGCCGGTCTGAATGTTAAAACTGTATTTTTCAAAAGCTGTGAAGCTTTATTACCCAAGCTAATATGAATAGCACCATTATCAACTGTAATACCCGTTACCCGATTGCCAATCAAAAATTTACTTGCAGGTACACCGGCTTGTTCATTACTTGCTGGAAAACGCCTGTTTTCAAGATAATAAACCGTAACGTCTTCTCTAATGGCAGCAGCCATTGCAAGTGGATCAACTAATTCGGCTCTTTGTAAATACTTACTGTACTGAGGTAGTGCAATAGCCGCCAAAATACCAATCATTGACACTACAACCATTAACTCTATTAGGGTAAATCCTTTTGTTTTCATAATACTTCTCCCATCATAAATATTGGCTGATAAGCCATTTTTACAAATAAATAAACCGACACCACAATAACTATGCCGTATAAAATTACTAATTTATTAATATAGCTTTTAGCCATCGCATTAAACGACATTAACTTTTGCTTAAGTAACACAGTAAATTCATCGTTGAGTTCAAGGCCTAACGACTCACATTTTTCAAAATGTATTGTCTCTGCCGTTGTTGCTTTAAAACCTTTTTTATAAGCATAAGGAAACTCTATGATTGCAATTAATGCATCATATTCATTGCGTAAACGACGCGGTAATAAAATATTATACATACCCGAAAAAGGAGTAGTTGTAGTTAAGGAACTAGCATTTTTGAGCTTAATGATAGCCATAACAATAATAATCAATAGCAAAGCAAGTAGCATTATAGGGACATACCAGTAGGTAAGGTAATAGTCGAATGTCGCGCTTAATGAAGGACTAAATGAGCTATACATTTCTACAAACTGAGGAACAACAAAGCTTTGATACAGCTGTGAGGTAAAGCAATAAATAATAAAAACAGCAGTTAAATAAATTAACCACCCTTTATGTTCAAATTTAAACTCATTAATAAGATCGGGAATGTTTTTATAGCAAGCGGTTTGCTTTTGCGAGGTTTCTTCATCTTCCGCTATTTGCCAAGCGATATTATGAGCCAACTCACTGTGCGACCCATTATCTTTATAAATTTGTAAATGAGACTCTGAACAAAGCTGTAATTTTTGCTCCGTACTTAGTGTTTTTGAGCTTTTAACACGGCATATATACCCAAACTGATTCCAATTCATACTTTATCCTTTTGTTAGATAAAGTAATTTGCCATAAATTAGGTTAAATAGGAACTTAAGTAGCTTGTTTTTAAGCCATTACAGGTCGCATTCTATAATATTGCATACAACCAAATTGCACAGCATTGGTAAGCAATAGCATAATAAACATAAGTAAGTGCGCCGTGCTTGGAGCAACTGTTGTAAGCTCAACAACTAAGCCGCAAATACCAGCAATAAACTGCAAGCTAAAGTAGCGCGCGCTTAAATTACTCACATTACCCGTACGCAATGTTTTATAAGTTTGCGGCATAACACGTACCGAACTCATCACAAGACCAACATACGTTAAAGCGCTTAATACCGTTGCAGTATGAAGGCTTGAATTTAAAAGCAGTGAAAAAGGCAGTAACGAAAAACCTAGCATAGTAACCAGCTGTACACGTTCTCGTTTAGCTGCATTGAAACGTGCAAAAAAATATAAAATAAGCCCGCTTAACGCACCGGTTACAATAAATGGTAACGCAATATAATAGCGCTCAAAGAAAATATTGTAGGTTATAAAATAAAGGCTTTGTGCTAATCCAAATGTCATCATTAATAGTGACAAACCAGAGACACTACGATTTTTTCGAATTTTGTTTAGTAATGGTAAAAAACTAAAAACCAAAATAAAAGAAGACAATATAGGCAAATAATGCGCCAAAGCAACCTCGCTCGTTATATAAATGTTAATTAAAAACAGAAATAAAAACATTTAATAAACATCTGTTTTTAAAAGGCTTTTACTATGAGCGCGGCATTGTAGAGCCGCGTAAATTTAACTCAACTAAATAAGATATTCTTATTTTAGGTACTGGAAAGCTAGGTATACAAAAACCGTAGAATTAAGTTCACGGTTTACCTATTTAATAGAAAACCTACTCACAAGCTATTAAATGAAAATGATAGTTGTTATCATGCGCAAGTCATTAACTGCAATATATAAAACTATCTATGAGAAAAACTCTTTTTAAAATTCACAGTTGGATCGCTCTTATAGCTCTCATTCCCTTGATTGTTATTAGTATTACAGGGAGCGTATTAGTTTTTAAAAGTGAAATAGATGGCTTACTTATGCCAAGCAGTCACTATGTTGTAAAAGCACTGCCAGAGCGCATGCCAATCGACAAATTAATCGCAAAAACAGAGCTTGCTTACCCTGAGTATTTAGTAGGTAGTTGGGAGATATTTAACGATGATACTGCTGATCGGGTTTACTTAGTTAAACGCGGGACAGAGCAATGGTATAAGTTTCATTTAAACCAGTATACGGGTGACATTTTGTCAGAGCCTGTTGGTACCAGCCATTATTTTACTGATTGGTTTTTAGAACTGCATTACACCTTTTTACTTAACGACTTTAAAAACCTGCCAGGGCAAACAGGCACAGTACTAGGCTTCTTTTTTGCTCTGTTTTTATTGGTATTAGGTATTACAGGACTTATTATTTATCGTAAATTTTGGCAGCGCCTATTTAGTGTGCGCTGGCGTGCAACACTGCAAATTGTACTTAGCGACATTCATAAAATGACTGGGGTGATAGGGTCGCCCATCATTATTATTTTAGCTATTACAGGTGGCTACTTTAACTGGGCGGTGTGGTATCACGAAGTTATTGAACACGCTGAGGAAGAGCACTTTGTACTAACCAAAAACTTGCACAGTAGCGATATTTCGTTTCAACACATACTCGATGACAGTAAAAAGCAAATACCCACTTTTAATGGTACGTTTTTAGTTATGCCGCTCGAGCCTGACGAAAATATCACCTTATTCGGCGAAGTCGATACAAATAACCCGCTTGCGAGCGAATACGCTAATACGGTTAGCTACGATAAGCATACAGGCGAACATTTAACTAACTGGGATATTCGCGAAGTAGGCGTTGGCTGGCAAGTAATTGATAGCTTTAGAAAACTTCATTTTGGCTACTTTGCAGGGCTAATAAGTAAAATACTGTGGTGCGTAATTGGTTTGAGCCCAGTGTGGCTAGCAGGTACTGGTTTTTACTTGTGGTTTACCCGCCGTAAACGTAAAAAACAATCACAAAAAAATCGCTCAAGTAAACGCAGTACAGCAAGTGCTTGATTAAAAACCCACCACATTGTAATGTAAAATTTAACAATGGAGTGGGTTTATGATGTTTTATAAAATAGCAGTCTGTATTACTTTTTTATATTTAGTTGGATGTAACACAACCAAGGTTCACCAAGTAGAACAACAAATAGAGCTTGAACAACTATTAAACCATTCTTTGTTTAATAAACTCGACACTCCTTCTGAGTACAGTATTTTCGAGCTGCCAAATGCTGAAAAAGAAAAATTTTTAGCCTATGCCGAAAAACAAAAACAGTCTGAAATCCGTCATGACCGCATTATTTACAACTACCTCGAAAGCAACTTAGCTAACTTTAAATACCACGGCGATACACTTACTTCAGCCCAAGCCTTAAAACTTTCGCAAGGCAACTGCATTAGCTTAGCTGTTTTAACACAAAGCTATGCACAAGCTCTCGGATTAGAAACGAGCTTTCAAGAAGTAACAAGTCAGCCTGTATACGCAAAAGAAAATAATGTTGTTTATGTAGCAAGCCACTTTAGAACAAGAGTATACGCCCCAAAAGTAGAGAAAAAAGATGATAATATTGTTGAATTTTTCAGAGCGGGCACATTAATCGACTACTTTCCTACCCGTCGCAGCTTTTATTCAAGCAGTGCAGATTATAACGATTTAGTTTCTAAGTTTTACAGTAATTTAGCTGCAACAGCGCTAGCAGACAAACAGCTGGATATTGCTTACTCACTTATTCTACAAGCAAACAAATACACTCCCAATGATCCTGAATTATTTAATATAGCGGGCGTTTTGCATCGTCGGGCAGGTGATTTACAAAGCGCTAAAAATATCTATCAAACAGCACTTAGTAATAATGAAATAAGCATTAATTTAATCAGCAACTATCAGCTTTTAGCTAAAAAATTAGGCGACAAAGAGCTTGTTAAAGAGCTCACGTCACAATTAGTTAATAAAGAAAAAGACCCATATGAATTACTAGTAATCGCTAAAAACAACTTACAAGCTGGCCATGCTCATCAGGCTAAAGCACACCTTGAGCAAGCTATTACTAAAGCGCCTTACATTGCTGAGTTATACTTGGAACTCGCAAAAGTTCGCTATCAACAAGGTAATATTAAACAAACACAAACCTTGCTTGAGAAAGCTATCGAACTAGAACGTGATAACCAAAAAATCGATGTATATCAAGCTAAGTTACTATCCTTGCAGATGGATAAGTAACTTAGCCAATTAATATTTATAGCGAATAATAAAAGCTCAGCCACGCTCGCATTTCATCCTCAAAACTGTCGCCTTCTACTCGCGACAGTCCCATATTAAATATTAAGTCATTTATACCAGCAGGCCCCATTCCAAAACTAAAATCACCTTGGTGTTTTATCCCGTAACTTTGTGCATATACGGTGCCGTCGAGTTGATGCTGCTTGTAATAAAGCCACGGCATGCCTTCTTTAAAGCTAAAGCCGCCACCGTAACCTTGATAGCGCTTTGCAGCTGCGCTATAAAAAGGCAGCTCAGATGAAAGTACATATTCACTATTTTGCTGCTGATTAATAAGATTTGAGCTAAAGCCACCTAATGCAAGGCTGCTGTCATCACGTTGTTTTTGAGAAAAATTTGCATAAAGAGGAATACCAAACGCTTTACCAAAAATTTTGGCGACTAAATCGTAACCTTGCCAACTATGACTTTTACTACTGCCATCGTACCAACTTGCATAAAGGCTTTGGCCTATCACAAAGTCTTGACGATCATATTGCCAACTTTGGGCAACGCCTAAACGCGTCCAATTTTTATGGCGTTGTTTATAATCAGTGTAATTGTAGGCAAGCTCCGGCGTTAAACTTAGCTGCCCAGATTTAACAGGGTAACTTATTGCAGCAAAACCACCACGGGCATCCATATCTGCATTTAGCCTTTGTTGATACTGGCGCGATGTATTTAAATTATAGTCAAACAGTGCAAGTTTCAGTTTTACATCAAGCGCATTATATTTTGCCTGCACATAACCACCGTGCAGTGCTCCATCGTGTAAATCAGTGCTATATCCCGCTTGCAAGTCGAGCTGTTTTAATAAATCGCTACTTTTAATGCTTAAATCTAACAAACTGGTAGAAGCCGAATAATACTGCGTCCCTAGTGCAAAAGTAGCGTGCTGCTCGAGCACGTTGTAATTTGTTTGCTGCGTTGTTTGATGCGTATATATTTTAGCTTTTGGAAGCGTATGTTCGTTTACAATGAGCAGCGGTGCTTTTTTATTAGCCGAAAATTCAGTAACTACAGTGCTGTTTATAGCTTTTGGCAATGTTTTTACATTTGGCCCATCTGCGGTTATCGAAAAATAGAGTAACGAGCCATCGGCCATTTCAATCGGGTGAGCAACGGCTTCCTGCCCCTGAGTTAACTTGCTGAGTGTTTTACTCTCTATGTTGTAGTTATAAATATCAGTAGCGCTATTTAAGCCTGCAACAAAGTAAAGTGACTCACCATTATGGCTAAAGCTAGGCTGACTTAAATATTGATACCCGTTTGGCATAGGTATTAATTGCTGCTTATTACTACCCACATCTTGTATATACAATTGCCAGTTTTCATTTAATGACGTTGATAAATAAGCTAATTTAGTTTCATCAGGACTGAGTATTGGGTAATCGTAAGTTGTCTCAAGGCTTTTTGTAAATAATGGTGTGGTGGTTTGCGTATTGAGATCAACCTTTACTAATTCAGAGTAGCCACCTCTTATTTGCTCGCCATACAAGGTTTCACCGTTACTGGTTACGCTAAATCGTCGTATACCAGCAAGCTTGGTAAGCTGTGTGATATATCCAGTGTCAGTGTTATAGCTAAATATGTCTGACACTTTATTATAAATACCCGACTCTTCATTGCTGTACGCATTAAAATATAACGTTGTGCTATTTACCCATTGCGGGTTTGCAATACCGGCTCGATTAATTTGATTAAGCACTTGTTTTTGTTCGCGCTTAAACACACTTGGCGCTGTATCGGGGATGTCTTGTGCATCGTTTTTGAGTAGCTCTTTTTGCGCTTTAGTAAACTCCTCTTGCGCCTTTATGTTGTCGTCCGTGCTATAAATTATAAGCTTGGTATTGCTCTCTTTGTCTCGCTCAACAATTGCAATTTTACTACCATCTTTTGAAAGTGCAGGGTTACTTGCATATAAGTTAAGTTCAAGCCAAAGTTCACTATTAAGTAACGGCTCTCCTTGTTCTATTTGCATTGCTTTATAGGTATATTCAGCTATAAATCGGCGATATAGCTTGGCTGCACTTTGCCCAAACACACCGCTAAATGCCTCATCAAAGTCACGCGTTTTTACGCCTTGCATTCGCGTCCAAACACTATCGAGTGTTTGCTCTGAATAGTTTTGCTCTAGCCAATTTAAAAAGCGACTACCCATTAAATACGCCATTGAGCCGCCCATAAAGCCCTGCTCGCCATTTAATTGCCCATAGGTTGGCAAAGCACCTTGCTGAGCAAATTCTCGCAGTATTGACTCTGAGTAGTTATCAAATAAACGCCCACGGCCCGTCATTTTAGACTCAATCAATGTGGCATAACCTTCGGCTACCCAGCGCGGTGTATCATTGTAAGTTAAGTCGTATAAATCCCATATACCACGTACTTTTTGCTGCCAGTGATTGCGTGTAGGCTGTGCTAAGTGTACTAAGTGAATATATTCATGCAGTACAAGTAACTGCTGCCAGCCAGCGCTGTTTGATATAACTGTGTCAGATTGTGGTGGGGTTGTAAAAAGTGCCATTACAGGATTATTTGAGGTAGGTAGCGCAAAGCCATTTGCTGCATTTAGGGGATCAAACACCACTACATCAACTGTTTTATCAAGTGCTCGGTTTTGCTGCTCAAGCACTTTGGTGCGTACTATTTCAAGCTCTGCTGCAGTTGAATTAGCAAAATCAGCATGCTCAACACTGTAGTGAATGTTGAAATGTTCGGTATGAATAGTTTGCCAATCGGCTGCAAAGCTCGGTGCTGCTAGTAATAAAGCTGATGCGATAAGTGTTTTTTTCATGAGCGTCCCTAAAAGAATTCCTTAATACCATCTAGGGTATTATTAAATGTCTTTCATGGGCAGTAAGAAAGTGTAATAAAACATGTGAAAATGGGTATTTACACATGTTTTATTAGGGTAATTTACATCCAGCTGCGAGTATCTGACTCAATCTGCTTAATTGTAAAATCAATAATAAAGTCAGCATCTTGCTGCTTTATATAGGGCATAAACGCAAAGCCTGAAGCAAGTTGTATATACAGGCTTTTTAAGCCTGACTTTCTCATTAAGTACGTACTTATACTGCGCGCACTTTGCGCTTTATAAAGTTCA
Organism: Pseudoalteromonas sp. SR41-7; assembly: GCF_014163935.1. Classification (NCBI taxonomy): domain Bacteria; kingdom Pseudomonadati; phylum Pseudomonadota; class Gammaproteobacteria; order Alteromonadales; family Pseudoalteromonadaceae; genus Pseudoalteromonas; species Pseudoalteromonas sp. SR41-7. The sequence goes on along the minus strand of NZ_JACJEF010000012.1, from coordinate 52,656 downwards.
AAAACACGGTAATGAACGCCAATCATACCTTTGCGTACAACCATGTAAAATCGGCCATTATCCTCATGCATGTAATAACCATAACGCTGATACGACAAAGTCACCAAGCCAGAAAACACCACCAAAACACCAAGGCTTATCAAAGTATTAATATCAGCAATAAAACAAAAGCCAAACACTAATACACTGGGTAACAGTGAATAAAAGCCTAAATTTTTATACAAAAGCGCTCGCTCTGCGCGCTTAAAAGCGAGTTTTTTACTATTAAACCACGGGTAAATCCATTGGCATACACTATCAACTTGTTCGCTATTTAATACAGGTAATACTAACGTTTGTTTATTTTTTTTAGCCGCCACACCGGCTGCTATTCCGCCGCTACTTGCTTGTAAACACTCAACGGTAAATCGCTTTAGTAATCGCCCCATTAGGTTTTGTTTAATAACAATAGATTGCACTTTATCCATGCTCATCGAAAGCTGATGGCGCTCTAACAAGCCAGCAATACGTTTAAACTTTTGACCTTTAAAATAAAGCTCAAAATTATAAAAGCGAATAAGCGACATAGTCACCGATAGCATTACAGCCACCACAACTAACAAACCAATTAAGGTGATCATCGCAAAGGTAGCAGCGCTGGCCAGCATACCAAGCTCTTGTTGATAAAAGCCTTCTACTTTCGCAATAATTTGCTTCTCTAAAAAATCAACAATTAGGTTTATAAAAGGGGCCAAAGCAGCCATTGCAAAAATGGCCATATTCGACATTAAACCAAATTTGGCTATTTCTTTATTGCTAATGCTTAGGCTGTTTTCGATAGTGTCTGTTTCGCTTTGTTCAGTATTTGGTGCTTCTTGCTGTTGCTGCGCTTTAAAATCAAATATTTGTTTCCGCATTTGCTGTGCATAATTTTTAGTGACACCAGGTAAAACAACTTCTTGCGACACACTACCAGCTGCATCAAAAATACAATTAACCAAGTTTACGGGGGTAAAATAAAACGGCTCGGCAATATTAACGTTTTGCACACGGCCAAATTTAAGCGTAAGTCGCTCTTTTTTAAATACACCTTTGTTAAGCAATATTTCGTTGTCGCTACTAATACTAAACTTAAAATTTAAATAATATAAAAATGAGTAAACAAGTAGCAAAATTAGTGCAATACCGCCTGCAACCTGCGCCCAAAACAATTTATTTTCTACTTGAGTAACAAATACGACTAGCATGGGCAGTAAGTTTAAAAGGCCATCTTTTACAAAGCGCACACTAAAGTGCACAACAAAATATAAAAGTGCCCAGGGCGATACTTTTTGCCAGTAAATAGGGCTGGCTTTATCTTCGATAGTTGTATTACTCATCGACTAAAGCTGCCTGAGTAGTTGCGTCGTCTTGGCGGTAGTTTTGTACAAATTGGCGCATGTTTTTACAATCATCATGGGTTAGCCCGCTAATTTGTAAATCCGCACTTACACCGCCAGCGCTAAATAATTTAATGCTCGCAAGACTAAGTTTTCGCTCTATTGGCCCTTGGTGTATTTCCATATGCTGTACACGCGCTAAAGGTAATACCGTCACTTGTTGCCAAATAACGCCTTTTTTAAAAGCAATGTCATGTTCTCGTACTGCAAAACCTCGCAACCTCACACTTATTATGTTGTACGCCATAGATACGGCTACCAAAATTGGCATACCAATTAGCAAATACGTTTGTGCATTATTAGCAAAGGCTTCATTAAAATAACAAACAGCAATAAGCGCTCCAATTAGCGGTACATAAAACAGAAGCGAGCTAAGTTGTGTATGTAATAAGGCTTTATCAGCCAATGGCTTAAAGCTAATATCACTATGCTTTGGCAAATCCATTATTTGTTGATTGTTAAACACTATTTGTCCCTATTTCTGCTTTTAATTATGACTAGCTTACCAACTAATGGTGGTTATTAATGTGTGGCTTTGTTTTGGCTCAAGCGTTACTTTATCTGTCAGTACATTAGCGGCCTCTAGACACAGCATTGTTTTATATTCATCATCAGCAAAGTTAGATAAGCGTTTTGACTTTTCTATCCATGGGTTCCACAGCACACACGAACTTGAGTTTTCGCGGCTCACATTAATAACACCTTCTGGCGTATTAATGCTTTGCATTGTACTTGCTTGTGTATAAACCATGTCGGTTTCGCGATTAAAGCTTACAACATCATTTTGTACAAATGGCCCTTCACTAAACTCAATATATTGCGCGCCTTGCAAACCATCAACATGGGTGTTTGTAATATCTGAGGTTGGAAAATAGGTATGCAGTGCTTGAGTGAAGCTAAATGGCACACTTCCTAAGTTAGTGGTCGTTAAGCGAACCTGTAATTTATCGCTTAATATAAACTCAACTTTTAATGCGGACTGATGCGGCCAATACGTTGTATTAACAAGTTTCATGGGGAGCTTTAAACTAACTGTAATTTGCTCATCAGATTCGTGTACTTCATCGGCTTGCCATACGCTTGTGCGCGCAAAACCGTGGGCAGGCCACCCATCATTAGCGTGTGTACCAAACCACGGCCAACAAATAGGAATACCGCCTCGAATACTCGCCCCTTCTTGATAGGTTTCCTCTTGTGAAACCCAAATAAGTGGCTTGTTATTTTTAGGGATAAACTCGGTAATTTGCCCACCTTGCAAAAATATTTTTGCGTCGCACTTTTCACTAGCTACTTTAATAAACTCAAGTCCGGATTCGCTTTGCTCAATGCTAACTGATGGCGATAATTTCATACCTTCCCCTATAATACTGATACTAAAGATTTTTAATGTTTACATCTAAACAATAATGCATGCTTAAAGTATACGCTATTGATATTAAATATTGATTGCTGAATTTGTTCATTGCCGATTAATACATATACAGTAAACTCACAAACAATTACTTTGTACTAACAGCTGTAAATGAATAATACTAAAGTCTATACAATAAGACTTGCCAATTATTCACAACATACGTACTGTGCGCAACTTAATGCACACAAGGTGCTAAGAAAATTTACCAATATTTAAACAATATAATTTTACATTAGTTACTGCTCTAACTATTAAAAACCAATAAAAGCGGGCTAAAGTACAATATATTATTTGAATTCAATTTATTTGATGTGTAACATTTCGCGATTACGGCAAACTACCGCCCCATCGACGAGATAAGCAAATGCAAAAATATGACGAGTTATTGGTTTCTTTACGTAAAGTTATCCGCGCGATTGACTTACATTCTAAGCAGCTAAATAAAACTTCGGGTTTAACTGGCCCACAATTGCTTATAATGCAAGAAGTGCAAAAAACCGATGGAATAACGGCGAGCCGTATTGCTCAAAATGTAAATTTAAGCCCAGCAACGGTCACCAATATTCTCGACAGAATAGAAAGCAGAAACTTAGTAACACGCGTACGCAGTCAAATGGATAAACGCAGAGTGAGCTTATACCTCACCGATAAAGGAAAAGAGTTACTTGATAAAGCACCTCAGCCATTGCAAGAACACTTTATTGAAAAGTTTTCTGCACTTGCTGAATGGGAACAGAGCCTTTTACTCTCATCAATGCAGCGTGTAGCCGCAATGATGGATGCAGATAAATTAGATGCATCGCCCCTTCTAGAAGTTGGTGCGCTTACTCAAGCTCCTAAAGAATAAATAATAAAAAAAATACATAGTTTTTGTACTTACCCTAAACGTAAGGCGTTTTTTTACGTCTTGAATTTTTTATTTTTTAATCAAAATCTGAGCGGCAATTATGACTAAACTCTCAAAATTAACACTAGCACTAGTTCTAGGTGGTGTTACAAGTACTTCTTATGCGTCTGATGATCTAGACACGTTACAAAGCCAACTTAAGCAGTTAAAGCAACAAATGCAACTGCTTGAAAATAAGTTAGCTGATGAAAAAACAAAACAGCAAAAAATTAATGAGCAACACAAGCAAGAAGTTGCAAAAATTAGTAAAAAAGCTGATAACAAAGAAGTTGTTGTTGCTGCCGCCGAATCTGAGAAAAAAGACGAAGGCGTTAAAATTGGTGGCGCAGTGCGTTTTAATTACAGCACTAATTCATACGATGAAGACACTCAAGATCGTAGCGGCGACTTAGACTTTGAAGTATTTCGCATTAACTTATCTGGCGAAATAAACGATATTTCTGTTAATGGTGATTTTCGCTTTTACGATTACATGACCATTGTTAAGTATGCATACTTAGGTTACGAATTTACTGATGGCTGGGAAGCACAAGCTGGTATTGCACCTGTCCCTTTTGGTAATGGCCCATACAACTCACACAGCTACTTTTTTAGCACTAACTACTATGTTGGCCTAGAAGACGACTTTGACTTGGGTGTAACAGTAAACCGTAAACTAAAAGATAACTGGAAACTAGACCTAGGCTTTTTCAAAAATGATGAAGTAGGCGGCGTTGATGGCAGCTCTGAAGTTAACGAGCGTTACTCTTTTGATATAGTTGGTAGCCGTGCAACAACCGAAGGCACATACGATGCACCTGGCTCTCGCCTTGGTGAATACAACACATTTGCAGCTCGTACAGTGTACCAAATTGAGCATGGCGAAAACGCTAAAACCGATGTGGGTGTATCACTATTAAGCGGTGGCTTACATGATGGTAACGACCGTGCAGGTAACTACGGCGCATGGGCGTTCCACGTAAACAGCCAAATAAATAACTGGAATATTCAATTTCAGCACGGTGAGTACGACTACGACCTAGACGACAACAGCAACCGCTTTGTTGTAGGTGCGTTTGACTACTACGACACCGTATCAAGCGAAGCTACCATGACTAACTTTAACGTAGCTTACGACCTATCGGTTGATTTAGGCCCTATAACAGGCGTACAGTTTTACAACGATTACGGGATCATTTATGACAAATCTGACGACAGTGCAGATACATGGATGAACGTAACAGGTATGAGCGTATCAGCAGGCCCGTTATTTACGTACTTTGACTTTATTCAAGCACGTAACCAGCCATTTATTGGCGGAACAATTATTGGTGATGGCGATACAGAGCGTCGCTTTAACATCAACGTAGGTTACTACTTCTAGATAAGTAAAACCTATTTTATAAATTTAAAAGGGCAAACTTAGTTTGCCCTTTTTTATGTTTTTACACTTCGATTTTATAACTATTTGGCCTACAATCGAAAGTATCAGCCATTACTAAAAAGAGCCTAAGTGAATATAAAAGCAGTGTTTATTTGTTATAAAAACTTATGGTTTAAAGCACTTGGCTTAATACTTGTAGCCTTGGGTATTATTGGCATTGTGCTGCCGGTCATGCCTACCACTATATTTTTTATTTTAGCGCTCACCTGCTTTACTCGCTCATCACCCGCGCTTGAACAATGGCTGTTAAACCACCCTCGTTACGGTGTAACTTTGCAGCAATGGCAAGCCCATAAAGTAGTGCCTGTAAAAGCCAAATGCTACGCCGCCATTGGCATGTTAATTGGATTTACATTTTACTGTATTCAGCCGCCCCTATTTGGGTTATTTATCTCGTTGCAGTAATAGAAGTATTGGTAATGATTTACCTTATTTTAAGACCTTCCAGCCCTCCTAAGCGTTAAATATTCATTTTTTACCTGCTTACCGCCTTTGTTTTAAAGTTTTTATGTAAAGATAAGTAAGTAAATTTGTAATAGCTAATGCAAATCATTATCATGCTGTAAATTTAATTTATTTACTGTTTTTATGTCGTTTATTAACAAGCGGGCTTTGTATAGCACAAGCCGTGCTCTACATATTTATATTTCTACAGCTTTGTTTTTTTTGCTTATCTTATTTTGCGTTAGCGGCATTGTGCTCAACCATATTGATTGGCTTAAAAACGATAAAAATAATGGCCAAGTAACGGCGGTAATTCCAGCAGAGCTAGTTACCAAAGCGAATGAGCAGCTAAATACGCTGCCAACGCTTTACCCTGAAATAGAAGCTTACCTAGCCGAGCAATATGCACTTACAAAAGTAAAAAGCATTGAGTGGGAAAAAGAAGACGCGCTTGTCATGCTCGACTACCCACTGCCTGCTGGGTTTGCCTACGCAGAGCTTGATTTTACAACTGGCGAGCTAAATCTTGATTACCAAACAGGTGGCTTTTTAAGCCTTATTGGCGACTTACATAAAGGCCGCCACAGCGGTGAAGTATGGAGTTGGGTAATTGATATATCTGCCGTACTAATGATTTTATTTGCCATCACCGGCATGATTATTTTGTTTCAAAATAGAAAAAAACGCTTAGCAGGAATATGGATAACCGTACTCGGAGTGGCAACTCCACTGGTTATTTATTTATGTTGGGTTCCACAAATAAAAGGAGTGTCTTAATGGTTAAATTTAAATTATTTATAAGCGCCGCATTACTGCTCGTAGCTGCGTTTTTTCAAACAACGGCGCATGCAAAAACACCACAGCTAGAGGTTGAATTAACACTTCCTGACTTAGAAGTACAACCGTATCACCGCCCATACGTTGCAGTTTGGCTTGAAACACCAGAGCGCAAACACGTTACAACGCTTGCACTTTGGGTGCAAAAAGCAGAATGGTTTAAAGACTTACGCCAATGGTGGCGTAAAGCCGGTAAAAGCGATGCCAACTTTGACGGCATTAGCGGCGCAACAAAACGCGCAGGTACTTACACCATAAATTGGCAAGGTAATGATTTAGACGGTAACCCAGTAAAACCAGGTAAATACTTACTAAATATTGAAGTTGTACGCGAAGAAGGCGGCAGAGACTACACCCGCGTTGAGCTCGATTTAACTAAATCAGGCAAACTAACAATTGATGGTAAAAACGAGTTTTCTAAAAGCTTCGTCACTGTAAGCACTAAGTAGCTGCTACTTAATCATTTGAATTTAAGGAAATACAATGAAAATTAATTTATTAAAAACGGCATTAATCGGCGCATTGAGCTTATCTGCTTTAGTGTCAACTTCAGCAAGTGCACACGGACGTTGGTTACTACCTTCGCATACATCTTTATCAGGCGATAAAGCGCATTACGTAATGATTGACGCTAGTATCTCTAACGAAATGTTTGCACCAGACAAAGCCTTTAAACCTAAAGAAAAAGGCGCCGAGTACGACGACACATTATTAATGGCACTTGCGCCTAATGGTGAGCCAGTAAGCGACACCATTCGTGCTTATTACTTAAAGCGTAAAAGCTCAGCTGCGGTAAGCTTAACAGAGCAAGGCACTTACCACATTGCAATGACCCAAAAGCCAATGTACATGACCTTCTATAAAAACGAAGAAGGTAAGCGCAAGCGCGTATTTGGTAAAAAAACAGAAGCCGAGTTACCTAGCAATGCAAAAGATGTAACCACAACGAAGGTTGTTTCAACAGTAGATACATTTGTAAGCCGAAATGGCACCTCAAAACCTGCACAACTTGGTTTAGGCCTTGAGCTTAGCGGTCCAACGCATCCAAACGATTTATTTGTAGGTGAACAAGCACGTTTTCAGTTACTACAAGATGGTAAATCTGCTGGTGAAGGCGTTGAAGTAAGTATTTTAAAAGGCGACACACGCTACCGTAACGAGCGTGGCGAAGTAAAAGTAACGACCGATAAAGACGGTATGTTTACAATTACGTGGAAAGAGCCAGGCCTATACCTAATCGAAACCTCTAACAAGGTTACCGTAAATGAAGAAGGCGTAGATGCAGGACGTTATGCATTATTTACAACGCTTGAAGTTGCCCCTGAATAATTTAAATTACTAAATTTAAAAAATTGAAAGGCCAAGCATTTGCTTGGCCTTTTTACGTCTTACTAACTTTTATCTAAAATCCCCTTGAATTCGCAACCATTCGACACAAGATTGCAACTACAACGATCCAAACGCCTATATCACGCGTAGACAGTGACCTTACTTGTTAACAACTTAGAATATCTTAGATAGTTTTTATCTTTGCACTAGGGTAGTCGCTTCTATATGATGCGCTCCTTTTTAAAATCAATAGTCAGCAGCCCTCAAGGGAATCAACATCATGTTAAAGCCATTATCAGCCAAAAAAGTAGCACTTAGCCTGGCCGTTTCTTCTGCACTTAGTGCACCCTATTCTTCTGTATTTGCTGCAGAACAAGATGTTCAAGCCGAAAAAAGCATTGAAGTGATTTCAGTAACAGGTACTCGCCGTAGCTTACGCAGTATTGCCGAAAGCTCAGTACCTGTAGATATTATTACCAGCGGTGATATGCAAAGTACGGGTCAGCTAGAAATAAGCCAAATACTAGCAAACCAAGTACCTAGCTTTAACTACCCAAGTGCCACTATGGGTGATGGTACTGACCATGCAAAACCAGCTGTTTTACGTGGATTAGCACCCGATCACACATTAGTACTTATAAACGGTAAGCGCCGCCATGCCGGTGCGCTATTAAACTTAGCAGGTGTTGTTGGTCGAGGCTCTACCGCTGTTGATTTGAACATGATCCCAACCTCTGCAATTAAACGTGTTGAAGTACTTCGTGATGGCGCAGCCGCACAGTACGGTTCTGATGCAATTGCTGGGGTAATTAACATTGTACTTAAAGATGCCTCAGAAGGCGGCAGCGTTAGCGTAACGTACGGTAAATACGATACTCAAATGGCTGGCGTACCTCAGCTAGAAAGCACCTACGCAGATGCAAACGGCGACTTAGCCTTTAATACCGGTGGCGACAGAGAAGTAAACGACGGTGCAACACGCACTGTCAGCGCAAACTCTGGTTTTGCGTTATCTGATAACGGCTTTGTAAACGTATCAATTGAATACCGCGATAACGACTCAACGCAGCGCTCAGGCTTTGACCCACGCGAACAATACAGCCGTCTTGATGATGGCAGCCTAGACCCACGCGAATTTACTATCGATCGTTACAACCACCGTTTTGGTAAAGCAGACCTTGAAGATTACGCGTTGCTTTACAACATGGGTTACGACTTTGATAACGGCTTAAACCTTTATTCATTTGGTAGCTACTCAAAGCGTGAAGGTAATTCAGGTGGTTTTTACCGCCGTGCAAAAGACAGCCGTAACGTTTTAGAAGTGTACCCAGATGGATTTTTGCCGCAGATTGAAACAGACGTACAAGACTACTCATTTGCACTGGGCTTAAAAGGCGAAACTAACGACTGGACATGGGATGTAAGTACCAACTACGGCCGTAACGACTTTGGCTTTGGTGTTGTAAATAGTATAAACACATCACTAGGTGCCGACAGCCCAACCGAATTTGACAACGGTGCACTGGTTTACGATCAGTTTTTAGTAAACGCAACAGCCAATACCACACTCGATTTAGGCTTACCTGATGACGTATTTTTTACCGTAGGTACTGAATACCGCCACGAAAGCTACAAAATAGAAGAAGGCGAAGAAGCGTCTTACATCACCGCACTTGATAGCGACGGTAACCCAATTGCAGCCGGTGGCGCGCAAGTACTTGCTGGTTTTGGACCAGAAAGTGCGACTGACGAAAGCCGTCATAACATCGCTTTATTTGTTGAGTTTGATACCTACTTAACAGAAAAATGGAACGTCGTTTTAGCGGGTCGTTATGAAGATTACAGCGACTTTGGCGACACATTTACCTCTAAACTTGCCTCGCGTTACAGCATTACTGAAAACCTATCGCTGCGCGGTGCAATTAGCACCGGTTTCCGTGCGCCATCTTTAGCGCAAAGCTCGTACCGCCAAATATCAACAGTACTTGAAAACAACCAACCATTTGAAGTTGGTTTATTCCCAACCGATTCAGCCGCAGCGCAAGCACTCGGTGCTCAGCCGTTAGATGCTGAAGAGTCAGTAAACGTTACTGCGGGCTTTATGTACACGCAAGGCAGCTTTAGCTTAACCGTTGATGCGTACCGTATTGATATTGATGACCGTATTGTATTGTCTGAAAACTTAGAGGGCGATGCCGTAGTAGAAATACTACAAAATGCCGGTGAGCTAAATACCGAAAGCGTACGTTACTTTACCAACGCTATCGATTCACGCACGCAAGGTGTAGATATAGTTGCCACTTATAACCTAGATTTAGACAACTTAGGTGATTTACGCCTAAACGTAGCAGCTAACTTTAACGACACCGAAGTAACACACGTAAACGACAACCCAAGCGAACTTAACTCACTAGGTGACGACTACGTAGTGTTTGCGCGTCGTGAAGTAGGTCGCTTTGAAGAAGGCACGCCAGATAGCAAATGGAACCTATCAGCAGTGTGGAACTTTAACGAATGGCAAACAACGCTTCGTGCCACACGTTATGGTGAAGTCGCTGACATATCAACTACAGCTGATCGCGATGAATACTTAGACCCTAAATGGATCACCGACCTAGAAGTGGCATACCGTCCAGACGAATATTGGAAATTTGCCGTTGGTGCAAACAACTTATTCGATCAGTACCCACAAGCAACCGTGGATAACATTGGTTACTCTGACTTTGGCCAAATATTCCCGTACACACCGTATGCACCTTACGGATTAGACGGGCGTTTCTTATACGGTAATATTACTTACAGCTTTTAATTTAAATTTAAATTTAATGAGTTAAATTAAAATCCGATATGGCATGCCATATCGGATTTTTTATATTTAAAAAATAGTAATAAAAATAACCATCCTAGCTATAATCAAATAAATTCAGCAATAACACCTTCAACATAAATTGCTAACTTTTTATTATTATTAAATTTTTTTTATATAATAAATTGATTATTAGGTTAATTTAGTTGCTAGTAAGTCATCAAAAAACAACTTAAAACGCCTATAATTAAACTAAGTACGCATAAATACCGTCTTTCTTTGGAGTGAAGTATGAGCTATAAAAACTGGTCAATATCAAAACAAATTGGTGCCCTAGCATTCACTTTAACGTTATGTATTTTTAGTTTAGTGGGACTATCTACCTATTTAATCTCGGCTAATACACTTTCTGAAAAAAGTGAAACTGCGATTAAGTCTGAAATAACCGCTATTTCAGATCTTTTAGAACTCCAATACGACAGCCTACTTGCAATAGCAAAACGCAATGCGACCGTATTTAAAGGTATGTACCCTGGTGAATTTAAAAAAAGCGATCAAAAAGTAATGGTCGTAGATACTATGGTTCCTATTCTTTTACATGATGGTGCACAGGTTAATAACAATATCGATATTGTTGAAAATTACGCTAAATTAACCGGAGGTAACGCCACGGTATTTATGCGAGATGGGGATGATTTTTTTCGTATTACTACCTCTTTAAAAAAGAGTGATGGGCAACGGGCTATTGGCACATACCTAGGAAAAAAACACCCAGGCTATCAGCCTCTTATGAACGGTCAAAGCTATGAAGGTTACGCTAAATTATTCGGCAACGAGTATATGACTGTTTACCAACCAATTAAAAATAAACAAAACCAAGTAATTGGTATTTTATACATAGGTTTTAATATAAACGATGCACTGGCATCGCTGAGAGAGTCTGTTAATAAAATAGTAATTGAAGAAAGCGGTAACTTATTTGTTTTCAGAAATACAAATGATGTAGTTATAGCGGGTAAAGAGGCCGCAGTTGACTCAAAAGTGAACTCCAAAGCACTTGATGGGCTTAATCTAGAGGCAATTAAAAAAGGTCTGTCATTAAAATACAATAGTGAAAATAACACCCCGATGTTTGCTTACAGTAAAACGGTACCTGGGTGGGATTGGACCTTACTTGGTCGTGTAAAAGAAAGCGAACTCACTGAAGAAAGCATAAAACTAATGGTAGTTAACAGCATAACGTCTGTTGGGGGGATCCTTGCTATCTCAATTTTACTTTTTTGGGTGCTAGTAAAAACACTTAAACCATTAAGACAGTTAACACGTAGCGTTGATGCATTAGGTAAAGGTGATTTGTCACAACATTTTTTAAATACCAACACAAATAGTGAAAATGAAATAGACCAAATTACCGCGAGTGTAAGCAGCATGTCGGTTGAACTCAAAAAACTAATACTCGCCTTACAAAACTCTGTAGTTGAGCTGGAAAAGCAAGCGGGCATCTCCAAAAAAATTGCACTCACTAACGGCAAAGAAGCACATGCAATGATGGGGCAAACAGATCTAATAGCCACCGCCATCGAAGAAATGTCAGTATCCATTAAAGATGTAGCCAATAACGCAAATGAAGGCGCTCAACGAACCCAACAAGTTGATGCAGAAGCTCAATTAGGTCGAACACAATTAACCCAAGTTGTTAATGATTTAATGCAACTAAGCCAACAGTTAAATGATAGCCATAACTCTGTAGAAAAAGTAAACACCGCGAGTAACGAAATAAGTAAAGTAACCGAAGTAATTAATGGGATTGCTGAGCAAACAAACTTACTAGCACTTAATGCAGCAATAGAAGCGGCAAGAGCTGGCGAACAAGGTAGAGGGTTTGCAGTTGTAGCCGATGAAGTTAGAACATTAGCGCAGCGCACTCAAAAATCAATTTTAGAAATTAGCCAAACAATTGAACAGCTACAAATACAAGTTACCGCCGCAACTAAACAAATGGAACAAAGCCGTCAGTTGGGTATTAAATCAGCTGAAGAGGGCGAAAAAACAGGAGAGCAACTTAACTTAATCACTCAAAGTATTGGTGATCTAACTCGCTCATCAAATAATATAGCTGAGGCAACAGATCAACAAAGCACCGTTGCTGCAGAAATCACTCAAAACCTACACTCTATAAGCCAACTCGCTAAAGAGGGTGAGTCTCGCACGCAAAGTACTGTAAATTCGGCAAGTGAACTAATGACATTAGCTGAAAAAATTAAGCAACAAATAAGCTACTTCAGAGCACATTAATACCACAGTTAAAGTTTCTAAATTAAACAAAGGATGCATCGCGCATCCTTTTTTATTAATAGTTAGTTATTTTAACCACTTATTAGTATTTAAACTTTCATAAAAAACCACCACCCTATATAAAACAACAGCTTACATTTCGGCCTCATTTTTGCTCTATATTGTTTATATAAATACAAACAAAAATACAAAGGACTAAACATGAGCTCATCAACTGTATCTAACATTACAAAACCACTTTCACTTATTGGCGGCATTTTATTATTAAGTGGCTGTGTATTTCACATATCGCCAAGCGTTGCCTCAGTAAAGCAAACTCAACAGCTATCACTGCCAAGCAATAATCTTGAATATTTAAATGTATTAAGCGGTGCAGGTAGCCTTGAAATAAAAGGCTCAAAAACGGCCACCAGCATTAGTGTTGATGCCACTATTTACACAGCCGACATTGAAGACGAATACGAGCTAACGCTGGAGCAAGACGGTAAACAAGCAAGGCTTGTTGCCCAAAATAAAAGTCGTAATGGTATTAGCTTTTACAGTGGTCAATCTCCAAGTATTAATTTAGTGGTTACTGTACCAAGTAATCTAAATTTAGATATTGATGATGGCTCTGGCGACATTTTTATAAGTGCTATGCAAAGCAATATTGATGTAAAAGACGGCTCGGGGAATTTAACGATAAGCGGTGCTAAAAACCTAACTGTTGACGATGGATCAGGTGAAGTAAACTTTGAAAACATCGCAGGTAATTTAGAATTAACCGACGGCTCTGGCAGTATTCATATAAACAACGTAAGTGGCAATGCAACTATTGACGATGGTTCTGGCGAAATGCACGTGAGCAACATAAGCGGTTCGCTAAACGTTGAAGATGGATCGGGTGATATAACAATCAATAATATAAGCGGTGCTGTTAATGTAGATGATAACTCTGGCGACCTGCTTATTGAGCATATTGGCTCAAGCGTAACAATTGAAGACGGTTCGGGTGATATTCGCGTTAATCATGCAAAGGGGCTGACTATTACTGAGTCGGGCTCGGGCGATGTAAGTATCGATAATATTAGCGGTTCAGTAAAAGTAGCTGACTAACTTTATTTAAGCGTTATTTAACTACCATTTTATATGCTTTATGCCCTCTCAATCTGGGCATAAAGCACTCCTCTCAAAGTATAAGTTATTTAAAAGCAGCACTGTTTCGCGTTAACTCTTTCCTAAAATGATGAAAAAGTACTTATTTGATTTATTTTTTTGCTTTATATCTAATTTAGGTACATATTAATATTCAACTTATTAAAAGGATATTAATATTATGAAATGGAAACTCTTAATTCTAATCACTACTCTATTCACGCTTGTTGCATGTGGCTCTGGAGGTTCAGACCCCAAAACAGTAACTAAACCGCTCAGCACTAACACAAAGCCTATTGCGGTTATTACCACCGAGCAATCGGAGTTTAAAGTAAATACCACCCTCGTTTTTAGCGCAGCACAAAGTAGTGACCCCGATGGCGATGCACTCACCTATCAATGGCAATTAACCAGCAAAAACGAACAAGTAGAAATACCGATTACGGTTAATAACGAAAGTACCGTTGAGTTTTCAGTATCTGAAGCACAAGAATACCAATTAGTATTAACCGTGAGTGACGGCAAGCTTTCAAGCAGTCCTGCACAAAAACAATTCACCGTTACTGCAAATACCCAACTAACGGCTAACGCAGGTAGCACACAAACCGTTAAACAAGGTGATGTTGTGCTTTTAAATGGCGCGCAAAGTAGCACAACCAGCGGCGCCATTAATCAATACAAATGGCAATTTATTACCAAGCCCGTAGCAAGTAATGCAACGCTTGAAAATGCGACTCAAGTTAAAAGCCAGTTTGTTGCCGACGAAATAGGCGAATTTAAAGTTGAGCTTACCGTTACTGATTCACAAGGTGATACGGCAAGCACTGTTGTACTCATAAAAAGTGAATCGCTTAATTCTAACTCATCGCCACAAGCGGTTATAAACGTAGAAAATAAAACAATTGCCCCAAATGAAGTTGTTACACTTTATGGTAACCAAAGCACTGATCCCGATAAAAACGATACGCTTAGTTATGCGTGGGCAATTACATCAAAACCCCAGGGCAGCACGCCTGCTCTTTCAAACATGCAAAATCATACCGCTGGGTTTTCAGCGTCAACAGCTGGAGATTACACGCTTTCACTCACTGTTACCGATCAACAAAACGAAAGTGATACCGCATCAGTTACTTTAACTGTTACCACAAGTAATAAAGCCCCCGTTGCAACACTTGAATCCGAACGTGATATTACGTTAAACGAATCTACCACTTTGCAGTGCCAACAATGTAGCGACCCAGACGGAGATACGCTGAGTTATAACTGGCAGTTACAAGCTAAGCCTGTAAATAGTGCATCGCAACTCACTAACAACACATCAGCAGCACCCTCTATTATTGCCGATAAAGAAGGCGACTACGTTGTAGTGCTTACAGTGTCTGATGGGCAATTAAGCTCAAACCAAGCAACCTCTGTACTGCATGCCAGTAGCAATAAAAAGCCTATCACTTTGGTAACTTATGAAACCTCTATAACGGTTGATGAACAAGTTTTACTTGATGCTTCCAATAGTTACGATCCAGAAGGCCAACCACTAAGCTACCAATGGGAAATCATTTCGTCGCAAGGCCAAGCAACGCTTAGCAGTAATACAATATCAAAACCAACGTTTAGCGCATCAGTCGAGGGGCAAGTGGTTATTTTGTTACGCACTAACGATGGCGTGCAGTACTCCGACACAAAAACCCTAACAATTGATGTAATACAAAACGCATTGCCAGTAATTAGCTTCACGGGGGAGCAATCACGCTACGATGTAGTGGGCAATGCAGTTAAATTTGATGTAAGCCAAAGTTACGACCCAGAGGGAACCACTCTCGATTACGCTTGGACGCTATCAGCGCCTTCAGGCTCGAGCACCAGCTTAAGCAATACAAACCAAAGTATTACCGAATTTATCGCCGATATGACGGGCAATTACACGTTAACCGTTGTCGCAACTGATGCTGATGGATTTTCAAAAAGTGTGCAATTTTCAATTACAGTAACCAACTCTGCACAACTTACCGGTCGCATTAAAGGGCTACTCACTAATGTGCAAAAAGCGGCTATAAGTAATGCACAGCTAATAATTAATGGACTGCAGTACACTACCAACACAAACGGCTTTTTTGATGAAGAGGTTAATTTAGCACAAGGTGAAAAAATAACGATAACCACCGCAGACGAAAGACTCGCAACAGGGGTATATAACTCTGTAGCAATTACGCAAAGCAACTTTACTGTGGATATAGGCCAAAATAGCATGCCCGTTTTACAAGCTGTTGAGGTTTCGGTATTTGTGTGTGCTGAGTTTTCAGGCCCCGACACCGTTAATTTACGCTTTA
This sequence comes from Pseudoalteromonas sp. SR41-7, assembly GCF_014163935.1. NCBI lineage: Bacteria > Pseudomonadati > Pseudomonadota > Gammaproteobacteria > Alteromonadales > Pseudoalteromonadaceae > Pseudoalteromonas > Pseudoalteromonas sp. SR41-7. Next base: position 36,322 of record NZ_JACJEF010000012.1, on the reverse strand, counting down.
ACATGGTAGATACACTTTTAGCGTCAGATAGCTTTCAATTTAGCTTTGATCAAACAAAACCACTTACTTTACAAAAAAGCGGAAGTACTTACTTCGATAGCGAATTAGATATCGACCTACCTGCATCTGCCGAATTTGAAGTAACAGTAATTGAAACAAGCGTTGAAAATACAATCAGCTCAAACATTACTATTTACCATTCTGATTCAGGCCAACCAAGCTCAGCAATTATAAGTATTTGTAATATTTAGCCCCCAAATAAGTCCTTCAACATAAAGTGCTATTTTTAGCCCAGTAGTTATAACCATTAGTGTTATAGCTACTGATAAATAAGCAACTTTGAGCCATATAATCCATTGTATTTTATAAGCAGCTAAGCCATTCTAAAAGCCTTGATGTTATTAGGATAAACGCGTGTTAGAAATTGCTTTAATTTACTTAGCAGCAGCCATAGTCGCTGTGCCTATTGCAAAACGAGTCGGACTTGGCTCAGTATTAGGTTATTTAATTGCCGGAATACTCATTGGCCCTTATGCGCTGGGTGTTGTGGGCGATCAAACTGATGTAATGCACTTCGCTGAATTTGGCGTAGTAATGATGCTGTTTTTAGTTGGTCTTGAACTACAACCTTCGCGTTTATGGACATTACGCCACTCTATTTTAGGGCTTGGCGGCTTACAGGTTGTGCTATCGGCAGCGGCTATTTTTGCGTTTTGTTATTGGTTTTTTGCTATGCATTGGCAAACCGCACTCGCCATTGGTTTAATGCTGGCGCTCTCCTCTACCGCTATTGTATTGCAAAGCCTTGAAGAAAAAGGCTGGCTAAAGCAAGAAGCCGGACAAAACGCATTTTCGGTATTGCTGTTTCAAGACATCGCCATTATTCCTATTTTAGCCCTATTACCACTGCTTGCATTTGCCCCGCAAACTAGCACAAAAGAAATCAGCGACTCGATTATTGCAAGCTGGCCTGTATGGCAACAAGTATGTGTATCGGTTGCGGTTATTGCCGCTATTATTGCCGGCGGTAAATATGTATCGGCGCCGTTATTTAGATACATTGCCCAAACACACATGCGTGAAATATTTACTATTTTTGCACTGTTTTTAGTGGTCGCTATTGCGCTGGTTATGCAAAGCATTGGTTTATCACCTGCTTTGGGTACTTTTTTAGCGGGTGTGGTACTTGCCGAGAGTGAGTTTAGACACGAATTAGAAGCCGATATAGAACCCTTTAAAGGCTTACTTTTAGGATTGTTTTTTATAACTGTTGGCGCATCAATTAACTTTGAACTGCTATTTAACGAGTTTAGTACTGTTATAGGCTTAGTGGTTTTACTCATTGTGGTTAAAGCCTGCATTTTATTTGCCCTTGCCGTTACCTTTAAAATTAACAGTAAACAGCAATTATTATTTGCCTTAGCGCTTGCCCAAGGGGGGGAGTTTGCCTTTGTACTGTTAAGCGTAACCACCACCTTAAGTATTTTAACGCCCGAGCAAACCAGCCTTGTTACCTTAGTTGTGGCGGTATCAATGCTAATAGCGCCGTTATTACTTATGGTTTATGAGCAAATACAAAAACGCAGCAGCAGTGCTCTGCCTGAGTTTGATAAGCCAGAGCAAATTAGCACCGCTAAGCACGTAATTATTGCGGGCTACGGACGTTTTGGCCAAATTATGGGGCGTTTACTGCACGCGCAAGGCTACGAAATTACCGTACTTGATCACAGCCCTAGCCAAATAGAATTACTACGCCGTTTTGGCAATACTGTATTTTATGGCGATGCAGCACGCCAAGAACTCCTTGAAGCCGCAGGCGCGCACACCGCGCAAATGCTGGTAATTGCAATTGATAACCCCGATAAAACCATTGAGATAATTAAGCTCGCGCATAAAAACTACCCGCAGCTTAAAATAGTTGCTCGCGCAATCGACCGCCGCCATGCGTATCAGTTACTTAATTTAAAAGTAGATGCGTTTAACCGCGAAACAGTCGACTCAGCTATTAACCTTGCCGTAGAAGCACTCGAGTTACTAGGTAACACTAAGCAAGATGCAGAGCGTGCTGGTAAGCTATTTAGAGACCACGACCGCGCTGCAGTACTGCAACTTGCTGCGTTATGGGGAGACGACGCCAGCTACGGCGTAGCCGTGCGCCAACGCATGGAAGATTTAAAACAAGTTCTGCAACAAGATAAACAAGCACAAAGCGATTTAAATACCTGCGACAGCGGCGATTGCCAAAACGGCTTAACCGAAGTAGCGAGTAAACCTAAAAAGCCTGATGATGCTCATTTGGAGTAGCGTCTAAAAACTGATATGTGCTATTAGCGTGAGTTAATAGCACTGTGAATAAGCGCCACAATCAAATTAGTTATCTGAAAGCATAGCTGTACTTTTTAGTTAGTGTTCAAAGCGCTTATATGTTCCACGCCAATCTGAGTGTTCAGGATATTTAATCTTATAAGCATTTATTTCAGCCTTAGAAGCGTACTGAAAATAGATAGAGAAATAGTCACTTATGTAGCTTTCGCCGTCACCCATTCTCCAAAATATATCGCTCGGATGATAATTTGGAAATTTAATCCAAGGCGGTTTTGGCGGAGTATGCTTTAACTTATTTTCATAACGCTCTTTAAGCATTTTATTCCAAGCAGCTCTATGCTCTAGATACTTGCCCCATTTTTCATCGGTAGTGTTAGCTGGTTTTTCACTTCCCATTGATGAAATAGGTATAAGCATTAAAATAAACACTAAGACGGTGTAAATATTTATAAAATGACGCATGACTAAATATGAGCTTTAATAAATGCTTTTAGTTCTTCTTTTTCGGCTTCGTTTGTAAATGTGCTAGCTGGGATTATTAAAGCCAATAACTTGTCTACAAATATATATAAATCGCCTTTATTTTCTTCCATTGCTTCAACGGCTTGCCATTTATAAAAGTAACTTCCAAGATGATTAGTCTCGCGAATGCCATCAGCTTGAAATTCAATTGTTTTATTGCCAATCATTACGCCATTTTCATTGGGGATTGATTGCTCTTTTAACTTATGATTATTGTATAAAAATACAATAATTAATATTAAAAATGGCACTGCTACAATTAACCCACTTGGCCAATGAAAGTCAGAAAGGCGAATAGACTCGACCTGAAAGATAGTCATAAAAACAACAGTTATTACAAACCAAACAATCACATTTTTTATAACTCCTGAGTCTTTTTTACCTTGAGGCGTACACAACCTTTTTATTGCAAAATCAGCATAGTCGGTATAATTCTTTTTAGTAACAGTGATAGATTTGATCATAAAAAATGAATCCTAACTTTGTTTAAACATAGCGAACTACTTAAGCTATATAAATATAAGACCAAACAAAACCCGAACAAACTATTTCAAGCGCTTTGATCGACGTTTAAAAATAATTTAATAATTCGATCTATTTTAGTGGTGGTGGGGGCGCGATGATCATTTCTGGTTGATTTGCTCTGAGTAACTCTTTTAAATTTAACTGTATTCTTTCACCACACATTACAATTCCTTTTTTGTCTTTTGTTGTTGAATAACCAAGTACTATATTTAATGAATCTAATCTCTCAGGATTAACTTGAAAAAATACCTTGTAATAACCTTCATAACTATTAGCTTCAGTAAAATCCAAGTCTGCTAATAAAGTATCTTTTATCACTACTGTAAATGACGTTAAATAATAGTCTTTAAATATCTCAGGTACGTAGACATCATAGCCAACAAAGTTACCTACGCTATAGTCTTCATTTATTTTTGCAAAAGAGGCTGATTGGCCTAGTTCATCATTGCCGCAGGCAAATAATAAGCTAGTCCATAAAAAACATATAACTAAAAGTACTCGCATTTAAGTTCCAATATAACAGCTTTGCTAATAAGTACTTTTTCAAGCGTCCCTATTGCGTGGACTTCTATTAGTATCAAATAGCGTAAGTTATTGCGAACTATAAATAATTAGCAGCAGGCGGTGCTTATTTATAAGATGAGGCGATTATTCGAAGTATTATTTAGGCGGAAGTATTTTAAATTCACTTTATTTTAGAGGCCGGTTGATAGCTCACCACAGCTTGCTGACTGAAGTATAAATTTACCCCCAACACAGCAAGCTCGTCCTACGCCACATTAAAACTCAACTAAAACCTAGTGGTGATGCCCGCCTTGAATAGCCTCGCCTTGCTGGTTATAAAACCCCGTTGCGCTGTGCTCTATAAAACCAAGGTTTATCATTTTAGCTAAAAACGGGTCGCTTTCGTTATCGCCAATGTCGGCGTAATCGGTGGTTTGAAAGCGATCCCACTGTGCAAATTGAGCAGTAATTAATGGCTTATCAGTGTTTACATTATTAAGGCTTAGCAATGTACTGGTTTGGTTTTTTTTATTACTGATACTAAATGTTTTAACTAATTTTGAATGCGTAAAAAAGGCGAGGTTAAAGTCGTTGCCATTTTCGCTCAGTGTATAGTTTTTTACTTCATCGCAGCCTTTGCCTTGGGTGCTTACTAGGGTCATTTTTTCGATTAGGTGGTTATCCACCAGCTGACTTTTAGCACTCCAGTTTTGTACGCCGCGTACCTCAGATGGTTGGTATTCAATACCGCGTTGCTGGGCGTTAAAGTAACGTATTGGTCGTATTTGATTATTGGCTAAGTGCTGCCAAAGCTCGGTTATTACTTCACTTTGATGCGCTACTTGCTGATTGTTTCGCCAAAGGGTAAGTGACTCGCTACTTTGCTGCGCTTTATGGCTGTTGGTAATTTTATAATCCGCTTTTAAATGCTTGGCATCAATATCACATTGCGAGGCAAAGCTACTTGTACTCACAAGCGTGGCAATTATTAATAACGCTTTTTTCATTTAGCTATCTCTTATTTATATTTCAAGTTTATGGCAATAACATAACGATTATAAATGTCAGTTTAATGACAAAAACCCCGCAAAGTAGGCGGGGTTTTTTATTTAGATATATTTAACTAAATTTATAACTAGGCGGTATTTATTGCGCTAGTTTTTCGTCTGCTGTTTTTACAAAGTCAGCGGCAAAGTCCATTACATGGAACAAAAAGCTTTGCTCGTTTGTGCCTGTTACCAAGTGTGCACCTGGGCCCATTGCATAAACGCCTACGTCTTCACCGGCATGTGTTTCTGAGCCCATTGGTACCAGTGCTTCTTGATGAAAACCAGGTGTTGTTGTATCAACATCTGTTAAATCAACACGCCCTGTAACCGGTGCAAAGGCGTAACCTGCATCGGCATCGGTCTCGCTACCTAGGTTTCTAAAGCCACCACCATTGGTGTAACCAACCGTTGTATAAGGCATATCGTCGGCAGCTAAGCTTGGCTCAGTAGCGCCTACTGCAACCACTTTACCTAAAATTGGGTTACCGCGTTTAGGGTAACCAGCAATGGTAAATACATGGCTGTGATCGGCAGTTACAACTATTAATGTTTCTTCTGGGTTGGTGTTTTCCATTGCCACTTTAACGGCTTTGGCAAGCTCAATAGTGTCGTTTAACGCGTTATAAGCGTTACCCGCATGATGCGCGTGGTCAATTCGACCCGACTCAACCGTTAAGAAAAAACCTTGCTCGTTGTTATCAAGTACGTTTATTGCTTTTTCGGTCATTTGTGAAAGCGAAGGCTCGCCTGCAACATCGTTTACGCGGTCAGCTTCGTACTGCATGTGGGATTCGTTAAATAAGCCAAACACTTTAGTGGCGTCGTCACTTATTGCATCAAAACCGGTTTGATCCATTACGTACGTGCCATTTGGATATTGCGTTTTCCACTCTGCGGTTAAGTCGCGGTTATCTGTACGATCCCCTTCAACAGCACTTACTGCATCGGCTGAATTAAACGCGGCATCTTTTGGTAAAAAGTGACGACGACCGCCGCCCATTACTACGTCAATACCGTCTACATCAACACCACTAAAGCGTGCTTCTAGGTTGGCTTCAAAGTTAACCAGTTGCGATGCAATGTCTTCACACGTTGCGGCACTTTCTGGCATATCGGAGATATCTTCCCAGTTACGCTCTGCCGATTTAGCATACGTTGCAGCGGGTGTTGCGTGAGTAATACGCGCTGTAGAAATAATCCCTGTTGCTTTGCCTGCAATTTCAGCAAGCTCTAATGAGGTAACTAGTTCGTGCCCTTTGCCTGATGCACAATTACCACGTTCAACCGCTTCATCTATACCTAAAACGCCCGCGTCGGTTTTAACACCCGATGCCATTGCGGTCATAGTGCCTGCCGAATCTGGCGTTTGCGCATCTACGTTGTATGTTTTTACAAAGCCCGAAAAAGGCATAGTTTCAAAGCTTAACTGGTGCTCTTCACCCATTTCGCCCTCTAACTGACCCGCTAAAATACGTGCTGCGGTTATGGTAGAAATACCCATACCATCGCCCACAAATAAAATAACGTTTTTAGCTTTGCCTGATTCAGTAACAATGTTGCTACTGGCTGTTTGTGCAGCACCTAATTTTGTTTGTGCTTCACTAAACCATGCATTACTAGTAAGCGAGGCTAATTGCTCGTTTGTGAGCGACGTTGCAGGTGCATTACACACTAAATTAGTTGAGTTAACTTCGTCGCTGTCTAGCACGTCGTTATTATTGGTATCTGCGCCTACTTGAGTCTCTACACCGCCATTAATGCACTGATCAGAGCCCACTGCAATAGCGTTATCTACTGCAATAATATTATTTTCATTTTTGTTATCGTCACTCGAGCAACCTGCTAGCGCGACCATTACTGCTAAAGAAAGTACTGTTAATTTGTTCATGTTAGCCGCCATTATTGCTGAGTTAGTTCAAGAGCTTGATTAATTAGATGAAACACTACGTTTTGTTCAATTACGCCTTGTGCTAGCTGAGCACCTGGACCTTTTGCATGCAGTGAAATATCTTCACCCGCGTGTGTTTCTGAGCCCATTGGTACAGTTGCTTCTTGGTGAAAACCTGGGGTCGTTGTATCAACGCCATTTAGCTCAACACGCCCTGCAACAGCAGCACTTGTGTAACTTGCATCCGCATCAGTCTCACTGCCCAAGTTTCTAAAACCTAAACCATTTGCGTAACCTACTGTGGTGTACGGCATATCGTCGGCGGCTAAGCTTGGTGTTGTTTCGCCTACTGCAACTACTTGACCTAAAATTGGATTACCACGCTTAGGGTAGCCGGCAATAGTAAATACATGGCTGTGATCAGCGGTTACTAAAATAAGGGTTTCTTCTGGATTGGTGTTATCTACCGCTGCTTGCACGGCTTTAGCAAACTCAATGGTGTCGTTAAGCGCGTTGTACGCATTACCCGCATGGTGCGCGTGGTCAATTCGACCCGACTCAACCGTTAAGAAAAATCCATTATCGTTTTTACCAAGCACTTCAATTGCTTTAGTGGTCATATCGGTAAGCGAAGGCTCGCCCGCTACATCATTTGCGCGGTCAGCTTCGTACTGCATGTGGGATTCGTTAAATAAACCAAATACTTTAGTTGCGTCATCTGCAATTGAATCAAAGCCTGTTTGATCCATTACGTACGTAGCATCTGGGTATTGTGTTTGCCACTCAGTTACTAGGTTGCGCTCGTCAGTACGGTCGCCTTCTATAGCGCTTACTGCGTCTGTTGAGTTAGCTGTTTCATCTTTTGGTAAAAAGTGACGACGACCGCCACCCATTACAAAATCAAGACCGTCTACGTCGGTCCCTACAAATCGTGCTTCTAGGTTTTTTTCAAAGTTAACCAGTTGCGATGCAATGTCTTCACAGCCACCCGTTACGGCATCTTCTGGCATATCTGATACGTCTTCCCAGTTACGGTCAGCCGATTTAGCATACGTGGCAGCAGGAGTTGCATGAGTAATACGTGCTGTAGAAATAATACCGGTAGATAGCCCTTTAATTTCAGCTAATTCGGTCGCGGTAATTAGCTCATTACCTGCTACTGTTGAACACACGCCGCGTTCAATATCTTCATCTACACCAATAACGCCCACATCGGTTTTTACACCCGAAATAATAGCCGTCATCGTGCCTGCTGAATCGGGCGTTTGAGCATCTACGTTATACGTTTTAACTTGTGCAGAGTATGGGAACTCTTCAAAGCTTAAATAACCTTCTTCGCCAGATTGGTTATTACGCTGCCCTTGCAAAATGCGCGCGGCAGTAAGAGTAGATATACCCATACCATCGCCCACAAATAAAATAACGTTTTTAGCTTTAGTGGCTTGTGTAGCCTGCGCTTGTGCTGTTTTTGTTGTTAGTTTAGTTTGCGCAGCGCTATACCAGCTGCTGTCTGTTTGGCTTTGCGGTAGTACATCAGCATGGCTCACTGCGCTAAACGTAAACGTTAGCGCGATTGCCGCAGCGACTTTTTTAATTTTCATCCGTAATTCCCATTGTTTAGTGGTTATTTTTTTGAAATGTGTAAACACAAAAAAGATCAACCGCTGCACTATAGAAAACAGATGTGACTGATAAAGGTAATTTTAATGAAAGTAAAATGACTAAACTATTACAAAGATAAGTCACAAAAAAAACGCAACGTGTAAAACGTTGCGCTTGTAGGGAAATTATTAAGAAAATTATTTAAATATTAAAAACGTGCTTTAAACGATACTCCAAAGTAGCGCTCAGCATCACGTGGTATTTGGTAACGGAAGTTATCGCCACTGTAGGTAGTTGCGTAGCTTTCATCTGTTAAGTTTTTAGCAATAAGCGACACTCTAAACGCGTCATCTTTAAACGATAAACCCACACTTGCGTTTAAAATACCGTAATCTGGTAACAAAGCGGCTGGGTTAAATTCGCCTACGTTGTCTGGTAGGTCTGAGTATTGCTCGTCGGTATAAATGTAAGAGCCATTTATATGTACGTTAAAGCCATGGTCGGTTTCAATAAAGTAGTCAGCCGTTAGTGAGTATTTTAAATCTGGCGAAAATGGTACATCTAAACCTGAACGGTCAGTACATGAACCTGCGGCTACCTCTGCCGGACAATTAAACTCGTCAATTTCAGCTTTAATGTAAGCAACACCACCGGTAAGGGTTAGCGACTCTGTTGCAGCCCACATAAAGTCAACTTCAACACCTTGTGTACTTACATCACCCGCATTGGTTAAGCGCGTAATACAAGTGCCGTCTGAACAGTCAAAGTTGTTAGCTTGAAAGCCTTCAATTTCGGTTCTAAAAAGAGCCATGTTAAATACAAATTCGCGGCTTGCGTATTTGTAGCCTATTTCATAAGCGTCAGACTCTTCAGGTGCTATTTCGCGACTATCGGTGTCTGGGTTAAAGTTATAATAAATATTAAAACCAGGGCCTTTGTAACCTTGCGAGTAAGTACCGTATACCATTTGACCATCGCCTAAATCGTATTGCATACCTAAACGACCCGATACGTTGGTTTCTTCGGCTTTGCCTTCATCATCTGTATTTAGTGTTGCTGGGCGCACGCCTACACCGGTGCGGCCATACACATCATTACTTACACGGCGATGCGTGTACGACACTTCATCGTCGGTGTAACGAATACCAAATAATACGCGTAAATCTTCAGATAAATCGTAAGTACCATCGGCAAAAGCGGCCCAGTTATTAAATTCTGTGCTCATAAAAGCAGTGGCCGATACAATATCGTTTGCGTTACAGCTAACACCTAGGCCTTGTGTATAACCATCTAGGTCGTTAAGTGCTGCATCAAGTTCAGCGCCCGATAAGTTATTTTGCGCGTAAAAAGCCATTGCGCTATCAAGTTGACCACCATTATTTTGACAACTAGCATCACGAGTAAAGTTACGTTGTGAATCCATGTTCCAATAAAATAAGCCAGCAACATAGTTAAATGGCCCAGCTAGGTTTGATGTAACTCTAAATTCTTGCGAAAACTGATCCCATTGCTGTGCACCTAAATCGTGTAATTGAAACGGCGCGTCAAATACCGGCTCGCTGCTGTCGCCAGCAATAGAGGTAAAGTCGCCTTCACGGTACTCTGTGTTATCCCACGAACGCTGCGCTGTAATTGAAGTATATGTATAGTCGCCAATTGTTTTATCAACCTGTACCGAAAACGCGCTATGTTCGTCAATTGTGCGCGACTCGTAATCGTGATCAACGCTGCGTTGGTCTAAATCAATATCGGCTACGCCATCAACAATACCGTTACTGTTTGGTACTGATTTTGAATCTGGATTACGGCCACTTGGTAGTGCTTCTAAGTCGGCACAACAATCATCGTCAGCGTTATAAAATTCAGCAATAAATTTTACGCTTAAGTCATCCTCTGGCTCGTATTTAAATACAGCACGTGCACCTTCACGGTCGTAACCGTTTACTTTTTCGTTGTTGTAAACGTTATCAATGTAACCGTCAAATTTACCTTTAAATACCGTTAGGCTTGCCGCTAGGTCGTCGGTTAAACCGCCGCTTATAACGCCTTTAAAACGGTATTCGTTATCTTGATAAAACGAGGTTTCTACGCTGCCTGTTGTGTCGTACGAGGGATCTTTTGTTGTTATGTTTACCACACCTGCTGAGGCGTTTTTACCAAACAATGTACCTTGTGGCCCGCGTAATACTTCAATGCGGTCTACGTCGTATAAATCGGCAAATGCTTGACCCGAGCGGCCAAGCACCACGCCATCAACAACAGTTGCTACACTTGGCTCGGCAGCAATACTAAATGAAATAGTACCAATACCGCGCACTGTTAGCGCTGAGTTACGGGTTGTGGTGCCTTTTCTAAAGCTAACTGAAGGGACAAGTGACTGTAAGCCTTCCATGTTATTAGTAAAAGCTGAATTAATTTGATCGCTATTAAGTACCGATACCGCAACAGGTACTTCGTTTAAACTTTGCGTTCTTTTTTGTGAAGTAACGACTATTTTTTCAAACGTATCGTTTTTAGCTGTTTCTGTTTTTTGTTGTTCTTGTTCGATTTGCTCTTGCTGCGCATGTACCTGCGCGCTAAGCGCTAAACCGGTTGTCATTGCTAACGTGACTGCCAAGCTTAAGACGGACTTTTTAGCTCTCATGTCATTCTCCATATTGTGCGTGTGTGCTGTGTGGTACCGCGCTAGCAATTGTGTGTGTTGCTAATAAAGCGGTGTCAGTGTGTGATACTTTCCTTAAAGCTCTTATATCTTATATAAGAGCTTTAAATTTAAACAAACTATCTTACTAATGCAAACATTATGTGAATTAAATGTGATTTAAGTTTGGTATACAGAATATAGCCGCAGGTTATGCGGCGTTTTTAGCACCAATACGCGCTAAGCTATTTTCGTAACTAACCTGCCAACGACGTACACTCCACCAGCTAAGCACTAAGGCTGTAGACCATACAGCAGCTAAACTTGGTACAAAGTACACACTGGTTCCACCAACCAATCCGAGTGGCGAAAATAATATATATAAGCTAACAATCAAGCTTACTAATACAATTGCGCAAGGTAATGCGTATTTCCAAGGGTTAAGGTCTACCTCAGCTTTGCGTGTAAATTGCCATGGTGTTTTAAGTGGTTTGTAGTAACCAATACCCAGCATTATCACCAATTCAATTAAGAACAAAATGGCGTAAATATGAATAAAGTTAATGTCTACATCCCATACAAATTTAAGCAAGGTGTAGGCAATAATATGGAATATAATCGCGACTTTAGCGCCCAGTGCAGGCACTTTTCGAGTAAACAAACCTACCAATACAATTGTGATGACCGGAATGTTGTAAAAGCCTGTAAACACACGAATTATGTGCCATAAACCTTCAGGTGCGAACATCAATAATGGCGCAGTTATAAACGACAATATGGCAATAACAATACTGGTAATTTTGGCTACTTTTATAAGTTGGCTGTCTGTTACCTTATTTTTTTTCATTGGTTTATAAACATCTAAGCAAAATAAGGTCGCCGCGCTGTTGAGCAATGAATTAAATGAGCTAAATACAGCACCTAGCAATACGGCCAAAAAGAAGCCAGATAAATACTGTGGAAGCACTTCTTTTACCAAATGTGGGTAAGCTAAATCGATAGTTGGCAGGCTTTCGTGTTTATAAAGATGGTAAGCAATAACGCCAGGGATCATCATCATAAACGGTACTAGCACTTTAAAGTACCCTGAAAACAACACCCCTTTTTGACCTTCAACTAAGTTTTTAGCGCCCAATGTACGCTGGATCACATACTGATTAGTGCCCCAATAAAACAAATTAGCTAAGATCATCCCTGTAAAAATAGTGCCAAATGGCACGGGATCATCGCTACTACCAATAGCATTGAGCTTTTCTGTGTCGGTGTTTACTAGGGTGCTTAACCCTTCTGAAAAACTACCATCACCCAATGCAATTAAGCCCAGTGTTGGTACTAAAATACCAATGATAAGTAACCCAACACCATTAATGGTATCTGAGACCGCAACCGCCTTTAAACCACCAAATACAGCATAAATAGCCCCAACTGAGCCCACTGTAATAATGGTCACAATTAGGCTTGATTGGTAGCTCATATTTAATAAGGTGGGTACATCAAAAAGTCTAAGTACGGCAATTGATCCTGAGTACAAAACAGAAGGGATCGTTATAAAACAATACCCTACCATAAATAAGATCACCGTCATGCGTCGTACGGTATCGTCAAAACGATCCCGTAAAAATTCAGGTAAGGTAGAAAACGCGCCCGCTAGATAACGAGGCAAAAAGATCAACGCCATAATGATGGTTGATACTCCTGCGGTTACTTCCCACGCCATTGAGCTTAGGTTGTAACCATAGGCTGAGCCATTAAGGCCAATTAGTTGCTCGGCCGATAAGTTAGTGAGGATCATTGACCCTGCTATAAATGTACCTGTTAACCCACGACCCGCTAAAAAGTAGCCATCTTGGGTGTTAACTTCCCCTTTGGTTTTTTGGTACGAGATATATCCCACCAGCGCCATAAACGCCAAGCACGATAGCAGTGTCATGGTAATGTTCATACCTTCCATCTTGCGCCCCCTTTAGCTTACTTTACTCGGTAAAAAGTAAGCTAATATCTTTATTATTGTGTGTTGTATGTGTGTTGTGTGTGTTTTTTATTAAGCCGAGTTTTATTTAGGCCATGCTGTTAATCGGCTCATGTCTTGTTCTGTGTGTTGAACCTCTGGGCCAAGCATTAGGCTGTCGCCTTCGCGTACAAATACTGCCATCTCTTCAAGTGCGAGTGTGTGCTCGTAGTACTTACTCCCTTCGTAAACTTGTTTATCGGGGAAGCGAATCCAACTGCCTTGCGGTAAGTAAAACTTAATTTTACCGTTTGGTACTACACACGGCACAACCAGTAATTTTTCACCGCACATAAATTGCTGATCAAAACTATGCGCCAGTACATCATCAGGAAATGCCAATGCCATGGCACGCTGAACCGGCAAGCCTGTTTGCTGCGCTTGCTCTGCACATGTTTGTAAGTACGGAATTAACTGGTAGCGTAATTTAAGAGCTGCAAATACCGCATCACTTGCTTGCTCGGTGTAAGACCACGGTTCGCGAGGACCAATACCGTGTAAGCGCATATGTGCGCTAAATACTGAAGCTTGTGCCCAGCGCACGTAAAGCTCTGCGTCGCGGGTGTCTTTGTAAAAACCACCAATGTCGGTTGCAAAAAATGGCCCACCCGACATACCCCACGCTAAACTGCCACGAATGCTTGCCGCTAAACCCTGCCAATCAGCTTGCGGGTCACCGCCCCACTGTGCAGGAAAACGTTGGCTGCCCGTCCATGCTGAACGGCTAAACAAAAATGGCCCAGTTTTACAGTATTTTTCGGCGGCCTCAAAAACGCAGCGGTTGTACAACATGCTGTAAACGTTGTGCAGCCTAATACCACTATCACCACTGTGAGATATCATATTGTCGTCTTCTAGCTGCTCGCCAAAATCCGCTTTTATCATATCTACGCCAAGCTCAAACAAAGGCTTATGCGATTCGAGCCAATATTCGTAAGCATCAGGGTGCGTAAAATCTAAAATACCCGACTCAGGTAGTGGCGTAAGTACTTCGCCAAATGGGCTTAAATCCCACTCGTATTGATACGCTTTACCTGTGCGTTTGTCTTTTATTAGCCAACCGTTTTCGGCCGCTTTAGCAAATAATGGGTTATTTACCGAGATCATCGGGTATTCCCACACACAAATTTTAAAATCCATCGCTTTTAGTTCATCAAGCACCGGTTTTGGGTCTGCGTAGCGTGCTGGGTCCCATTCAAAGGCAAAACGAGTGTCGGTGTCTTGCCATGCACGGCCATCAAGAGTAATTACATCGCACGGCATATTTTTAGCGCGTACTTCGCGGGCAACACTAAGTAATTCGTGAGCATCTTTGTAATACGCTTTTGATAAAATAACACCAAAGCTCCACTGCGGTGGTACCGGTGCAAAACCTGTTAGCTCGCAGTAACGGTTGATGCTTTGGGCTGGTGTTTGTTCTTGATATAAAAATACATCTAGCGCCTCATCTTCAACTAAACATACATATGCGCGTTGCGACCATAATGCATAACCTACACCATGGGTAACAGGCACGGCTGTATGTACAAATAAATTCCAGCCTTCTGGGCTCCATGCATACGGTGTGTTTTTATAAGACTTTTCGGCGTTAACGCCTAGCGCATCGTGGTTGTATGAACGAATAAGTTGGCCGCGTTTATCAAGCTTTCCCCATTTCTCGCCAAGACCATACACGGCCTCATCGTAGTTAAGCTCTAAGCTTAATATCCAGCCGTTATCAGTTTTAGCCAGTGGCGGTAAACGATGCTGGCGTACAAAGTGGCCATCGGTTGCTGATTGCTGCACTAGCTCATCGTTTTTATAAAGTTTGAAATGAAAAGGGTCGCAGTAAAACTCTAGGCGATATTCGCCACCACTTACACTGTAATCATTATTGTTTTTGCTAAGTGTGAGGGGGTATTCTGATGGGGTTGTGGTTAATATTCTAAACTGCTCGTCATGCGTGGTGCCTGCATTTAAACGTAAACCAAACTGGCTTATCGTTACGCTAATATCACCAAACTGAGTGGGCAAAACCAACACATTACCTTGTAACTTTGGCTGTGCGGTTAAGCGTGCTGGCTCTATTGCGTTCCAGTCTGGCTCACGTAATTCAAATGCATTCATGGGAGTTCCTTAACCAATTATTAGTCTTGTATAAGACACAAGTTAAATAATTGTAATCCCCATGTCAACGTAAATAAACTCAAGATGAATTATTTACGTCGCGATTTTTAAAATATCCCCGGCGCCGATGTTGCCACCAGCGATACACCACTTAGGCCAAGCAATACAATTGCTATAATACGTACCCATTTAGCGTCAACGTAAGGCGTTAATTTACGAGCAAAATGCGTAACTAGCAACACTAAAGGAATAGCCGCTGCAATTAAAAACATAATGTCGAGCCCAGGCAAAGTACCAAATAAAGCGATACCTACACGTACTAGCCCGCCAATAGTAAATACCGCTAATAACGTACTGCGAATAGCTTCAATAGACCAACTTTGCTTATAACACTGAAACACAAGCGGCGGCCCTGAGGTTGAAAACAACCCACCAAGTAACCCACTTACTCCACCGGCTATTAAAAATGAACGAGGACGACTTTGTTTATTTGCACGCTCGCGGCCAATCAGCATTAAAGCGCAGCAAAGCAAAATGCTTACACCTAAAGCAAAATTTAAATAGTGTGTTAAATGCGACGACATATACTCAAGTAGCACAAACCCTAACAGCATTAGTGGAATACCGGTATACAACATAAGTTTTAGCTCGGGTACTTTTACCGAACTGCGGTTTTTAACGACCACGGTTGTTGAATTAACTAACCCCAGCAAACTCACTAAAAATGTAGTTGCCGTAAGTGGTAATACATCAAGCAACGTAAAGCTTGCAACCACCAGTAACCCAAAGCCAAACCCGCTAAGAGTTTGCATTACAGTGGCAAGGCTTAGGCACAGCGCCATAAGCAAAATGAGTTCAAAAGATATACTGAGCACTTTTAATTCCCTAAGGGTGAGCTATTGTAGTGTAACGATTTGTTTTTAGGCATAATGTATATTTTGCGCCTATTAAACACTACAGCAGTAGTTCACGTTTAATTGAGCTAGCGCAAATATGCGTAAAAGGTTTCACCTATGCTATAACTACAGGTGGATTAAATTTAATGGTAAATAATAATGAGTAACTCTATGTTTGATCACAAATTAAGTGGCCCAAGCTTGGCTTTTCAACCACTTTACTTACAAGTGGCTGATTATATTAAACAGCTCATTGTTGAAAGACGTTGGGTACCTGGCGAAGCACTACCAAGCGAATTTCGCCTTGCTGAAGAATTTAACGTAAGCCAAGGTACAGTCCGTAAAGCACTAAACTTATTAACCGACAATAAAATAGTAACTCGTCGCCAAGGCGTTGGTACGTTTGTATCAGAGCATACTGCGCAAGATGCCTTATTTAGGTTTTTTCCGTTACAAGCAGACGGTAAAGGTGCCGATTTACCAAAGGCTGAACTGCTATCGGTTGAGCTTTGTGCAGCGCCAGTTGAAGTAATAGAAGCGTTACAACTCAATAAAAAAGACAAAGTTACCAAGCTTGTTCGTAGGCGCATTCTTAATAACGAATTTTGCATGAGCGAAACTATATACCTACCGCAAAGCTACTTTCCTGATATACATCAAAGCAGTGATATTCCGCATACATTGTACCATTACTATCAGACCAAATTTAACCAAACTGTACACAAAACCCAAGACAGTATTAAGGCCGTACTTGCTACAGTGGATGACGCCAAAATGCTTGCTATAAAAGCTGGCGATCCACTGCTGTTGGTATCACGCATTACCGAATCAATCGAAGGTAAACGTATTGAATACCGCCAAAGCAAATGCCGTAGCGATCATTACCACTATCAAATTGAACTTGATTAATTAAAAGCGTGTTTAGTGCTAAAAACCCACTTTAGCGCATAATAATTAAATATTTTTTAAAGGCAGCAAACGCTGCCTTTTTGCTGCCTGTAGGTTTTTTAACTGAACCATTTACTGCTTTGCTGTTAACACAGTATTGACACTGTTTGATTCGTATAATAACTTATGTCTTATACAAGACCTAAGTCATTATGCATTTTTAACAGGAATTCCCAATGAGTTCATTAAATAATATCCCTCCAGTAGGGTTCGGTTTATGGAAAGTCGCGCAAGAAGATTGTGCACAAACGGTATACCAAGCCATTAAGGCAGGTTACCGCCATCTTGATTGCGCATCAGACTACGGTAACGAAGAGCAAGTAGGCGATGGCATCGCCCAAGCAATAAACGATGGCTTATGTACCCGTGAAGAATTATGGGTAACATCAAAACTGTGGAATACCTTTCATGCACCAGAGCATGTTGGCCTCGCGATTGATAAAACACTGAGTGATTTAAAGCTAGATTACCTAGACTTATACCTAATTCATTTTCCGATTGCGCAAACATTTGTGCCAATAGAAACCCGCTATCCACCAGAGTGGTTAGTTGACCCTACGGCGCAAAACCCACAAATGGAGCTTGCAAAAGTGCCGCTATATTTAACGTGGCAAGCAATGGAAGAACAAGTACACAACAACAAAGCAAAACGCATTGGGGTATGTAATTACTCAAGCGCACTGCTTCACGATTTAATGACTTACGCAAATATCAAACCCGCTATGTTGCAAATTGAGTCGCACCCTTATTTAACGCAAGAGCGATTAGTAAGACTCGCAAAGCAGTACGATATTCCGGTTACTGCGTTTTCACCGCTGGGTGCGCTTTCATACCTTGAGCTAGAAATGGCTGATAAAGCTGAATCAGTTCTTGAGCAAAGTGTTGTTAAAGCGGCTGCACGCAATCATTGCAAAACGCCAGCACAAGTAGTTCTTCGCTGGGGCGTGCAACGCGGCACTGCCATTATTCCAAAAACCTCAAAACTTGAACGCATGAAAGAAAACCTCGCACTGTTTGATTTTGAATTAACAGAGCAAGAAATGGCGCAAATTTCTGCGCTTAACAGTAATCGCCGATTTAACGACCCTGGGCACTTTTGTGAAGCTGCCTTTAACCGTTTTCACCCAATTTACGATTAGGAATATATAATGTCAGCTACCGAAATTAACTACGCCTCAGTGCCAACTCAATTAACGTTTGATGACTCGGTTTTTCCGTGCATTGTGGTTAATAACAATAACGCCAGCACCGTTGAAGAAGCGGTAGCTTTCATTCGCGCAAATAAAAGTGAATTGGCTAAAAAACTTCGCAGCTCAGGTGCTGTGTTGTTTCGTGGCTTCCCGGTAAATAGTGCCGAAACCTTTGATACTTTTTCAGCCGGGTTTGATTACGACAATTTTACTTATAAAGAGTCACTGTCTAACGCGGTACGTATTAATTTTACCGAGCGTGTATTTACAGCCAACGAAGCGCCAAAAGATGTAGAAATATACTTACATCACGAAATGGCGCAAACGCCTATTTCGCCAAGTAAGTTATTCTTCTTTTGTAAATCGGCCGCAGAAGAAGGTGGTGCAACACCTCTTTGCCGGTCAGATAAGTTATTTAGCGCATTAAAAGAATACGACAGTAAACTTGCCCATGATTTTGAACACAAAGGCCTAAAATATACCACCTATATGCCAGCCGCTGACGATGCAACATCAGGCCAAGGTCGAAGCTGGAAAAGTACGCTAAGTGTAGAAACCAAAGACGAAGCACATAATAAATTAACCGAACTTGGTTACGAGTGGGAATGGCTTGAAGACGGCTCACTAAAGGCCGTTACACCGGTGCTGCCTGCTGTAGTAACTCTTGAAAACAATGTACAGGTTTTTTATAACCAACTGATTGCCGCTTACATGGGCTGGAAAGGTGTACGCGATAACCCATCAATTGCCATTACCTTTGGTGATGGTAGTGCCATTCCTAAAGCAGGACTTGATAAAATTGTTGAGCTTTCTAAAGTATTTACCTTTGATCTTGCATGGCAAGACGGTGATGTTGCTTTAGTTGATAACGAAATGGCTATGCATGGTCGTCGACCTTTTACAGGTGAACGTAAACGCCAAGTGTTAGTAGCACTTACCGCAGCAAAAGCGTAATGCAGCGTTTAAGTGGTAAATTAAGCAGTAAAATATCACCTTTATGGCAAGGCGCCAGCATTGCTGCAATGACTGGCCTTGCCGCTTTATTTTTGAGTGAGCATTACGGCGCGCCAGCCATGCTGTTTGCTTTGTTACTGGGTATGGCAGTCTCATTTTTGTATCAAAGCGATAGCCCTTGCGCCAAAGGTATCGACTTTACTGGCACCACGGTTTTGCGCGTCGGTATAGTACTGCTAGGCACACGCATAGCACTGGGAGATTTAGTAACACTGGGTTGGCAAACAGCACTTATGTTAGCGGGCGCTATATTTACTACTATTATTTTAGGCGTAGTACTAGCACGCGCATTTGGCTTACAAAAGCGCTTTGGTGCACTTACAGGTGGTTCGGTTGCTATTTGTGGAGCGTCTGCTGCGCTGGCTATCTCGTCTATTATGCCAAACAGCGAACATAAAGAACGCGACACCTTATTAACCGTTATTGGCGTAACAGCCATGTCGACTCTAGCTATGATCCTCTACCCTATTGTGGTTAATTACCTTGAATTTGACGCGCATAATGCAGGCGTATTTTTAGGCGGCACAATACACGATGTAGCGCAGGTAGTGGGTGCTGGTTATTCGGTATCGCCTGAGACAGGCGATATAGCAACCCTAACTAAGCTTGTGCGTGTTGCTATGCTACTACCCGTTGTGCTTATTATGATGGTTGTTATTAATCGCTCAAATAAAGAAAAACACGGAGAATTACCTAAAGTACCTGGTTTTTTAATTGGCTTTGTCATACTCATGATAATAAATAGCTGCTTTTCTCTTCCTACAATAGTGCTTGAAACCGCTAACGAACTTTCACAGTTCTTTTTAATTGCGGCTATTTCAGCCATAGGTATGAAAACTAATTTAGGAAAACTTACCGAAGTAGGCATGAAACCTATTGTTTTAATTGTTGCTGAAACACTTTGGATTGCATTATTAATACTTGGATTTGTAATTTGGAGCTAATGAATCAGATTATTTCAGATATATATTAAAATATTTAGTAGGTAATTAGGTTATGTTTTAACCAATTAAAACCTGTATTTCACCTACTCTAAAACCGTGTACAAAAACAAGCATAAGGCGTTGATTAAAATAGATTTACCTTTAATTAAGAAGTAAAAAAGATCATCTCAATCATAACTAATCAGTTAAAAAACAAACAAACAAATAAAGCACTTACTCTAAAATAAATTTACAATAGGGCTTGGTATATAACTTAATTTACTGTTATCCTGCTTGCCATCGGGTTGACAGAAAACCCTATTTATTTGTAAGTACCACGTTGTTTTAGTAATAATCCTTCGCGTTATCCTCAGTTAAATGTATGTTTTCTTCCTGTTAAATTGCCTAATTTAAGGCGCACTTTTATTAATCCTTAGGATACTATTATGTCTACAACTACAACTGGTACAGTTAAATTTTTCAACGAAGCAAAAGGTTTTGGTTTCATCGAGCAAGAATCTGGTCCTGATGTTTTCGCACATTTCAGCGCAATCTCTGGCGACGGTTTCAAAACTCTAGCTGAAGGCCAACGTGTACAGTTTACTGTTACACAAGGTCAAAAAGGTCCACAAGCTGAAAACATCGTTAGCATCTAATTGCTTTCGTTAAAATGGGTTAGCAATAACCCATTTTGAATACTAGTTTGAAAGAAGTTTTGTTTTATTTGTTAGTACCGAGTTGTTTTAGTAATAATCCCACGCGATATCCTCAAGTTAACTATTTTTTCCGGCTCAATCGCCTCTTTTCAGGCACACTTATATTAATTTTTTAGGATACATATTATGTCTAATACAACTACTGGTTCAGTAAAATGGTTTAACGAAGCAAAAGGTTTTGGTTTTATCGAGCAAGAATCTGGCGCAGATGTTTTTGCACATTTCAGCGCAATCTCTGGCGACGGTTTCAAAACTTTAGCTGAAGGCCAACGTGTACAGTTTACTGTTACTCAAGGTCAAAAAGGCCCACAAGCCGAGAACATTGTTAGCATCTAATTGCTAAACAATTGAATGGGTTAGAGATAACCCATTAATATATTTACCTTCATAATTATTTAGTCGAATATCTTCAAAACCTCCTCTGTAAATATTTTCCAAGCGCAATCTCATTTGTATACACAACTCATTAATTAGTACATTTTTAAACACATTTACTACTATCTCTCTTGAGCGAAAGCGTTGTATTGCCTACAATAGCGCATACTTCATTCAATATAGAATATGACCATGAACGACACTACCGCAAAACCTGCTTTACCAGATCGCCTTTCTATCAACCCACGTAGCCCACATCATGTGGAAGAAGTTTTTGAACACGATATTGGTATCACGTTCAACGGCAAAGAGCGTTTTGATGTTGAAGAATACTGCATCAGTGAAGGTTGGATAAAGTTTGCATCTCCAAAAGGGCTTGATCGTCGCGGACAACCTCTTTTACTTACAAGAAAAGGCACTGTTGAAGCCTTTTATAAGTAAGCTAATCATACTTACTAAAAAGCGACACCTTATTAGGTAGTCGCTTTTTTTGTGCATTTTTATAACTCATTTAATAGGTTTAGCTTTATTCATGCTCAACCTGATGAAGTTTCATTATAATTATTTAAAAAGTATGTTTGAATAGCGCCATATAGTTTAGATATACAGAAACCCACAATGAATAAAGTAACTATTTTAGATGGCGGCATGGGACGTGAACTTAAGCGCATTGGCGCACCGTTCTCACAGCCACTTTGGAGCGCACAAGCATTAATAGAAGCCCCGCATTTTGTAACCCAAGCACACCAAGGTTTTATAGATGCCGGTGCTGAAATAATTACAGCTAACAGCTACGCCTGTGTGCCCTTTCATTTAGGTGAAGAGCTATATCAAGCTCAAGGCGCAGCCCTTGCACAGCAAGCTGCCGTTATTGCAAAAGAAGTAGCTCAAAATGCTAAACAAAATGTATTAGTAGCAGGTTCATTACCACCAGCATTTGGCTCTTACCGCCCTGAACTATTTGAGAGCGAACGCGCTTTTACTATTTTAGATACGCTATACAAGGCGCAAGACGAACACGTAGATTTATGGATTGGCGAAACTATATCGAGTATTGAAGAAGCGCACGTTATGGCAAGCGTCCTTAAAGGCTCAAACAAGCCATGTTATTACGCATTTACTTTAACTGATGCGATAAGCGAGCAAGCGACACTTCGCTCTGGTGAGCTGGTAAGTGACGCAGTAACGGCTTTGCTTCAACAAAATGTTGCTGGTATTTTCTTTAACTGTTCAATACCTGAAGTTATAGAGCAAGCCTTTAGCGATACCAACGCAGTATTAGCCAAGCAAAATAAAAGTGTTGTTTTAGGGGCGTTTGCTAATGGCTTTACACCTATAGCACGCGATTACAAAGCCAACGAAGGCTCACAAGCGTATCGCGATATTTCACCTTCAGAATATCTAGACTTTGCTAAAAAATGGCACAGCCAGGGCGCAAGCATTATTGGTGGCTGCTGTGGTATAGGCCCTGAGTTTATTGAAGTATTAGTAAACTGGAAACAGGATCTTCAAAACGCCTAAGCAACTCAATTCTATTAACTCATGGCACCATAAGCTTGGTGCCAAATAAAAATAAAGTAAAATCTACGGAATTAATCATTTGCTAGCTCAGCTATCAACTTTTAAAACTAAGATAACTGGCCCGCTTGCTCTACAATTTGTATGTAATTAGAAAAATCCTTTATCAACTTAGAATCTCGCTTGCCATTAGCCAGATAAAGGCCTGTCTCTATTTCCTCTTTTAAGCTTTTTGCAGACGCGCCTATTCCTCTATGAGGAAATGAATCAGAATTGTAAAGCTTAGTATTTGGGTCACAAAAAAGCTTCATTGATTCATTTATTTTATAATCAATTTTACCTTTGTAAGTAGTCGCTAATTCAAAGTTATCTTGTTGAAACTCAGAAAACTTACTACCATTTGATTGATTGAAGATATTCGATCCCCATTTATTTTTGAAATACGGATAAATTTCGGGGTGCCTTATTTTTAACACAATGATATAAAGCAAAGGTAATGAAAATAAATAATCAGTCTTTACTTGCGTTAATTGAATTGCGTATAAAAGCTTAACGGCTTGTTCAATATCCCTTAAACCAGCCCGCATATGCTCAGCAACCTTACTGAGTATGCCAATATTTATTATATCTTCTGATTTATTACCTGCTTGGAAAACCGGAACAAAAACTGTTTCATTAGGTAAATACTTTGACCAAATAAAGTTACAATATTCTTCTTTGTCAGGACTTCTTAACGAGTACTCTTGATCAAAAAAACGATTTAAATAACGTTTAGATTCAAATTTTTCTCCGTATACAGCATTGATAGAGTGACTTAGCTGCTCTGATGCAGTAGCGACAATAAAGTAGACGCCTTCAACATTAAATAAATGCTTAATCGTTTCTAATAGTTGAATACTATAAGAAGGTTTACAACGATCTAATTCATCAATCAAAATAAATAAAGGAGCTTTAAATGAAGTTTCACCCTCTAACCCTTCCACTAATAGCCTTAAATTTTCCCTAAAATGGCCTATAGCATTTTTTGTTGTTTGATACTCTTTTATTGCTAATTCAGCTGCCTTTGTAGAGATTGAAGAAGCAACAGTAGTAATATCTTTTGACAAACCAGACTGTTCAGCCCCTGTGACAGAAGCCCCCTCACTCTCTTGCTCCTTTTCAAATAAAGCTTCGACGCCATCAAGAGACATACCAAAAAGCTGTTTAGTAAAAAAGCCACCGAGTAAAGGAAGTGCTGCGTTTTTCATTGCTCTTGCAATACCAGCTAATTTACCATCGGTCGCACTAAGTAAGCCTTGATTAGTCAATTCTTCATTTATTTCAGCAATAAAACTAAGTAAAGCATTTTCAGAAAAATCATTTTTCCATGCATCAAAACATACAACTACATGCTTCTTTTCTTTTAGCTCTTCTGCGAGGTTATTAATAAAATATGTTTTACCAAAGCCCCATTCTGCATTGACATTTAATACATAGTTTTTACTATGCTCAGCCTCTAATACTGCGTATTTACTCGTTAAAAACTGAACAAGCCATTGTCCTTCTTGCTTTCGATTCAACCTATCATCTGACCACAATTCAACCGACATATGATTTCCTTATAAATTTTTTTAATAAAACATACTAGTACGAATCAATATAAAAATAACGCTTTATTGCTCACCTAACACCCAATCAAGCCCTTGTATTGCTGTAGTAGGAAATGCGGTTGCATGGCTCGCCCCTTCAATAACAACGCTTTTTAATTCAATATTGTCACTGCTAAGTGCATTAATTTTTTGCGTTAATAGCTTTGCCCCTGCCACCATATTTTGCCCTTCACCAAAGCTTGGCGTTTCCTTTGCCCCTACCGATATATAAACCTTTGTAGGCACTTTAGGCTTATGTGCTTGTAGCGCTAATACTGCATTGCTGTTAAACCAAACCGATGGGCTGCCAATAATATAATTGTTAAATAAATCGGGCATCGTAAATAAAATAGTGGCACCAAATAACCCGCCTAAAGAATTACCTATATAGGTTTTTTGTGTGCTACTTGCTCGGTAGTTACTTTGTATAAATGGCAGCACAGTATTTTTTAAAAACAGCGCATGATTTTGAGCGTTACCGGTTTGCTTTTTCCAGCTTTGAGCCTTATTTGGGGTGTAGTCTCTAATTCGACTATTAGACCCTCTAGATCCTTTTTCGTAGCTAATGGCCACAATAATAGCCTCTTGCATATTGCCGCTATTCATAGGAAACCGTGTAGCACCCGCCACAATAGGAAACGTATACGGTGCATCGGTTAAATAAATAACTGGATATATTTTTTCAGGATGCTTTTTATATGACTTAGTGAGCTGAATAAAAACAGGATATACCCGTTTAGTAGCAGGCTCAGTTAACTCAATAACACTACTTCTAGGGATTTGGTACGGGATATTTGCGCTTAATTTAAAACACATTAAAGCGCAGAGTAACAGCAAGTATTTTAAAGCAGTATTCATTTATATTAATTAACCTAAGCCAAGCGTAATAATCGATATTGAATGACAACTTTAACTCACTTTTAGCTTTAGGCTATTAAAAAACAAAGTTAAATATTGAAAGGCAGTGCTACATGTTAGCTGTTTGTAGCACTGATAACGCTAAGCTGCCTGATCAGTTTCAGTGCTTGAACACGGGCAGTTATCGTCATTTTGTTTAAGGCATTGTTGGTAATTAAACCAATGAGCTACAGCAATAAAAGCCGACCCAATCAAAGTAAACGCTTTTTCGGCAACCTCATGCCCTAGCAATACCGCACATATCATAAAGGCTAACCCAATAACGCCGCAGGCCATATAACGTAAACGCTTATGCTTTTTACAGCCTAAGCTTAATGCCAATAAACTTGTTGGCAGTACCGCCGCAAGAATCCATAAATGAAATTGTTCACTATCTATTTGCAGTACAGCAAAGCTTGGCAATAGCGCTAAAATAACCGGGGTTGCAAAACAATGTACTGTACACATTAACGATAACCCAATCGCCATACGATCCATAACACTTTGACTCGACTTCATTATTTCCTCTACTAAATTAGTGCCTCTACTCAAAAGCGTTACTTTTAAAGAGACATTTTAGTAACAACAGTTAATTACTATTGATACATTATAACATTTCCCACATAATTGATATAATATAACATCCACCAAGGTAGTCAAATGAAACGTAGATCACAATTAGCTGTTCTCATAGCAGCTTTATTACCTGCAAGTGTGCTTGCATCCACAATAGAGGGCGTTGTTTTAAACAACAAAGGTAAAGTAGTTACCAATGCAACAGTAGAAGTTGAAGGCTCAGACCTTAAAGTAACCACCGATGAAAACGGTAAATTTGTAATAGCAGAGCTAAACAATGGCTTAAAAGAGCTACATGTTGTAGCCCCTGGTTATACGCATCTCCATCTAGATATAACAATAACGAATGATGATAACCAATCGGTTACTTTTAATTTAAAGCGCTCGCCTATTGAAGTTATTGATATTGAAGCAACCCCTATTCATATGTCGGCAATGGAATCTGCGTCGCCTGTTAGTGTTTTATCTGGCGAACAACTAAGACGACAACAAGCTGCAACCCTTGGCGACAGCCTTGAAAAACTTCCAGGCGTTAATACTAACTTTCACGGGAAGGTAGCCAGCACACCTATTATTCGTGGTTTAAGCGGCCCTCGTGTACTTATTACTCAAAATGGCCTTGATGTAAGTGATGTGTCGCGCGTTGGCCCCGATCACTCTGTTGCATCAGAGGCGTCTACCGCACACCAAATTGAAGTATTACGCGGCCCAGCAACATTGTTTTATGGCAGCGGCGCGATTGGCGGTGTGGTTAATGTGGTAGATAACCGCGTACCAACCGATAGCACAACACGCGGCGAGTGGAACGTAGAACATAACTCGGTTGATAACCAAAAAGTGGCCTCTTTTAATGCCACCACAGGTACCGATTCATTTGCTTTTTATGCCGATGCATTTTGGCGTGAAGCCGACGACTATGAGGTACCTGTAGCTGCCGATATAGATAGCAACGGTGAAGAGCATCATGGCGATTACACTGTTGAAAACAGCAATGAAGAGTCTGACGGTTTTACTGTTGGCGCTAGCTATTTAATGGATAACGGCTTTATTGGCATAGCGGTAGAGCAATTTAATCGTCAATACGGTATTCCGGGCCATACGCACGGCGATGAAGAAGAGGAAGAACACAGCGACGAAGAAGAGAGCGTATTTGCTGATTTAGAGCAAACTAAAGTGCAATTATTAGGTGAGTACAACCTAGATAATAAATGGCTAAACAAAGTAAACCTGCGCGTTGGCCACACTGGCTACGAACACGCTGAAATTGAAGGTGGCGCTGTTGGCACTACCTTTAAAAACGAAACAAATGAGTTACGCATAGACCTGCTGCATAACCAATTTAGCGAGTGGAATGGCGGCATTAGTTTTCATTACAAACAAAGCGATGTTGAAGCACAAGGTGAAGAGGCCTTTACTCCTCCATCAGAAACCGAAAGCTTTGCTGTAGCGCTAATGGAAGAAAGGCACTTTGGTGATTTTTTAGTGCAGTTAGGTGGGCGTATTGAGCGTGTAACCATTGAAGCAGGCGACGTATTGCTGCCAAATATTGACGCTCACGCACACGATGAAGCCGACGAGCATGATCATGGCCACGAAGAAAGCACAGAAACCACTCGCGTATTTGATGTAGAGCATGAATTTACGCCAGTCAGTTTATCGGCAGGGGTAGTATGGGATTTTACATCTAACTATAATTTAGGCCTTTCTGTGTCGCGCTCTGAACGCGCACCTTCTGCCTCTGAGTTGTTATCGTTTGGGCCGCATATTGGTACTGGAACTTACGAAGTAGGCGCACTATTTGATTTAGATGAAGATGGCCATTTGGGTTTATCTAGTCAAACAATTGACCTAGAAACTGCCAATAATATCGATTTAACCCTGCGTAAAACCCAAGGTGATGTTGGCTTTATTTTAAATGCCTTTTACAACCAAGTAGATAATTACTATTACCAAATAGACACCGGTTTATTCGCTGAAAGTGGCCACGACCATGGCGATGAAGAAGAAGGCGCTGACGAACACGACCATTCATCAGAACTGCCGGTTTATTTATTTAAAACAGACGACGTAATTTTACACGGGTTTGAAGCGCAAATTGCGTGGCAATTAACCGATGAATTTAAAGTAGATTTATTCTCAGATTACGTTCGTGCACGCCTTAAAGACGGCGGCGATTTACCCCGCACTCCACCACTTCGTTTTGGTAGCGAGTTAAGCTATCAAACAGATAAATTAAGTGCGCATATTCACGTAACTCGCTATCAAAAGCAAGACCGCACAGCCCCACAAGAAACAACAACAGACAGCTACACATTGGTTGATGCAAGCATCTCTTACGACCTTTCAGTATTAAACCAAGATATGTCTGTTTACCTACGAGGAACAAACTTAACAGATACAGAAGCACGCGTGCACAGCTCGTTTGTAAAAGATATAGCACCACGTCCAGGGCGTAGCTTTGCGCTAGGCATTCGCGGTTATTTTTAAGCATTAAAAAATTATAATTAAAGGAAATAAACATGAAAAAACTATACAAATTAAAGCTTATTGCACTGGCTATTAGCACTACATTTATTACAGCCTGTGGCGATGCAGAGACCAATATTGTAGAAAAAGATCCCATTGTTGTAGAGGACGAGCACGATCATGACGATGATGATCACGACCATGATGATGGCTACACAATTGACTCATTAGGCAGATTGGCTGTGCTTGCAGGCGATAGCAACGAAGCCAGCTTTTATGACCTAGATGACAACGCTTTACTTGAAACATTTACCCTTACGAATGATTCAAACACACTGTCGTCATCACCTGATTTTCGTTATGCCGTTATTGCAAGCCGCGCACAAGATTACTTAGGCTTTATTGATGGTGGTTTATGGCGTGAAGACCATGGCGAGCATTTACACGACTATGAGCAAAGCCCAGCAGCTAGCAGTTATGAGCTAACAAGTGGCAGCCGCCCTACTCACCTTGTAAAACATGACGGCCAATTAGCTGTTTTTTATGATGGTGATGCAGACTCAGGCACGGTTGCCTCTGTTGAAGTATTAACAGATAACGACATAACCAGCGCAACAGCAACGCTACCGGGTATTAGCTACGATATTAATATGCACGGTGTAGCAGAGCCTCGCGGTGAGCATTTATTATCAACACTTCGCCGTGATGACAGCGAAAGCACATCGGTTGCTAAAGTACTGCCAGACCAAGTAGGTGTTTATCATTTTCATGATGGTGAATATGAGCTAGAACAAACCTTAGAAGTTACGTGTCCTGATTTACACGGCGCGGCACAAAACCACGA
The DNA here is from genome assembly GCF_014163935.1 of Pseudoalteromonas sp. SR41-7. Lineage (NCBI taxonomy): Bacteria > Pseudomonadati > Pseudomonadota > Gammaproteobacteria > Alteromonadales > Pseudoalteromonadaceae > Pseudoalteromonas > Pseudoalteromonas sp. SR41-7. The sequence goes on along the minus strand of NZ_JACJEF010000012.1, from coordinate 7,161 downwards.
TTATGTAGTATTTGGCTGTAGCGATGGTGTGTTATTAGCCCACCAGCAAGATGATGAATATGAAGCTGAAAAAATAGCGAACATTGCAGCCGTTGGCGATTTACGCATTGGTAGTATTTATGGCCACGAAGATAGCGAGACCTTTATTGGCGTAGCATCTGGCCATGGTGGCGGCGAAGCCGTAATTGTAACTATTAACCCAGCAACAGCACAAATGGAAGAACTAGAATGGCAACTAGCCGATGGCGCAAGTGCTGTGTCGTACTCTTTTTCTGCCCATGGCGAGCACTTTTTAATATTAGACAACTTAGGCTTTTTAAATGTATTTAGCACACACGACCATGATGGCGAAATGCATTGGGAGCTTGAAGGCCAAGTTGATATTACACAAGAAGACGTAACTACAATGCCTGAAGGCATGAGTTTTAGCATGACAGTGGCACAAAATGGTCAGTTTGCTTATGTAGCCGACCCTATTGCTCAACATATTGTACAAGTTCACTTAGAAGACTTGGAAATTGAAAGTGAGGTTGAGCTTACTTTTCCAACTGCAAGCATTACCTGGTTAGGGATTGCACAAGAAATAGAAGATGAAGATCACGACCATTAATTTAAAACTAACGCTTTAAGTTAAAGCCACAAAACAAAAAACCCGTAATTAGGTCTACTAATTACGGGTTTTTTACAGCTATTTATTTAGCTCTATTGTTACTTACGGCGCCAGCCACTCCATACATCATCTATATCATCGGCTTTATTTTTTTTCTTTTTCTTGCCTGTGCCTTCTGGTTTTGCCATTGGCTTTTCATTTTTAAGCGCCTCGGCAGCATCAAGATTAGCTTGGTTTACAGCAAAACCGGTTACTTCTTCACGCTCTAGGCGTAGTTTGTTTTTCTTCTCGATTATTTTAAAGTGATGCAAATCTTCATAATCAACCAATGAAAGTGCTAAGCCTACTTCACCAGCACGGCCGCTTCGACCAATACGGTGCATATAATCAGAAGGGCTTCGTGGTAGATTAAAGTTTATTACCACTGGCAGCTTTTCAATATCTAAACCACGTGCAGCAATATCGGTGGCTATAAGTACTTCGATTTCGCCAGCTTTAAATTTTTCTATTACGCGAGTACGCTCACTTTGGCCTTTATCACCATGGAAAACTTGTGCGTTAACACCGCGTTTTTCAAGCTTAGCCGCTAGGTGCTCACAGTCTTTTTTCGCGTTCACAAAAATCAATGCTTGGCGCCATTTATGTGTTTTAATTAAATGCGCTAAAACCGTGGTTTTTTCGCCTTTATTAACCGTAAAAACACGTTGTACTAAGGTGCTTTCGTCTTTGCTTTGAACTTGTATTTCAACTGGCTCGTTTAAAAGCTCTTGCGTTAATAGCTTAACTTGCTCTGGGAAGGTCGCTGAAAACAACATGGTTTGTTTTTTAGCAGGCATTAACGCTAAAAGATCAGCCAGCTCTTCGGTAAAGCCAAGGCTTAGCATACGGTCGGCTTCATCAAGCACTAAGGTCGTCACTTTATCGAGCTTAATAGCATTGCTTGAGATTAAATCAAGCAAACGACCTGGCGTTGCAACAATAATATCGGCGCCGCCGCGCAGTGCCTGCATTTGTGTATTAACCGACACACCACCAAACACGGCCACCGTTTTAATTGCGCCATTAAAGTTAGCAGAATACGATTTAACGCTATCGGCCACCTGCGTTGCAAGCTCGCGAGTAGGTACCAAAATAAGCCCAGTAACAAAGTTACCTTTGCTGGCAGTATTTTTAGCGCCCTGCTCTAAAAATAGGGTTTGTAGCATAGGTAAAGCAAACGTCGCTGTTTTACCTGAGCCAGTATTTGCCCCCGCAATTAAGTCACTTCCCGTCAAAATACTCGGAATTGCTTGTGCCTGAATAGGTGTAGGTTGTGTGTATTCAAGATCAGACAATCGAGCAATTAGCTCTGGAATTAGGCCAAGATCGTTGAAATTACTAGGATTTGCGGCTGAGGTCATAAAATTTGCGGGCTCATTACTAAAATAGCCTGCAATTTTAGCGTATTTATTACCCGTTAAGTAGGGGTTAGTGATTTTAATGTGGTTTTAGAAAAAGAGAAAAGCTGTTACTCCCTTTTCTCTTTAAATATATAACAATCGAGTTGGATTAAAAAGTGGTTATGTTTCGTCTTTGCCTAAAGCTATTTGTAGTCTAGCTTTTGTTTCTTTTAAGTAATTTATATAAGGGTATGAGTCATCTGCAATTGCTAGAGCAGATTCCATATTTTCAAGCGCTTGACGAGTATCCCCCTGCATTTCATAGCCATAAGATAAGGCTGAAAGCGCATCGACTGATTTTGGGTAGTTTTTTATATTGTACTTAAACACCTCTATAGCGCGGGTAAACTGCTTGCTGCCCGTTAAGTTATAACCGAGTGATCTAACAGCGCGGTCTGGTGGCGCAACCTGCTCGCCCCATTGTTGAGATAAGTTTTGATAATAAGCATCAATAGAGGCTACATCGTCAGTTAAATCACTTATGGGCATTTGTTTAGGCAAAAATAAGTTGTGATAGGCATTAAATGCACCAGCAACGGAAGTCAGGTTATGCGAGACACCGTCAAACGCATTACTAAAGAAGCGTAGCTCTCGCACTTTATGCGATTGCAGTGATTGCTGTAATTCATCGTATCTTTCACGCATTATGCCGGCTTCTTCGCCAATATTGATATAAACGTAGTTATTCAGGTCTTTTGTTTTAGCTATAAACGATTTTGTACTTTTTACCGATGCGCCATAGTTCCACCAAACGGCAGGGCTGTAAGCAATATGCGCTTGGAAAAGCTCAGGGTTAGCTTGCATAGTATAAAGTGCAAACACGCCTGCTGCTGAGCCCCCAGCAATCACATTAAAGTTATGCGTACGATAGTTTTTATTAATTAAGGGCATAAGCTCTTGCTCAATAAATGCTAAAAACCTTGCTGCACCACCACCTTCACCTACCGGGCCTTGTGGCTCTTTATTAACTGTGGGGTATAAATCTCTTAAGCGATTGGTGTTTTCAATAGCGACAATAATAACCTCAGGCGCAAGATTATTATTTTGCAGTCGATCCATTACAGCACTTATAAGCGGTATGTTACCCGCGCCATCTAGGCGATAAATAACTGGATAAACTTTGTTTGGATTAGCTTGGTAACTCTTTGGAAGTTGAACTACAACGGTACGTAGCTCATTTAAAATTACTGAATTGATAGTATGCGTTTGTTGCTTATAGCTAATGGTTTGCTGTTTTAAATCAGGCTCTGCAAGTGTGTTATTAGAAACTATAAATAAGCTACATATAAAAATAGCAGTGAATAAACGCATAGCTAATCCTTTAGAAAATAGTGTGTTATTTAATCTAACAGGCTTTGAGGTACAAAAAAAGGCGCATTGAGCGCCTTTTATCTTTAACAGGTAATTACCAACCTATTGATTTTACTCAACAGTAACTGATTTAGCTAAATTACGTGGTTGGTCAACGTCGGTACCTTTAATTACTGCTACGTAGTACGACAGTAACTGTAATGGCAGTGTGTAAACAATTGGCGCAATAATGTCGTCAGTGTGGTTTACGTTGATAACACGCATTGTGTCGTCTGACTCAAAGTGTGAATCTTTATCTGCGAATACGTAAATAATGCCGCCACGTGCACGTACTTCTTCTACGTTTGATTTAAGCTTTTCTAATAGCTCATTGTTTGGTGCTACAACAATAATTGGCATGTCGGCATCTATAAGCGCAAGTGGCCCATGTTTTAGCTCGCCCGCTGCGTAGGCTTCTGCGTGAATGTACGAAATCTCTTTAAGCTTAAGCGCACCTTCCATTGCGATTGGATATTGTGAGCCACGACCTAAAAACAGTGAGTGATGCTTGTCGGCAAATTCTTCTGCAAGGTCTGCAATGCCATCTGCAAGCAGTAATGTTTCTTCAAGCTTAGCAGGTAGTACTTTTATAGCATTAACAATAGCACTTTGATCAAGCTGTTTTTCTTGAGCTATAGACGCAGTAAGCATTAACAAACCAACTAATTGCGTTGTAAATGCTTTAGTAGAAGCCACGCCTATTTCAGCGCCAGCTTTAGTCATAAAGGCTAGGTCTGATTCGCGTACAAGCGATGAACCAGGTACATTACAAATGGTCATTGAGGCCATGTAACCTTGCTCTTTAGCTAGGCGTAATGCAGCTAGCGTATCGGCAGTTTCACCCGATTGAGAAATAGTAACAAGTAAGCTATTTTCATGAACAAACGACTGACGGTATCTAAATTCAGAAGCTATTTCTACATTACAGCTAACGCCTGCAAATTGCTCAAGCCAATAACGTGCAACCATACCTGAATGGTAAGACGTACCACAGGCAATAATTTGCACGTGTTTTACGTCTTTAAATATTTGCTGAGCGCTTTCGCCAAAGGCATCAATTGCTACGCGGTCGTCGTTTAAACGCCCTTCAAGGGTATTACGTACCGCAAGTGGTTGCTCGTAGATTTCTTTTAGCATGTAGTGGCGGTAGTCGCCTTTGCCTGATGCATCTTGTGTAATGTTTGACTCAATCACTTCACGCTCTACAGCGTCGCCATTTTCATCAAAAATTTCTACTGTGTCACGTGTAATACGCGCTACATCGCCTTCTTCTAAAAAGATGAAGCTACGAGTAACAGGTAATAGTGCTAACTGATCAGAAGCTATAAAGTTTTCGCCAAGGCCTAAACCAATAACAAGAGGGCTACCTGAGCGCGCTACAATGATTTCGTTGTCGTTCGCTTTATCAAATACAACTGTACCAAAAGCGCCTTCAAACTGTTTAACAGCAGCTTGTACTGCTGTAAGTAAACTAGTGTGCTGCTTACGAAGCTTATGAATTAAGTGCACCATTACTTCGGTATCGGTTTCAGATAGAAACTCGTAGCCTTCTTCTTTAAGCGATGCGCGTAAGCTTGCGTGGTTTTCAATAATACCGTTGTGCACAAGTGCTAACTGGTTGTTTGATACATGTGGGTGTGCATTTGCTTCTGTAACGCTACCATGTGTTGCCCAGCGCGTATGTGCAATACCTGTATGACCGCTAACACCTGCTTTTTCTAGAGCTGCTTCTACGTTAACTACTTTACCTACTGCTTTTACAGTATTTAGCGTAGAGCCTTCTAGTAGTGCTACACCGGCAGAGTCGTAGCCACGGTATTCAAGTCGCTTCAGCCCTTCAATCAGTATTCTATTTACTGGACGTTCTGCAACTGCCCCAACTATTCCACACATAATCTCTCCAATAATCTTGTATATTTACCACTTTGTGGCTACTCAATAAATTCAGCGCAAATTAGTTTTACACCACACGCCTCAATTGCTTTGCGCTTTTCATCTGCTAAGCCATTGTCGGTTATTAATGTGGTTACTATTTTCCACGGTAATTCTAAATTTGGTATTTTTCGGCCAATCTTATCTGATTCAACCATTACAATTACTTCACGAGCCGCTTTTGCCATTACTTGGCTCAAACCAACTAACTCATTAAAGGTTGTTGTGCCACGTTTTACATCTATACCATCCGCACCAATAAAGAGCTGATCAAAGTCGTAAGAGCATAGAACATTTTCAGCTACTTGCCCCTGAAACGACTCAGAATGCGGATCCCACGTCCCACCGGTCATCAAAAGTGTTGGCTCGTTCTCAAGTGCTAATAAACGACTCGCTACTTTAATTGCGTTTGTCATTACAACTAGCCCACGCTTATCAGCAAGCTCGGGGATCATCGCAGCAGTAGTACGCCCGCTATCAATAATAATGCGGTTATGATCTTTTATAAGTTTTGCTGCAGCCTTAGCTATTGCGACTTTGCGCTTTGAATCTATTTCATCGCTAACAATTTCTTTAGGCAGAGCAATAGCACCGCCGTAACGGCGCAGCAATAAGCCACTTTTTTCAAGCGCGGTTAAATCTTTTCGAATGGTTACTTCAGATGTTTGAAACTGCTGTGCTAACTTTTCAACGGCTACTTCACCTAATTCATTAACTTGAACCAGTATATTGTGACGACGCTGCTGTGTGTTTCGTTTAGTCATAAAGCTCGTGAATTAAGTTTCATTTCGAAAGTTATGCGATTTTAAACGAAACAACCTAAATGGCAAGTGAATGAGTAAAAATAAAGCAGCTTTCTTCAGTAATAATAAAGGTAAAATAGTCGTAGTATCACTTAACTAATCAAAGAACCCTTAATGCAAGTATTTAACAGCTTAGATAAAACGCTTTTAGCTCTACGCAAACAAACTGGTGAGATATGCCGCCTATTTAATAAAAGCCCGAGTAAAGGTAATTTAAAGCGTATTAAAGAATTGTTTTTGCAATGCGGTGAAGGGGTAATTATAGAGTCAGGGTTTCATTGCGATTATGGCAATCAAATAGTTATTGGTGATCGTACTTTTATAAATATTAATTGCACACTCCTAGATTCGCCATTAGCCAATTACTCAATCACCATAGGTGATGACTGCTTAATAGGCCCGAACGTTCAGCTTTTAGCTGTGTCACATGCTACTAATCCAGCAGAAAGGCTTAATAAGGAAAACTTTGCAGCACCTATCGCGTTAGGCAATAACGTATGGATTGGCGCAGGCGCTATTATTCTTGCTGGAGTTAATATAGGCGAAAATAGTATTGTGGGTGCGGGTGCTGTGGTTACTAAAAATGTAATGGCTAATACCGTAGTAGCGGGTAATCCAGCTCGTGAAATAAGAACACTATAATGTGATTTTAACGTCGGGAGTCGCTGTGCTCGCCCGACCTACGTGATGGTGTTGCTATGAGTGTGTTAATTCGCACATTTCATTTTCTGCAGACGTAAAAAAACCGACTATTTCTAGTCATGCTCTCTACAATTTTAAGCCTTGTGATGTCGTAGTGCCCACAGCGGTAGAAAGTCACATAGCAAATGCTACACTATCGTTGGCCGGGGCTCGCCTTCGAGCTGTTTGGTTTCACTACTGAGTTCGGGATGGGCTCTTGGCTATTTACTAAATCCCAGAAAGCAAAAAACCCGTCACATTGCTGTAACGGGTCTCTACAATTTGAAGCCTGGTAATGTCCTACTTTCACATAGCAAATGCTACACTATCATCGGCGCTGTTTCGT